>JAADDE010000021.1 GCA_013154085.1 Thermoproteota archaeon | reverse complement strand
GGGTAGGGGACAAGGTGGCCTATGGGATAGCTGTGGAGGGCAGAAAGGCCTACGTGGTCTTTCCCAACGGGCTTGAGGAGGAGATAAAGAAAGTCCTCAAAGTGGAGGAAGTCTCCGTCTTGAGCGGGTGGGCCGGTGATAGTCGCTGAGGGAGTTACGGTGGAGCTCGGCGGAAGGGAGGTTCTGAAGGAGGTAAGCGTGAGGCTGGAGAGGGGGAGGTACTGGGTGCTCGGCCCCAACGGGGCCGGGAAGACCGTGCTGCTCAAGACCCTAGCGTTCTTGATAAGGCCGAAGAGGGGGAAGGTTACCGCCTTCGGCAAGGAGGACGCGAGGGGCGAGGTGGTCTACGTCCCATCGAGCCCGCCGGTGCTGAGAGGGACCGTTGAGGAGAACTTGCTCTTCGGCGTAGAGATCCTCGGGAGGGGCGACCCCTACTGGGCAGCCGAAGCGCTGGGAATAGAGGGGTTGCTGAAGAGGAAGGCCAAGGAGCTGTCCAGCGGACAGAGGGCTTTGGTGGCGCTGGCCAGGGCTCTGGCGGTGAAGCCCAGAGCGGTGCTCGTCGATGAGACCCTCAGCTACCTCGATGAGGACAACAGAAGCTTGGCCCTTAAAGCGCTGGAGGCCGTGGAGGTGCTTGCGGTAGCCTCGCACTCGCCACTAGAGGGCTTCAGAGTCTTGAAAGTTAAGGGAGGCAGAGTCGAGGGACCCCTTCAGAAGGCTTAAAGGGAGTCCGCACGCCCCCGCCCACAAGGGAATTGGGTGCCAGTGAGGCTCCTCGTCGGAGCGCTGTTCGGCGACGAGGGCAAGGGCAAGGTCGCGGCCTACCTCTCCTTCCTCGAGTCCCCCGCCTACGCCGTTAGGACGGGGGCCATCAACGCGGGCCACACGGTGTTCCACCAAGGGAAGGAGTACAAGCTGAGGGCTCTGCCCTCCGGCTTGGTGACGCACAAGGGAAAGGGCGCAGTGGCCCCCGGGGCGCTGATCAGCGTGGGCGTGCTGAAGGAGGAAGTGGAGGCGCTGGGGCTGTCGAGAGAGCAAGTGCTGGTGGACGAAAGGACGGGAATAATAGAAGAAGAGCACGTGGAGAGGGAGAGGAGGGACAGACACCTCTCCTCCAAGATAGGCTCCACTCTGACCGGCGTGGGCGCGGCAATGAGCGACAGAGTCATGAGGAGGCTGAGGCTGGCTAAGGACTTTAAGGACGCAATAGAGAAGTTTGCCACCGTTACGGACGTGGTCTCGCTCCTCCACGACGCAGTGGACTCCTACAAGGTGGTTCACGTGGAGGGGACGCAGGGCTTCGGGCTGAGCCTCTTCCACGGGACTTACCCCTACGTCACGTCGAGGGACGTAACCGCCGGAGCGCTCCTCAGCGAGGCCGGCTTGGCCCCCTCGGACGTCGAGGACGTAATACTGGTGACGAAGGCCTTCGTGACTAGGGTAGGCGCGGGACCTCTGAAGGGAGAGCTCAGCGAGGAGGAGGTCGAGAGGAGGGGCTTGGCGGAGTACGGCACCGTCACCGGGAGGCCCAGGAGGGCGGCCCCGCTGGAGGAGAACCTAGACCTCCTCAAGAGGGCAGCCAGAGTCAACGGGGCCACTAAGCTTGCAATAACGAAGGTTGACGTGCTGTTTCCAAAGGCTAGGGGCGTCACGGCCTGGAGCGACCTGCCGGAGGAGGCGAGGCTGTGGATCAGCGACATAGAGAAAGAGGTGGGCGTGCCGGTGTGCTACGTGGGCACGGGACCCGAAGCACTTGAGACGGTGGGGGTGTGCTGAGGTGAAGGAGTACGACGTTCTGATAGTGGGAGCCGGCCCGGCCGGCATGTTCGCCGCGCACGAGCTCGCCGTTTTGGGAGAGGGGAAGCTCAAGGTAGGGATAATCGAGAAGGGCTACTACGCCAGACAGAGGAAGTGCCCGCTCCAAGAGCCCAAGGTCGGCAAGTGCACCTACTGCGAGCCGTGCCACATACTGTACGGCGTGGGAGGGGCCGGAACCCTCTCCTCGGGCCTCATCAACTTGAGGCCCGACGTGGGAGGGGAGCTCCACGAGCTCGTGGGCAGCTGGGAGAAGGCTTGGGAGCTCATAGAGTACGTGGACCAGATATTCCTCAAGTTCGGAGCCCCTCCGGACACGCTCCACGAGCCCGACCCGGAGAGGGTCAAGGAGATAGAGAAGAGAGCGGCAAAGGTCGGGGCAAAGTTCGTACCCATAAGGCAGAGGCACATAGGAACGGACAACTCAATAAAGGTAATAGACAACATGACGAAATTCTTGAAAAAGGGCGGGGTGGACTTCATAATAGGCACCACGGCAGTTGACGTGGACAAGGTTGACGGCCAGTTCGTGGTCAGAACGAACAGGGGCGAGTTCCGCTCCAAGTTGCTGTTGCTGGCGCCCGGAAGGGGAGGGGCGGAGTGGTTCGTAAAGGTTGCGAGGAAGCTGGGGGTCGAGCTGGAGCCGGGCCCGCTGGACGTCGGAGTGAGGGTGGAGGTGCCGGCGGCGGTCATGGAGGACATAATAAGCGTTGAGGTGGACCCGAAAATAATAATATACACAAAAACGTTCGACGACAAAGTCAGAACCTTCTGCACCAATCACAGAGGCTTCGTAGTCAAGGAGGTCTACGACGACGGCACCGTGGGGGTCAACGGACATGCGTACTTGAGCAAAAAGAGCGAGAACACGAACTTCGCCTTCTTGGTTACTGTGAAATTGACCGATCCTATGGAAGATACAATAGAGTACGGCAAGAACATCGCAAGGCTGGCCACGAGGCTCGGGGGAGGGAACCCTCTGGTCCAGAGGCTGGTGGACTTGGAGAGCGGGAGGAGGAGCACTTGGGAGAGGATCAAGAGGGGCATAGTGAGGCCCACGCTCAGGGAGGTGACGCCGGGAGACATAAGCATGGCCTACCCGTACCGCATAATAACGAACATACTGGAGGGGCTCAAGAGCTTGGACTACATAATACCCGGCGTGCTGTCGCCGCACACGCTCCTCTACGCCCCGGAGATAAAGTACTACAGCATGAAGGCCAGAGTTGACCGCAACATGGAAACTGTGGTGGACGGCCTCTACGCCGCTGGAGACGGCGCGGGCCTCTCGAGGGGCATAAACGTGGCCGCGGCGACCGGCGCCATAGCCGGGAGGGCCATGGCCGAGAGGCTCCTCTGAGCTTTAATTCCCCCCTCCCGCAAACCCTCGGCCATGCTGTGGGAGGTGCCCTTCCCAGAGCTCAACTTCAGCGTGCCCTACGTGCCCACGCCCAGACACGTGGCCAGGGAGATGCTGAAGCTGGCCGAGGTAGGGCCGGGCGACGTGGTCTACGACTTGGGGAGCGGCGACGGGAGGATACCGATAATGGCTGTCGAGGAGTTCGGCGCCAGCAGGGGCGTAGGGGTCGAGATAAGGAGCGATCTGTGCCAGATAGCGTGGGAGGAGGTCAAGAAGAGGGGGCTGGAGGACAAGGTAGAGATAGTGAACGCGGACGCCCTCGACGTGCCCTTGGGGGAGGCCACGGTCGTTACCATGTTCTTACTGCCCGACCTCATGGAACTGCTGAGGCCCAAACTGGAGCGCGAGCTGAGGCCCGGCGCCAGGGTGGTGAGCCACGAGTACGTTATGGCCGGATGGAGGCCGGTCAAGGTTGTCAGGATAGAGGACGAGCACATGTACCACACGCTCATCCTCTACGAGGCCGGGAAGAGCTTCTGAGCTCCCTCAATGCTACAAGCAAGCACCTCGGGTTTAGGGATATGGCCGGGACTCTGGACGCATAATCGCAGTAGTCCGGGCAGAAGGCCTTATGGACCAGCCTCTCCTCCACGTAGAGTATGAAGGCCAGGCCCGAGGCCGCGGCCCAGCCCGAAAGGGCCAGCCCGCAGGGACTGCCGGCGATGAGCGAGAGCGCCAGCGGAATTAATGTCATGGAGAACTGGTTCGGGTGCCTCATGCAAGAGTACAAACCGTCCTTGACGAGGAGGTCTGGAGGGGTAAACCTCCTAGAAGGCCTCGAATGGCCCCTCTTTCTGAGGGCCCTTCCGGCGGCCGAGGAGACCAGCAGGGAGGTTGCGAGCAGGGGAGCGCCCAAGATCCATCCGTAGGGGATCTTCGGGAGGCCGAGGGCTGAGTCCAGCAGCGAGCCCAAGGCCGGGGGAACTGCGAAGACGGTCAGCCAGAAGGCCAGCTTCCACTTCCACATCTCCGCTCCCGGAGCTCCCGCGCGGGCACGTCATATTACCCTCAGTCCGACGCGGGAGGTGGATGACCCTTGGTCTTGGAGAAGATAGTGAAGGCCACCGAGGAGAGGGTGAAGAGGGAGAGGAGGGAGCTGGTGCTCCCACGCAGACAGAAGGGAATCTTGGACTTCAGGAGCTCTCTCGAGAGGAACTCCTTCGCAATAATAGCCGAGTACAAGCCCTCCTCGCCGAGCGGGGTTAGGGCGCGGTGGGAGCTGGAGGAGTACTTGACCAAGGTGAGGGGAGCGGCTGCGCTCTCCGTCCTCACTGAGCCGATCTTCTTTAAGGGGTCATACGAAAACTTGAGGAAGGCGTCTATGCTAACCGATAAGCCGGTGCTCTTCAAGGACTTCGTCGTTGATGAATTCCAGCTCTCGGCCGCCCACGCCTACGGCGCCGACGCGGTGCTCCTAATGCTCGACGTGCTCGGAGAGGACGACCTAAAGTACCTAGCGCTCAAGGCTAAGGCAATGGGCCTCCAGACGCTGGTGGAGGTGTCCAGAGAAGAGGACGCCCAGCTGTCGGAGGAGCCTTGGGTCGACGTGCTGGGGGTGAACTCGAGAGACTTCAAAACGCTGAAGACCGACATAAGGAGGCTCTTCGGAGCCGTGAGGTACGTCAGCGAGAGGGCCTTTCCCTTAGCAGAGTCGGGCCTCAAGAGGGCCTCCGACGCCTACGAGCTCGCCCTGAGGGGCTACCGGGGAGCGCTGGTGGGCACGAGCCTCATGGAGAGCCCGGATCCCCGCGGTACTTTGATGGCGCTGAAGCTCGCGGGCGACTTGGGACTATTTAGTCCTTCCCGCAGAGGGGCCGGGCGGTACAGAGCTTGACGCTCGAGCCTCTGCCCCCCGACGTGGCGCTGAGAACCATCAACTTGAAGAAGTACTACCTCGTGGGAGGCCTCTTCTCCCCTAAGAGGACTGTGAAGGCGGTCGACGGGGTAGACGTGGAGCTGAGGGACGAGGTCTACTGCGTCGTGGGCGAAAGCGGATGCGGAAAGAGCACCTTCGCCCGCGTGGTAATAGGCCTCGAGGAGCCCACCGAGGGAGACGTATTGCTGAGGGTGAGCGACGGCGTCGCCTCAGAGCTCTCGAGGATGGGCGAGGAGGTGGTGGAAAACACCGTCTCGTATAGGCGCTTGAGCCCTAAGGGGAAGAGGATAGTGAAGAGAGATATTCAAATGGTCTGGCAAGATCCATATTCAAGCATCGACCCAAAGATGAGGGTCTGGGAGGCGGTGGCCGAGCCGCTCCTAGTGCACAAGCTCGTCAAGAGCAAGGAAGAGGCGCGGAGGAGGGCCATAGAAGCCATGAAGAGGGCAAAGCTCACGGAGGACTTAGCGGACCGCTACCCCCACCAGCTGTCCGGGGGGCAGAGGCAGAGGGTAGTCATAGCTAGAGCCTTGAGCATAAACCCAAAAGTAATAGTTGCCGACGAGCCCGTCTCAATGCTGGACGTCTCCATAAGGGCCGAGATAATCAACCTCCTCAGGGAGCTCCACGAGAGGGAGGGCCTCAGCATGATAGTGATAACCCACGACCTATCCACGACGCCCCACCTGTGCGACCGGATAGGGGTCATGTACCTAGGCAGGATAGTGGAGGAGGGCCCTACGGAGGAGGTGCTCCGAAGTCCCCTCCATCCCTACACCAAGGCCCTCCTTGCGGCGGTCCTCGAGCCCGATCCGGAGAACCGGAGGAGGAAGCTGGAGGTGCCCATAAAGGGCGAGGTGAGTGCGGCCCCTCCCAAGGGGTGCCGCTTCCGGCCTAGGTGCGTGCTGGTTGACGAGAGGAGGGAGCTCTTGGAGAGGTGCTCCGAAGATGAGCCCCCGCTCACCGGAGAGGACCACAAGGTAGCGTGTTGGGGCGCTCAATGAGGTAAAAGCTTTTCTTCAGACGGCGTGGCTTGTCTGTTAGGTGTCCGGGGTTGATACTCGAGTACGCCGTCAAGAACCTCACGATTCTGGTAGCCCTCATCGAGGAGGAGGTGTCCTTCTGGTTTGCCGAGTGGTGGGGCCGCGGGGATTTGAACCCCGGACTACCGCCTTTCCTAGCTCGGGGGCTCGTAAGGGCGGCGTCCTTCCGGGCTAGACGACGGCCCCGGACCCGGTGAGGGGCACCCCTAATGTGGATTATAAGCTTTGGGCGCGCGCCGCCGCCGCGAGGATCCTCGCCAGCCTCCAAGCGAGCAGGGGCGCGCTGTCGCCGGGACCCATCTCGGCGACGGTCAGCGGCTTCCAGTAAAGTCTCCGCTCCACCTCGTTTCTCCACGTAACGACGGCCATCCAGTCCCTCCTCTTGACGCCTTTCCCTCCCTCAACTATTATCACGCCCTCCATTTCTTCAACCACCTCCTCCAAGCTCACCCTTCCCCTCCTCTGGTACCTAACCCCGTCCCTGCAGAGCAAGACCACCTCCCCGGCTCCTGCGGCCGCTACCCTCCTCGTGTCTCCAAAGTCCGTGTCCAGCAGGGAGTGCTTCGTCTGCTTCACCACCTTGGGCTCTATTCCCAAGCTCCTCAGCTCCTTAACCAGCTCCACCACGAGCGCGGTCTTGCCGCTCTTCCTGGGGCCCACCACTTGGAGCACTACACGTTTGCCAGCTTGGGGCCGTTCTTGTAGAGCGGGCACGTCTTCCAGTGGACGTTGCAGAGCTTCACCTCGCTCACCGTTAAGAGCCTGTCCATGACGCGGCACAGCGCGTACCACCGGCCGTCGGATCCGCGGAGCACTTTGAAGTACGGGCAACCGCTCACCGGCTCTTCCGGCAGGGCGTGGATGGGCTTGTAGGGCTTATACCTAGCCTCAAAGGTGTCGCCGCTCTCCTTGGTCTGGTAGGCCAGCAGTCCTTCCTTCTTCTCCGGCTCCACGTAGAACTGGCACGCCCGGAACTCGAATTCGCTCCTGCAGTGGGCTCCGGTCACCTCGGAGCTGGGCTTGCCGAGCTTCGGGCTGGTGCAAGAACCTCCCTTGAACCACGGACAGGCCACCGGGGCTTCGCCGAAGCGAGGTAGCGTGGAAGGGCTAAAGGAGGGGCGGGGCGCATCTCAGAGACGGTCGGAGCGTGATCGTGGCCGGCCTCGACGAGGCGGGCAGAGGGCCAGTCATAGGCAGCATGTTCATTGCCCTCGTAGCTATGGAGAAGTCGCAAGTTGAGAAGCTGGTCCTCTTGGGCCTCAAGGACAGCAAGTCCCTCACCCCCGCCAGGAGGAGGTACTTCTACAACTTGATCCTTAAGACTGCAAAACTTATCATGATAAAAGAGGTGCGCCCCGAGGAGATAGACAAGGAGAGCGTGAGCGCCCTAACGATCAAAGCTATGAGGGAGCTCATTGAGGAGGCGCTGAAAAAGCAGAAGATAGACGAGATCTACGTAGACGTGGTGGGGCACGGCAAGCAACAGGAAGAGGAGCTCAAGAAGGTATTCGAGAACGTAAAGGTCCTCACAAAAGGAGACGAGAGGTGCCCCATAGTCGCGGCCGCCTCTGTGGTGGCAAAGGAGGTGAGGGAGAGGCACGTGAGGAACCTGAAGAAGGAGTACGGGGACTTCGGCTCCGGCTACCCCTCAGACCCCAAGACCAAGAGGTGGCTGGAGGGGCTGGAGGGGCATCCGCCGATCGTCAGAAAGAAGTGGAGGAGCGTTAGGAGGAAAAGGAGTGGGAAGGGCGGGGGACGCGGTCGGGCGGAATGATAATAGTCTTAAAAGAGAAGGAGGGAGGCAAGGAGGTAAAGGGCCTCCTCCAGCAGAAGGGAATTCCCTTTTGGGAGGTGACGCTGTACGGGAGGCCCCTGATAGTGACCCCTCCGGGGACGAAGGTGGAGGGCGTCGAAGCGCTTCCCGGAGTCGAGCTGGTCTTGGACGTGAAGTCAAAATACCCGCTGGCCTCCAGGGAGTTCAAGCCGGACGACACGGTGGTAGAGGTCGGCAAGGCAAAGATCGGAGGAGGAAGCTTCGCCGTCATAGCCGGACCCTGCTCCGTGGAGAGCGAGGAGCAGATATTGAGCACAGCAGAGTTCGTGAAGAAGGAAGGAGCAGCGGCCTTGAGGGGAGGGGCCTACAAGCCCCGCACGAATCCGTACTCCTTCCAAGGCCTGGGCGAGGAGGGCTTGAGGCTGCTCGCTAAGGCGAGGGAGGCCACGGGCCTTCCAATAGTCACGGAAGTGATGGATACTAGGGACGTGCAGAAGGTGGCTTCAGTGGCGGACGCGCTGCAGATAGGCGCGAGGAACATGCAGAACTTCCCGCTCCTCAGGGAGGTCGGGAGGACCGGCAAGCCGGTAGTTCTGAAGAGGGGTATGGGCAACACCGTGGCGGAGTGGCTCCAAGCGGCCGAGTACGTGCTGCTGGAGGGCAACGGCCAAGTGGTGCTCACGGAGAGGGGCATAAGGACGTTCGAGAACTCGACGCGCTTCACCTTAGACATAGCAGCAATTCCGGTAGCTAAGAAGAGCTCCCACCTACCGGTGATAGGCGACCCCTCCCACCCGGCGGGCAAGAGGGACTTGGTGGAGCCCTTGGCGCTGGCAATAGTGGCCGCGGGGGCGGACGGGCTGATCGTGGAGGTCCACCCGGAGCCGGACAAGGCCTTGAGCGACGCCGCTCAGCAGCTCACCTTCGAGCAGTTCGCAGAGCTGATGAGGAAGGTGAGGGCCCTCTTGGAGGTGCTGGGCAAGAGGCTGGCCACCGCCTAGCCCTTTTTAGTTAATGAGGGCTCCCCGGCTAGGTGGCCGAATGAAGTACCGCGATGTTCTCATCGAAGAGATTACGCCGGAGATGGAGGGGAAGGAGGTAAGGGTCGCCGGCTGGGTGCACGCCGTCAGAAGGGTCGGAAAGCTCGTGTTCCTCATCGTGAGGGACTTTACCGGAACCATACAGGTGACCTTCCGCGTGCCCAAGGAGGCCAGCGAGGAGGAGAAGGAGCGCTACAAGGAGCTGATCAAGAAGGTCAGCAAGCTCCCCTTGGAGAGCGCGGTTATGGTAGTGGGCGTGGTCAGGAGGGATCCTAGGGCGCCCAGAGGGGTCGAGCTGGCCGGGAAGGACTTGGTAGTGCTCAACGAGGCCAAGTCGCCCCTCCCGCTCGACGTGGCCGGCAAGGTCGACGCGCACATAGATACCAGGCTGGCGAACAGGCCTATGGACCTGAGGAGGCCGGAGAGCCAAGCGGTGCTGAGGCTGGTCAGCCTGGCGGCCAGAGCGATCAGAGAGTACTTGTACGATCTGAACTTCACAGAGGTGTTCACTCCGAAGATAATTGCGTCGGGGAGCGAGGGAGGGGCCCAGCTGGTGCCGGTCTTCTACTTCGGGAAGACCGCCTACTTGGCACAGAGCCCCCAGCTCTACAAGGAGCTCCTAACCTCCTCGCTGGAGTACGTGTTTGAGATCGCCCCGGCTTGGAGGCACGAGGAGAGCGACACCCCCTACCACTTGGCCGAGTTCATCTCTGTTGACGTAGAAATGGCGTTTGCCGACTACAACGACGTGATGAAGGTTCTTGAGAACGTGGTGAAGAGGGTAATCGACTACGCGCGAGAGAGGGGCGGGAGGTGGCTGGAGGTGCTGGGCCACCGGCCTCCGGAGGTGGCCCTACCCATCCCGAGGATAACCTACAAGGAGGCTTGGGAGATAATCAAGGCCGAGGGCTTCGACGTGGAGCCCGGAGAGGACTTCGGCACGCCGGAGCTGAGGAAGCTGTCGGAGGTGCTCGAGAAGGAGGGGAAGACCTCCGGCGGTTTCTACTTCATAGTGGACTGGCCGGCCGACGTGAGGCCGTTCTACACTAAGAGGAAGGGCTCCGACGTGGTGGGCGGCAAGGAGGTGGACCTCTCCGAGAGCTTCGACCTCAACTGGAAGCACTTGGAGATATCCAGCGGGAGCACGAGAATTCACGTCAGAAGGGAGCTTGAGGAGGAGCTCAAGAGGAGGGGGCTGAGCCCGGAGAGCTTCGAGTGGTACTTGAAGTGGTTCGACTACGGAATGCCTCCCCACGCCGGCTGGGGCATGGGCTTGCAGAGGCTGATGGTTCCCGTGGCCGGCATAAGCAACGTGAGGCTCGCCACGACGTTCCCGAGGGACATGAAGAGGCTCGTGCCGTAGCAACTTTATAAGGGGATTTCAGAGCCATCCCACGGCGGCGGTCGTCTAGCCTGGACTAGGATGCCGGCCTCCCAAGCCGGTGATCCCGGGTTCAAATCCCGGCCGCCGCACCAGCTAATCCTCAAGATCTCCCGTGCTGGCAACCAAGCATCTCTAGGAGTTTGTCAACCTCGGCGGGTATGTAGAAAGAGCGCACCCCGGCGCGCTTAGCGTTGGTTGCTTGAGCCTTATCGCTGGTTACCAGTACAGCGCCCACGACCTTAGCCAGTCCCATGTAGTAGGAATCCGCGCCTCTCGAGCCGGTGCTCAGCGCCAGCTCTAAGGCGTCTTCGTAAAATACGGCGTCGGAAACCGTTATAACAAGCTCCCTTAGTATGGAAATTGCTGGAGCCGCCCTCTCCGGCGGCATGAACCTAACCAAGACGCCGGCAACTTCTACGAGGAGAAGTTTAGGGGCGTATAGCCTAACTCCTTTCTCTTGAAAGCACTTGAACGCGGCCTCGGCCGCCCTAACCCTCTTTTCGTCCCTTCCCGCAAACAAATCAACGACTACTGATGCGTCGAGAACGACCTTTTCGGTCACGTCTCGAACCTCTCCCTCTCCTCGCTCAGCGTTTCGGAGGGCTCATGGCTTGCTCGAACGAGGGCGCGTACGCGCCTAGCTACTTCTACGACATCCTCTTCTATGAGCAAGGTCACCAATTCGCCGTCCCTCAAATTAAGGTCTTCGAGAGGCACCAATCTCCCTTCTTTAACTACCGCTCTAATTAACCTCTTCATGCTTCTCAGCATTACCCTTGCCGTTACCCGATTAAAAAGGCGAACGGTAATCCGAGAGGTGCCGACCCACCACGTCGGAGATCCCCAGAGCACGAAAACCCAGACGCCACACCAGTTTTACCCCAATCCCGTCCGCGGTCTGCCGAAAGGGCCGTGGGCGCGGAGCGACCGGGCACCGAAGGCAGAAGCGGAACCAGATGGAAAAAGCTCATTACTTTACTTTATATTTCGGCAACCTGCCTATCTCCTTGGAGAGAGCATGAAAGAGACGGGGGAGGTCTCCCCGGAAGACTTGCTTATGGAAGATGAGAATATTGAATACAGGAAGACATTGGTAATGGGAGACGTGGAGAGGGAGTACATAGTGACTGACAAAAGGCTGATAATATACGAGAGGAGGTCCGGCATAGCGAAGAAAGAAGTGAAGATTGAGGACTACGACTTGGGCTACGTGTCCAAAGCTTGGTACGGCTACGTGAGGGACTTGCGCAGGCTTTTAGTCGGCGTGCTCTTCTTGCTGGTTGCCGTCTTCTTGTTCTATCAATCGATGGTATATGAAACGATGTGGTGGTTCGGAGGGCTCGCCTCCCAGTTTAGAGGCTATGCCTTCATAGCTGTGCTTATGGGCATTCTGCTGGTGGTTTCTGGGATCAAGAGGCACTATGAGATAAGGCTCCAGCACACCGAAGTGGGCGAAATAAAGTTGCGCTCGAAAGATCCCGCCATCGTCGAGTTTGCCGCGTTCCTGAGGAACTATTTGATGAAAAGGAAGAGCCTCCACCAAATCGCGTAGTCCCCCGCAATTCACAGCCGCGGGGACCAGTGCCATCAGCGCTTGATGTGCGCCCCAGAGGCCCGAGCCGGACGCGCTCTGATCTGCCGCCGAGATCTGCTTCATTCCCTCCAAGGGGTGGCGAGCCCTACAGAATTGGCTAATAAGCGCCCCTTTTGGGAGCTTCCGTGCGGCGCGATGGGGAGCGAATCCCGAGAGCGAGCCGATGAGCGCGCTCTTCCGCTGCCGACCCGCTACCCGAGCAGCACCGCCTTCGTGAGGCCCTCGTAGCGATTGGGGAGGGGTCAAGGGAAGCACCTCGGCGGAGGAATCTTGTAGCTGAGTTCTCTCTGGGCCTTCTCACAGGACTCTCGATCCTTCTTGGGCGTACAACCGTCCCGTAGACCTCCCAGCGCCCCCAACTCCTTCAAGTTCTCTCGACGTTCTTCTCACTTCTAGAGTGCATTAACGTCATAGCCTCTTCCTTTAGTGACTCCTTTGTGGCCGTGAAGCGCACAGCCTTTTGCGGAAGCTGCTACCAAAAGCCTTTGCTCCTTAGGCTCAGTCCACGGGTTTCCCGTGAGGTTGAGAAAGCGCTGTTCAAGAGACTTATGAGGAGAGTGCCTTAGCGTAGCAAGGCTTGATCTCTATCTTCAGGTCATCTACTTCGAAGAGTGAAGGATCTTCGAACTGTGCCAAGGAGGTCATATCTAGGGGAACTACTTCAGTCAGTGCGCCTCCGAGCTTGTAGTAGAGCTCGCGCTCGAGCTCGTAGGAGCTCCTCGGTATCGCTAAGACGTACTCGGAATCTTCGAGGTCCAGCGCCTCACGGCAGTTCTTGAACTTAGCGACAACACCCATTTCTTTATTCTTAAACACTACATCGAGTAGGCGTTTCTTAACATCCTCCGAGCTTTTGACCTCTTCCAAGACCCTTTCTATTGTCTTCCGAGATATAGCCTTCAATTCTATTATGACTGTGCGCTCGATGTTTCCGCTTTCGTCCCTCAGCCTTACGGCGCAGTCACAGCGCGGACCTCCAAGGTTCTCAAAGTGCTTCTCGGCGTCGATCAGTTCCGCGCTCACGCTGTAGCGCAAGTCTAGCGAGTAGCAACAGTAGCAAGGGCTTCCATGAGGGGCTTCGCAGCACTCCACCCTCAGTCTCCTCAAGGTACCACCTCCACGCCAGCGAACCAAGAGGAGATCCTCCTGACGACGTCGGTGATGCTGTCGAGACCTCTCTTCACAAGATCCTCCACCTTCCTCTCTTCAATTCTCACGCTGCCATCTTCCAGCTTGTTAAAGTAGTATATCTTTAGAGAGTTCGAGAGCTCCAGCTCCTTACAGCCTTCAACGGTTAGCAGCTTGCATGGGTCTCTGCCTCTCCTTATCCCTTCGTGGAGCAAGACCAGGGCGGAGAGGGGCACGGGGCTGTGTGTAGTTATGATTACCTTGTTTTCGGAGGCTAGCTTGTAGAGCCAGAACGCCATCATTAGCTGAGCATAAGGGTGGAGCTGAGATTCTGGTTCTTCTATCAGTATCAAGCTCTTGTCATGCCCACTTGTTAGGCAAGTAGCGCGTAAACCTCGTTAGCGAACGCCGAAGCCTTGAGCAAGGGCACTCTGCCATGGACCCCTATATATTCGCTATCCTCAAAGCCAAAATTGAAGAACTTTAGTTTTCTTCTATTTTCCCTTGCTTCAATTAACTTGAGCACTACGATGAAACGAATATTATGTTCTCTCTTATGTCGGCTAAAGTCTTAGGTAAGATATTTATTAAAATATCTCTTTTTACACCGATTGAGGGTTTTACTAATAGTTTTGATTTATTTCTCTATTAGCGAAACTAGGTTTGCCATTATAATGTTAATAATTGTCGTAACGACGGCACTCAAGGCACCGCGACCATACGTGCAGTACACAGCACTTTCCACTTCGGTCGCATGCGAAAAGTATGCACGGAACGAAGAAAACACGACCCTCAATTGCTTTGAAACGACGTTTGCAACATTTAGCAGTGCATTTTCGTTGACTTCAAAGGAGATTTTTACTAATGTGCCCTTGATCACGATACCAACGCCGTTTACCTGAGTCTCCAAGGCTAACTTGGTTTTCTTGAGGATGTCTAAGGACAAATCTAAGGTCACCTTTCCGACATCCGCGAACGCGCTGAGCCATTCATCCCTCGCGTCCTTTAGTACGTCTACCAAGTCTATGCTCACACTTGCCTTTTCTTCGCCTTTGGCGAGAGCAAGAGATAGACTCTCATTAACCTTTTCTATCACTCCTGCTTCCACGTATTCCCTAAACAGCATTAACATAAGATCATCAAGCAGAGAATATTCGGCGTATATTCTTTATCAAAAGATAGCTCTTGCCCGAGTCCGGTGGACCGTAGAGTATCGTTAAGTTTCCTACCTCCACAACGCTGTCCCGTATGGGTCCCAGGCGTTTAACGGCGATCTTCAAAGAGGGACTACCGAAAGGGACGATCGGCCAAAATCTTATCGCTTTAGCGCCGCAGTAACCGTAACGCTTGTCCTCGCCTAGAGGAGCTCGAGCGGGGGATTACAAGGGGGAAGTGGATGCCAGCGTTCACGCCGCTTCCAAAGCTACTTTCGTGACACCGACTACTCTTCGATCAATTCCGGCTTACTCAATGCTGTATTTCCTAAAGCTAGCTTGTAAGCCCTCTCGCAGACCTCCTAGGAGAAC
>JAADDE010000046.1 GCA_013154085.1 Thermoproteota archaeon | reverse complement strand
CGAAGGAGGCGGCGCCGGGCTTGGAGGTGAAGGCCTCCGGAGGGATCAGGGAGCCGGTCCAAGCGCTCTCCTTCATAGAGGCCGGAGCTTCCGTAATAGGCACCAGCACGGGCTTGGAGATAGTGGAGGAGCTGAGGAGGCTGAAGCGCCTCTGAGCCGGGAGCTGGCTTAGCTCGGGGCGGGGGGCGCCCCCGAGGACGTCGTATACATAAAAACCCGGAGCCCGCGTCGCGGGACACTCGAATGAGCGCAGTCGTTAGCATTAGAATGCTGAGGAAGCTTAAAGAAGAGATGGACGAGCTCGGCGCAGTGCGGAACGAGGAGATAAATTCCTAGAAAAGCGAAGGTAAATGAGCGCTAAAGAAGAAAAAGCTTGAAGAAGTGAAGAATATCCTACAAGGCCTGCCGGAGTCCCCTAAGGGTTTCGCCACAGACCTCGTGAGGGAGGACCGTGATAGTCGTTGATGCCATCGTAATAGCGAGCTACGTCCTCAAAGAAGAAGGATGGGAGGGGCTGGATAACGTAATGTTAAAAGGGGTTACCCTTGACTATGCGATTAAGGAGGTTGCCAATGCTATATGGAAGTACTACAAGGTCAGAAGAAAGCTAGACGAGATCGGGGCGACAACAGCTTACAAAGCGTTGAAGGTACTCATGAGAGACGTACTCTTAGTTAAACCCCAAGAGAAATACTTAGACGAGGCGTTCCAAATAGCGTTAAGCCACGAGATCACAGTCTACGATTCCTTATATTTGGCAATGGCGATGAAGGAGAAGCTACCTATAATAACGTTTGACAAGAAGCAAGCGAAGGTTGCCAGAGAGATGGGTTTGTTTGTATGTGAGGACATCCCGTGTAGCGTGTAGGGATGCATAAGGCTTGGCGGCCCCGCCGGGATTTGAACCCGGGACCTCCGGCTCCGCAGGCCGGCGCCCTAGTCCAGGCTAGGCCACGGGGCCTCAGGGGCCGCGGACCGGAGTTGCCTAATAAGCTTCCCCCGCTTGACCCGCACAGCCCGTATATATTACATTCTAAGTAGCACTTGGAAAGGCTCACCTAATTTTTTCGCTCAGCACGAACTCGTCCTCATCGGCCTCTCCGGCCCTCCCGCCGGGGCACCCATCCCCGACCCTTATGGGCTTTCCTATTCTCGAGAGCAGCACCACTCTGCTGGACCTCTGCTCGTCCACCACCTCGTAGCCTATCTCCTCTGCCAGCGCCTCGGCAAACCTCTTGACCTCCTCGTGGCTCGGCATGTTCTCCTTGGTGAGCCGGTAGCGGGAGTAGCCCACGTTCATGTAGGCCTTAACCTCTACGTAGGTCGGATACCCCCTCGACACCAGCCTCGCCAGGCCCTTCAAGGCCTCCTTAGTGTCGTTGAAGCCCTTCACGAGCGTTATCCTTATCGCTGTCGGGGAGGAGAAGCTGGGCAGAATCTCTATGCTCTGAAGGACCGCGTTCCAGAGGCCCGGCAGCACCGGCCTGTTGAACTCTTTGAAGCTCTTTTCGTCCCAAGCTTCTAAGCTCAAGTACAGCTGAGTGGGCTCGGGGTCCAGCTCCGCCAGCACGTCGGGCCTCACGCCGTGGGTCACCAAGAAGGTAGTCATGCCCCTCTTGTGGTAGGCCTCTATGAGCTCGGAGAGCCTCGGGTATAGGGTGGGCTCGCCGGAGAGGCTTATGGCTACGTGCTTCGGATTCATTGCTTCCTCAAACATCTTGGGATCTACCTTGGGGTGCCCCTTGTACCCGCTGATTATCTTCTTGTGCTCCTCTATGGTCTTCTCAGCTATGAACTCCGGGTCGTCGACCGTGGGAAGCCTGGTGTCGTCCCAGTCCAGCCCTAGGTCCCCGGGCTCGGCCCTCCAGCAGTGGAGGCACCTAAGCCAGCACCATATTGCGGCCGGCGTCATCTGGACGCATCTGTGCGACGCTATGCCGTAGAACTTGCACTTGTAGCAGAACCTCCTCTGGGTGAGCGCTACGTGGGTCCAGTGGCACTTCTTCACGGCGCTGTGGGAGCCCACGAAGTGATACCCGGCCTTTCGCAGCTTCTCCAATATCACAGACACGGGCTCGGCCCTAAGCAACTCCGGCGCCGTTTGGGGGACTTGGACGCTGGAGTTTTAGAGTTGGCCCGGAGGAGGACTTTATATTGAGAGATGTCGAGGCTCTCACGGGCCGCAAAGTTGGTGGTTAAGTGTCCCTACGGTGAGAAGAAGGGCTTTGCGGTCTTCTGCCGGCTGCTCGGACAGAAGGTCTCGCCGCTGAAGTACCCCTGCACTTCCGACCACTACGAGAAGTGCCCGGTGTACCAAGAAAGGGCGGAGAAGCGCGAGGAGGCTCCCAAGGAGGTGCCGAGGGAGCCTCCTCCGCCTCCGAAGAAAGAGGCGAAGGAAGAGGCTCCCAAGCCCCCTCCCCAGAGGCCCGCGACCTTCAAGAGGCCCGAAGAGGCCAGCAACTGCTTCGAGTGCATCTTCTACTCAGAGCTTACGAGGATGTGCTTGAAGCTGAAGATAAGGGTGGAGGACCCGTACAACCCGCCGTGCAAAAAGTGAGCTTAGACGGCGCTCCTCTTTACCTCCTCCGCCAGCCTCTCGTACCTCAGTATGTCCTCCCTCTTGAGGCTGGGCTTCACCACTTGCATGGCCTTCTCGAAGTGCTTCATCCTTACCGGCACGGGCTTCATGTTCTCCCTCAGAGCTATCAGCGCGGCCTCCCGGCACAGCGCTGCGATGTCCGCACCGGTGTAGCCTTGGGTCATCTCCGCTATCTTCTCCAAGTCCACGTCGTCGGCCAGCGGCATCCTCCTCGTGTGGACCTTCAGTATCTCCAGCCTGGCCTTCTTGTCCGGCGGCGGCACGTAGATCAAGCGGTCGAACCTGCCGGGCCTCAGCAAGGCCGGGTCGAGGAGGTCCGGCCTGTTGGTGGCCGCTATCACGGTGACCCTCTGGAGCGGCTCGATTCCGTCCATCTCGGTCAGCAGCTGGTTCACTATGCGGTCCAAGACGCCGCTCACGTCCCTTCCCCTCCTAGTTGCGATGCTGTCTATCTCGTCGAAGAACACTATGGTCGGCGCGGCCTGCCTCGCCTTGCGGAAGATCTCCCTTATGGCCTTCTCGCTCTCGC
>JAADDE010000011.1 GCA_013154085.1 Thermoproteota archaeon | reverse complement strand
GCCCGTGTGCGCGTTTGGAAGGAAGTTAAAGAGGTGCTCCCCAACCTCTACCTCCTAAAGCTGTATGACAAGAGGACGCGCTACTTTGAAGGCATGTGGGAGATCCCAGAAGGGGTTACCTACAACGCTTATCTCTACAGAGGAAACAAGGTGGTCCTCTTCGACGGCTGGAAGGTCGGCTACGGGGATGACCTGGTAGAAGCTGTCAAGGAGATAACGGATAAAGTTGATATATATGTCGTGCACCACATGGAGCCCGACCACTCCGGCTCCTTTCCCGAGGTAGTGAGGGAGTTCAGCCCCCAAGTTCTGGGGCATCCCATGGTCCGCGCTCTGGCCAGCGAGTACTACGGCGTTAAGTTCAACTTCAAGCCCGTCAGGGACGGAGAGGAGATGGACGTAGGGACGAAGCTGAGGTTCCTCCACACACCATGGCTTCACTGGCCGGAAACTATGATGACCTACCTGCCGGAGTTCAGAGCTCTTCTCTCCTGCGACGCCTTCGGCTCCTTCGGCTTTACGAAGAGCTTATGGCTATCAATGAAGTACTTCATGGACGTCGTTGGGAAGTATAAGGAGTTTGTGGTAAAAGCGGCTCCCAAGCTCGAGAAGCTTGAAATAGAGACTGTGTTGCCGGCCCACGGACCTTCGTGGGGGAGGGAGATAATAGAGGAGTGGGTGAAGTGGGCGAGGGGCTGGGAGAGGGAGAAGGCGACTCTGATCTGGGGGAGCATGTACGGCTTCAGCAAGGAAGTTGTGGACGTGCTGAGGAATCTGCTCGAGGAGAGGGGAGTGGAGGTGCACGCCTTCGGCTTCACGGACACCTTCCACTCGCCCTTTTCGGAGATAATGACTGATATTGTCGATTCCAAATATATAGTCGTGGTGGCCCCCACCTACGAGGGCGGCCCCTTCTGGCCCGTGAGAGACATAATCGAAACCATAGCCGAGAAGGCCAGATACCGCAAGAGAGTTATGATAGTCAACACTTGCGGCTGGGGCTGTACTCCAAAGCCCTACCAAGAGGTCTTTGAGAGGGCAGGCTACGAGGTGAGGGCCGTTCTTACTATAAAGGGCCGGCTGAAGGAGGTTGACGAGCTGGAGGCCGCGGTGGAGCTCCTCACAGAGCCTTGAGCCCCGGCGCCCTGTTCAAGGCGAAGGCCAGATCCTCAGCCCTAACTTCGGAGCAGGCCGGCGCGGTGCACAAGTCCCAAGGATCCGGGACGGTCAAGTCCTTCGCCTTTCCGGAGAACGGCCTCTTCAGCAGCTCTGCTAGGAACGCCAGCTGTCCCTCCTCCTCTAGGTGTATGTTGGCCTCCAGCTTCACCGGCCGAGTCCAAGACCTGCTCTCGAGCCAAGGCCCCCTAACCTTGACCCTCTCCGCTCCGGGATAGCTAAGCTCCCGCTCTCTGGGAAACGCGTAACCGCTCTCCACGTCTTTAACATTAATCAGCTTGGCTTTTTCAGTAACGTCGTGGGGTAAGAAGTTCTTCATAAATACCACCTTATCGGCCTTCTTAATTATTGGTGCAGAGCTACCCGAGATTATGATCAAGCTGAGCCCTTTTTCCTTCATGCTCCTCAGCTTTTCCGACACAGTCTCAACGGTCTTAATGTCGTAGAGTCCCTCCAGGCGGTCGTCGAAGTACAAGAAATTCGTCGCCGTGTAGTCCTCGTCTAAGATGAGAGTCCTCGACCCGGCCTCGACCGCCTCTTGGAAGCTGGAGGCCGCGCTGGTGGCCCCCGAGGCGTCCTCGGTGGTGAACCTCTCCGCCCCCGGGAGCTTTAGGAAGGTCGAGGCGTCAACCCCGACCACCCTCCGGCCGTCCTCGGAGCGCACGTAGAATGCTCTCCTATCGGCCAGGACGAACTCCCTACCGTCCCCAGGGACGTGGTCCCAGACTCCCTTGGCCACCGCCTCTATCAGCGTGGTCTTTCCGTGAAAGGCCGGACCGGTTACGGAGGTTATCCCCTTCCCTATGCCCATTCCCCTGAAGCTCCCGAGGCTGGTTTCGAGCTCCACCCTCAAGCTCGGAGGGCTCTCAAAGGGGACCGCTCCTTCCATGGGATCGTCGCAGTCGCCGCACTTCCTCGGCAGCACGCTCCCGTCCGCGACGAACGCCACCAAGCCGGCGCCCTCCATCGCCGACCTCAGCTCTTGCTGGGCCCTCCAAGTTCTGACCCAATCCTCCAAGCCCTCCCTCTCCCTCAGCGCGCGCTCAACAGCCTTCGGGAGCCTCTCGAGGAGCAGCTCCTCAGCCGCTCCGCCCAGAACCCTCCTCCCCCTGGAGGGCAGGCCTACCCAAATCCGGAACTTGATTGATTCTCTGAGAGCCCTCACCGAGCTCCTCCGGAGGACGGCGTTGGAGGGCTTGGGCACGGCCAGCAGGCCGCCCTTCCCCTCGCCGAGCTTCGAGGAGCTCCTCCTCAGCTCTCCGTGGAGCCTTCTCAAGAAGAACTCCTCGTACGGTCTGGGCTCCTCCACCTTCAAGGGGGCGCTCACTTCCACTACCGACGGCGGGGCGAACGGGTCTCCCTGCACCCTCACTATTTTAAAGAGAAGCCCCCTGCTCTTGTACGTCATGCCTTGCAGTTCCTTGTAAGACTTGTACCCCCTCCCATCTATCTTCTTCAAGATTTTTTCTATCATTACGTCCTCTTCCGCTACACAAGCGCGAAGCTCACGGTTATAACCGACAAGCGAAGCGCATGGGGGAGGACCTTTGAGGGAGGAGTACCTCTTCTCCTTAATGGCATTAGCTATGGTGGCCGGTATGGCTACAGCCGCGGCAATTGCGATGATCATGAACAAGAGGAAAGAAAAGGAGGAAAAGTTCGTGACCGTGGTGAGGTGCCCCAAGTGCGGCTACGAGGTTAAGAGGGAGTGGAAGGAGGGCGACTTCGTGGGGCTGGTCCAAGGACCGTGTCCCAAGTGCGGAGCCATGATGATCGTGTGGAACATATACAAAGAGGGTGGTGAGGAGCCCCCTAAAGGGGGACTCTGAAGTCCTCCTTGACTACGTTGAACGCTATATGAGTTACGGTCTTCTTTATCCCTTCCCTTTCCAGCAGATCTTTGACGAAGAAGTCCAAAGCTTGGACGTCTTTAAACTTCGCTATCACGAGAACGTCAAACTCGCCGGTTATGTCATATATCGCAATGACATTCTTCATCTCCTTCAGTTCGTTCTCAAATTCCCTCAGCCTCTGGCCCTCAACGCTTACCATGATTATTGCAGTTACTTGGTAGCCCAGCTTGGGGAAGTCGACGATGGGCATGAACCCCTTCAGCACGCCTTCTTGCTGCAGCCTCTTCATCCTGTTGTGCACGGTCGCCGGCGACACGCCCAGCTCTCTGGCGATCTCCCGCACGCTCTTCCGCGCGTCGTTCATTAATATTGAGAGTATTTTCATGTCCAAATCGTCCAGCTCATTATGGTTTCTCATAATCCCCGTGGACCTCCGCCCTAGGGAGACGCTTTGGAGCTGGACAAGTACTTAGCGGCTCACATGATAGCTACCCTCGCCGATGTGCCGTGGACCGGGTCCACGCTGGACGCAGAAGCGCTGCTGGAGGCCTCCCCCGACCCGATGGCCGTCCTCAACTTCGGCAACTGCTACCTGCGCGCCTACCTAGCAAGGAGGATACAGGAGTGCGGGCTGGTGAAGAAAGGAACGTTCATACTCTCTTCCGGGAAGAAGAGCGACATATACGTGGACATGAGGAAGCTGTGGAGCTTTCCGAAGCTGGCCCGCTTAGGCGCGCTCTTGCTTTCCTCATTGATCAAGTCGGAGGTCGGGTACGCCACCGTAGTGGGCGTCGCGACGGGAGGGATACCGCTGGCGGCGCACCTCTCAGTCACCCTGGGCTGGCCCATGGGGTACGCGAGGCCGAAGAAGAAGGAGTACGGCCAGATGAAGCTGATAGAGGGCGTGGAGCCTGGCCAGAAGGTGGTGGTTGTGGACGACGTGACCACCACCGGGAGGAGCTTGGCCCAGACGATAGACGCCCTGAGCGAGCACGGGGCCGAGCCGGTGCTGGCCGTGGCCCTCTTGGACAGGCAGGAAGGAAGCGAGGAGGAGATAGCCAAGAGGAACGTAAAGTTCGTAAAGCTGCTCACGCTGAACGAGGTCTTGAAGGGACCGAGGTGCGGCTGAATGCTGTGCCCCAAGGGCATGCTGAACGGCCCGTGCGGCGGCGTTAGGAAGGGAGGGCTGTGCGAGGTCGACGACTTCCAGTGCCCTTTTGTGAAGGCTCTGAAGGGGCTCAAGAGCGATAGGTACTTGCGTCCTCTGCTGGACAAGCACTTCAAGGTGCCGTGCGAGCCCGTGGAGGTGGAGCCGTCTGAGTACCTAAAGAAGCTGGAAAGCTTCGCCGTTTCGGCGGAGGTGGAGCCCTGGAGCTTGGGAGAGCTGGAGAGGGCGCTCTCTTGGAGCTTCGACGCCCTGAACGTGACCGACAACCCTCTGGGCCTCCCCCACTTGGACTCAGCGTGGGCCGCCTCGTGGCTGGCCTCTAAGGGCAAGGAGGTCATCGCCCAGCTCACGTGCAGAGCTAAGACCCGGGAGGCCCTCACCTCCTCCCTCCTCGCTCTCGAGGCCTCCGGCGTTAGGAACGTCTTGGCGCTGACCGGCGACTGGGCGCCGAGCTCCAGCTTCGACCTCGACGCGGTGAGGCTGGTGTGCCTGGTTCAAGCGCTGAGGAGGGGCTTGGACTGGGCCGGAAGGGAGGTCGGCAAGGTCACGCTCGCGGTCGGAGTGGCGGCCAATCCCTACTTCGAGCTGGAGGAAAAGAGGCTCCTCAGGAAGGCCAGGGCCGGCGCCCAGTTCGCTCAGACCCAGCCGGTCTTCGACGAGGCCACCCTCCGCCGCCTCAAGGGCTACCCCCTGCCCACGGTGCCCAGCGTGCTCCTCACCACCTCCAGAAAGGTCGTCAAGGCGCTGATCGAAAGGGGCGTGAACGCCGAGGAGTTCTACGAAAGCTTAGTGAGGGCGAAGAAGGAAGGGAGGGCTGATGAATTCGTGCTTGAAAGGGCCAAGGCCGTTGCGGAGGAGGCCTACTCCTTGGAGCTTCCCGGAATTCACTTGATGGCCCCCGGCAGGCCGGACTTGCTGGAGCGCTTCCGAGAGCTTTTGAGCGTCTGATTCGGAGGGCTCGGCGGGTAAAGTCCGGTGGAGTGGAGGCCGAGACACTACATCAGCGTCACCGACTACGCCACCAAGGACGTGATAAAGGTTCTGCCGTCGAACACCCTCTTGGACGCGGCGAACCTGATGATAAGGTTCCGAATAAGGCATTTGCCAGTCACCGACACAGAAGGAAGGCTGATAGGTCTGATCGGGCTGAGGGACGTGGTCGACGCCCTGCTGAAGAAGGGGAGGCAAGGACTTGAGGAGGAGAAGGTGGCGGACTGGATGAACGACCAGCCGGTGAAGGTCAACGAGGACGTGTCGCTGTACAAGGCAGTGGAGCTCATGCTCGAGACGGGAGTCGGCTCTATAATAATAGTGAACGACATGGATCTCGTTAGGGGAATCATAAGCGAGAAGGACGTCGTTAAGTTCTTGGCTGTCGTGCCCTCCATAGAGGCCGTCGGAAACGTGGCCTCGCCGATAAGCACCTTCATACTGCCGGGATCCTCGATAAGAGAAGTGCTGGAGCTCATGATGGAGCTGTGGACGAGGCATCTGGTGCTGTCCAGAGAAGGCAAGGTGGCAGGCGTGCTCTCGATGCTTAGCCTCCTCAAGAAGGCGCTCGAAGAGGGCTTATCGGCGCCGGCGGACGATGCGGTCAGGTACGCCGAGAAGGTGCCCCCGGAAGCGCCCATATCTCAAGTGGCCGCCCTCATGGTGTCGAAGAACAGGGAGGCGGTCCTCGTGGGCCGCAGGGAGCCGGACTCGATGGTTACGGAGAAGAACATGGTTAGGGGAGCGCTGGAGGTGCTCTCCCGGTTATGATAGTTAGGGCGATGGGAGGCCTCTGGGTGGAGCTGGAGCTGGGAAGGTACAAGCTCTCGCTCGAGCCGGACCGGGGGCCGGGCCTCTTCACTGGCTCCCCTCCGTTCTACCGGAGCCCCTCTCCCCCGGGCTCCTCCGGCCCCTTCTCCTGGAGGCCCGTGGAGCTTGAGGGGCTCAGAGGAAGGGTAACGGGCTACGAAATATCGGCCGGAGGCTTGAAGCTCCTCTACGCCGGGGGCGCGCTCCGGCCGTTCTCGGCGGAGGCCGACGTGCTGGTGGCGCCGGCCGGAGGCTTGTGGTACATGGACGCCAAGGCGTTCTGCGAGACTGTTAGGAGGTCCTCCGTCAAGGCTGCTGTCCCAGTAGCGGTCTGGTACCCCGGATCGAAGCGGTCCTTTGAGGGACTTGAAGAGGTGAGGAGGGAGTGTCGGGGCTTTAGAAGGATAAGGGCAGAGGGGGAGTGGAGCGTTAATTTTGACCCTGTGAAAGCGACGATAGCCTTAATAGATCCTGTTCCGTCGGTACATTCTCGACATAAATTTATAAGGAACGATAGGCAATAGTCCTACGGGTGAAAGCGTGCCAACCGCTGAGGATCGAAGGAAGCTGGCCGAGGAGCGGAGGGCCGTGCTGGAGTACTTGGCGCTGAAGGCGCTGGCCGACAAGAAGAACGTGCTCCAAGCGCTGTACGACTACTTAGTGCTCAACGAGTCCCCCAGCAAGGCTGCTGAGAAGCACGGCATACAGAAGACCCAGCTCAAGAGCACCGCCTACCAGCTCATGAGCAAGGGCCGGGCGGCCCTTGTGGTGAAGCTCATGCAGTTGGCTTGGCCCTTCATTATGGAGATAGAACCCATCGTTGAGAACGGCTACTGTAAGGCCTGCAACACCGTAATCCACACGAACCACGCTGAGCCCCACATAGCGGTTAGGCACCAGGACGTGATCCGCAAGACCGCCCAAGAAGTTGAGAAGAAGCTCAGAGAGAGCCTGGCCAAGCGCAAGCAGGTGGTCCGCGCGTAATTTTTGGGTTCTCCTCCCCTCTCACCTCGGTCTCACCCCCCTTCCCGGCCCTTCCCTCCCTCCGGCCTAAGAGACGGACGGGGGCAAAGCCGTGACCTACACAGTGGTCGCGAGGAGGGGCGAAGAGCTGGCGAGCATCACCGTCTCGCCCTCGCCGGGCGTGGGTAGCAGAGCGGTGTGGTTCGGGCCCAAGGGCATAGCTGTGGTGCAAGCTCTGTCCTCCAAAGAGCTGGCGCGCAGGGCCTACGAGCTCCTCGGCAGCCCGGAAGAGGCGATAGGGGTCGTGCTCAGAGACCCTATGGCCGGGTACAGGCAAGCGTTGCTGGTCCCCAGAAGGGGGGAGGTCCAGTCCTTCACCGGCGCCGGAGTGCTGGGAGCGAAGGGGTTCTTGAAGAGGAAGGTCGGAGACCTAGAGCTCTACTGCGCCGGCAACGGCCTCGCCTCCGGCAGAGTGCTCTTCGATGCCTGCACCGCCTCCTCCCGGGACCCGCTGAGGGCGGTTTTCGACATGGCCTACGCGGCTGAGGAGGCGGGGGGCAACGCGACAGGATCGAAGAGCGCGGCGCTCGTGTACTTGGGCTCCTTCGAGCTCTTCCACGAGGTGCCGCTCTCTCCAGATCCCGTTAAAAGCTTGTGGGCCTCGCTGGCCGCCCCCACCCCCTTATTAGCTTTGGGGAGGAACTAACTCCTCAACGGGTGCGGGAAGTGAGGAAGAAAGGAGTTGCTGTGGACTTCGGGATAGTGGCTCTGGCGGCCTCTATAGCTATGTTCCTCGTGACGTTGCTAGTAATATACATGATGAGCGTGCAAGTGTCCCAGCTGGAGATGAGCATAGATGCGATGGGCAAGAACTTAGAAGGCTTGAAGGCTCAAGTGCAGACGCTGCAAGCGCAGCTCCAGCAGCTCATCAAGTACAGCCCTCTCTTCAACGGGTAAGCCTTATTTCGAATTACACGAGACCTTTTTCGGTGGGCCCGTGAGCTTCTTCCTAAACCTCGTCCGCAAGGAACTAGAGGAAATGATAAAGGAAATGCTTTCCCCCATGGAAGAGCTCGAAAAGCTCTACACCTTCAAACCGGCGCAGGACTTGGATTCGAAGGCTAAGGCGGTGGCCAAGATGCTCGGCGTGGAAGACGATGACGACTTGATTAGCGCGATAAGGAGGGCCCTCCAAGGTAGGGGAGCTTGAGGAGGCTTCTGGGCTACGTCTCCTCCACCAAGTGCGAGGATTCCATAAAGCTCCACTTCCTCTTTGAAGGACCCCTCAAGGACCGCTTGGAGAAGAGGGGAGTTAAGGTCGTAGACGCTTCCGTGGATGCGATGGCTTTCGCCGACGTCCTCAGGGAGAAGAAGCCGGACGAGGTCATACTGGTAGGGGTCAAGAAGAGGGGGAGGGAGCCGGGCTTCTACGTCTGGAGGCCCGAGGAGGGCCCGGAGAGGGACATATACAACCTCTCCAAGCTCGCCCAAGCGACGCTGACCGGCTGGCTGGAGGTGGATGCCTTGGTCGACGGCCTTAGGGTCTTCGCCCCGGAGTACATCAAGAAGATAAAGGTAGTGGAGTGCGAGCCCCCCTGCGGTGACTGGGAGAAGGCCTTGGAGGAGGTCCTATGAAGGCCTTGCTCATAGGTCTGGGAAACCGGAACTTGGGCGACGACGGGCTCGGGAGCTGCCTCGCGGAGGCGCTGGAGGGGAGGAAGCCGCACGGGGTCGATGTGCTGGACGGCGACGACATGGGCTTGGGGCTCGTCGGGTGGCTGGAGGGCTACGACCTAGCAGTATTTGTGGACGCAGCAGAGATAGATGAAGATGTCAGGGCCTTCAAGGTGGAGCCGCACAGGGCGAGCGAGGAGGAGCTGAAGGACCTCGTCCAAGACACCCACAAGGTCGGCCCGGTGGCGCTGGCCGCGCTGGCGGCGCGCTCCGGCGTGCTGAAGGGTAAGGCCTACTTGGTGGCCTTCAAGCCCTCCAAGGTCTGCTTCATGTGCCCGCCCAGCGAGGAGGGGATAAGGAGGGCCGTGAGGGCGGCGGAGCTCGCGAACAAGATACTGAAAAAGGAGGGCTTCCCCACGTTCGAGCTTGAGGGCTTGGAAGATGAACTGATAAGGATATGCGCGAAATCCCTCCCCGAGGCACCTTGGGAAGGCTGAGGAAGGTCGTCCTCGATACGATAAAGCCCATCAAAGGCCCGAGCATAGTTGACGTCGCGAAGGAGCTGTCGGACACGGAGGGAGTTACTAAAGTGTACATAAAGGTGGACGAGGTGGACGTCGGAACCATAACCATGACGCTGACAATATACGGCGATGACATAAACTTCGAAAAGGTTAAGGAGCTCCTTGAAAATCTTGGAGTGGTCATACACTCGATAGACGAGGCTGAGGCAGAGCCATGAGGTGCGAGCTCTGCGGGAGGAGGGCAGTCGCCCGTGACGCCTTCGGCAGGGCGCTGTGTAAGGAGCACTTCTTGGAAAGCGTCGTTGGGAGGGCCGCCAAGGAGCTGGAGGGGGTCGAGGGGAAGCTCCTCCTCGCGGTTTCCGGGGGAAAGGACTCCTTGGTCCTTATGGATATAATGGCGCAGATATACGACGTCGGCAAGCTGATAGCGGTTACGGTAGTCGAGGGGGCTCCCGGAGGGTACCGCCTCAAGGAGGCTCAGAGGGCAAAGGAGTTTGCCGAAAAGCTCGGCATAAAGCACATAACTGTTACGTTCAAGGACCTCTACGGAAAGAAGCTGGAAGAGATGGTGGAGGCCGGGAGGCTGAGCCCGTGCACGTACTGCGGCGTCTACCGGAGGAGGGCCTTGGACGTGCTCGCCCTGAAGTTCGGCGCTAGGGTGGTGACGGGCCACACCTTAGACGACGAGGCCCACACCGCTCTGCTGAACTTGCTTAGGGGATCGTGGGACGACTTGCTGAAGATAAACGCTAGGGTCCGAATAAAGCCGCTGAGGAAGGTTTACGAGAGGGAAGTTGCGATATACGCGTACTTGAAGAGGATACCCTTCCAGAGCGAGGAGTGTCCCTACATAGTTACCAAGCCCTCTTTGAGGGGGAGGCTGAGGGAGGAGCTCTTCGAGTACGAGGAGGAGAAGCCCGGAGCTCTGCTTAGGTGGAGGGAGCGGTTCGAGAGGCTCGGGGCGCCGGAGCCGAAGTTCAAGCCGTGCGAGAGGTGCGGCTTCCCTACTTCTCCCGGAAGGAAAATTTGTAGGGCCTGTGAATTGGCCGAGGAGGTGGGCGCGAGGGTTGCCCAAAAGCCTGATATCTGAGGAGAAGGAGCTCCGTCAGATGAGGCCCGGGGCGTGCCTGCTGGTCATAAGGTGCGCCAAGATGAAGAGGCAGCAGTTAAGATCCGTCGTGAGGATGCTCTACAGCTTGAAGGCCTTGAAGTGCGAGAGGCTGTGGCTCGTCGTGGAGCTTCCGGAGGCCGAGCAAGAGGTTGGGACCGCGCTGGCGCGCCTCTTGGAGTCCTTCGGCTTCAAAGTCGAGGCGGTGCTGCCGAGTTTGATAGACGCAAAGGTGCTGGAGGAGATCAAGAAAGTTGCTGAGGTCCGGGCGGGGCCGGGCGCGGTGGCGCTGGGCGAGCAGCCCAAGGGGCTGAAGGAGCTCGTAGAGGACGGCGTCGCCGAAGCGCCCAAGGAGGAATACTCGCTCGCGCTGAAGGTGCTGGACTCGCTTGAGGACTGCTCCGTGGCTACTTCCCTCGCGGCGCTCCGGCTCGCTTGAGCACCATTTCCAGATACGTCTCCTCCACGGGCTCGGCCCCGGGGAAGAGCTCCTCTGCCAGCTCCTTCACCCCCTCGCCCTCCACCTCCGCGAACCACCCGAGCCCCTCCACGTAGTCCAGCGTCACCACAGCATTTTCTACCGACCAGTACTCCCTCTCCTTCCTAACCCTTGCCGCCGGCTTCAAGCACAGCTTCTCCAAGAAGCTCGCGGCCGCCTCGCAGCTGTCAACGGAGAACTCAATTTCTTCCCTAGCCTTCACCTCCCCGACGCTCACCCGGGGCCCCTTGTAGGTGAGGAAGCACTCGCCGTCCCTCCTCCGGAGCCTCACGGCCTCATCGGTCTCTGCGAAGTTTCTGCAACATCCTCCTTCGCAGTCGAAGTTGAAGTAGGTATCCTCTTCAACTACCTTCTTTAGGAACTTCCCCTTTTTGCGCAGAGCCTCCCTAGCCCCTTCCGGATCCTTAATTGCGAGCTTTATCTCCACCTCCAAGGCTCCGCCCCCTCTCCCTCACCTTTTATAATTTAGTCAGTTGCCCCCGTGGGCGGGTGCGGAAGGAGTGGCGCTACAAGAGGAGTACGTCGCGAGGCCCCCGACGTGCACCAGCTGCGGGAGGCTGGTCGTCCCGCTGGAGAAGGAGGTCGGGGTGCACTTCAAGTGCCCCAACTGCGGAGAGGTCGTCATATGGCGCTGCCCCAAGTGCAGGAAGCAGAGCAAGCCCTATAGGTGCCCCAACTGCGGCTTCGAAGGACCCTGAGGTGGTGCAGAAATGGCGAAAGTATTGGTGATAACAAAGGTCTACCCCGACAGCGTGGAGAGGAACCTCGAGGAGCTCTTGGAGCAGATAAAGAAGGTCCTCCCGGAGGACTACGAGGTCATGCAGTACCAGAAGGTGCCGGTGGCGTTCGGACTGAACCTCCTCAAGCTCTACATAGCTATTCCCGAGGAGACCGAGGGCGGGACCGACAAGCTGGAGGAGCTCCTCAAGGGAGTTGAGGGGGTCAGCGAGGTGGAGATAGAGGCGGTCCACAGGATGAGCTACTGATTTTTATTATCGGAGCGAGTACCGCCCTATATTAAGGGGCGAGCGTTTCCCGAACTAGGGGCCGCCCGATGAGTCTGGCGCTGGCAAGGGTGAAGGAGCTTATTGAAGAGTACGGCGAGAGGGCGGCCCTGGTGCTGAGGGCGGCGCTGGAGGTTGCGGACGAGTACCGCGCCTCCGGTAAGAGCGCCCTCGGGGACTTCGACTACAAGGGATTGGTTAGGAAGCTGAAGCTCATGGGAGTGGAGTACAAGCCCTCCCTCCTCCTCTCTAAAATGGAAAAGGAGTACGGAATAATAGAGACCACATACAAGTCCGGCAACCAGCACTGGTGGAGGTTCGTCGACGAGGACGCGGTGAGGGAGGCGCTGGAGGAGGACGAGGAGCTGGAGGACCCGAAGCTCACGATGCTCAAGGTCCAAGCCTCAGCCTTGGAGCTGGACAAGGTGAAGCAGAGGCTCAAGCTCCTCTCCTCGAAGAAGAAGCTCAGCGCCTCCGACAAGAAGTGGTTCAAGAGCTTCGCCTTTGAAACCCTCCCGCTGGTCGCGAAGATAGCTCAAGAGGTCATAGAGGAGGGCTACGAGGACCCGGAGGTGACCGAAGCCATTAGGGTGCTGAAGCTCTCCCTCAAGGTCGCGCGCAAGCTCAAGGCTAAGGTCCCCCTCGAGCTCCCGGCCCTCGAGGTGGAGGAGTGATCTGGGAGCCCTTGGCCTCGGAGACCCTCGGCGTGCGGAGCATGGCCTTCAAGGTCGGGAGGGTCGTGGTGGACCCCTCAGCTTCCCTGGCCCCGAGGCGCTTCGGCCTTCCTCCTCACCCGAGGGAGTGGGAGGCCTTGAGAGAGGCTGCGGAGAGGATTGCGAAGGCCGTGGAGAGGAGCGAGGCTGTTGTGATAACCCACTACCACAGGGACCACTACAACCCCGGGTGGCTCTACGACTACTCGCTGTACGACGGGAAAGTCCTCTTCATAAAGGATCCGAAGCACAACATAAACGTGAGCCAGAAGATAAGGGCGCACAAGTTCTTGAAGGCGCTTGACGGCTTGAACGTGAGGGTCGAGGTAGCAGACGGGAGGAGCTTCGAGGAGTTCGGCTTGGAGCTCTCCCCGCCCTTGATCCACGGGAGCCCGAAGCTCGGCTACGTGCTGGCGGTTAAGGTAGGAGAGGTCCTCTACACCTCCGACGTTCAAGGCGGCGACGAGGCGGCGAGGAGGTGGATATTTTCCAAAGAGTTCAGCGAGCTGATAGTAGACGGGCCGCCCATATATCTGAAGAGCTACGAGCTGGACGGAATAATGGAGATCTTGGAGAAGTTCCCATCGGCGGTGGTCGACCACCACCCGGCTAGGGAAAGGGGCTGGAGGGAGGCGCTGGGCGTTAGGAGGGCCTACAGCGACGTGCTCGGCGTGCCGGAGAGGCTCTTGGAGGCCAGGAGGAGGGAGCTCTATGAGGAGGAGCCGGTGGAGGAGAGCTGGCTGAAGAAGGGATTCTCAGAAATGAGGAGGGAATTTATGGCTCAACCGCCGTAGCGGAGCCCCGCCGGGTCCTTTAGAGGGAAGGAACCGAACCCTCCGCGCCGGTGGGGCGGTTCTATTTCCCAGAAAAGGCTATTAGTAGCGATGGCGGTGATGGCACAGGCGATTAACCGGTGCCAGCGACCGCCCGGGTACCTCTGTTCGTTGACGACTTGGTGATGGTGGGCCTGAACTACAAAGCCTCCGGGAAGGAAATAATGGAAAAAGCCCAGTTCCCCGACATACTCGCCGCCTACTCCGCGATAAGCCGGGTCCCGGCGGTCAGGGAGGTGGTGGTCCTTCAGACGTGCAACCGCGTCGAGGTTTACGCTCTAACCACGAACAAGAAGGCTACGGTGGAGTCGGTCAAAAGCCTCCTGGAGGCGCGCGCCGGGGTCCCCATTCCGGACGAGAAGTTCGTGGTTTACTACGGAGTTGACGCCCTCCGCCACCTCTTCAGAGTTGCGGCCGGGCTCGAATCGATGGTTCTGGGGGAGCCGGACATACTGAGGCAAGTGAGGGAGGCAGCGGAGAGGGCGGCGAGGGAGGGCTTCTCCGGCCGCGCCCTGAGGACTACCTTCGAAGCCGCTGTTAGGGTCGGGAAGAGGGTGAGGACCCAGACGGCGCTGGGCAAGGGGAGCACCGGGATACCTTCCGCGTCGGTTAAGTTGCTCGAGGAGCTGGTCGGGGACTTGAAGGGACTGAAGGTGGCCGTAATAGGGGCGGGGATGGCTGGCAGAATCATTGCAAGCAACTTGGTCAAGAAGGGAGCTCAAGTATATGTGGTGAACCGCACCTTAGCCCGGGCGGAGGAGCTGGCCAAGGAGGTGGGCGGCAAGGCCTTCTCCTTGGAAAGTCTGCCGTCGATTTTGAAAGAGGTTGATGCCGTAATCTCGGCCGTGGGCGGCGGCAGTAAGGTAATTACCTACGATATGGTAGGTGACATAAGCAAGAAGCTCATTATTGTTGACATATCTGAGCCCCCGAGCGTGGACCCGAAGGTTTCCGTCAACCCCCTGGTGGTCTACAAGGACATAGTGGCCGTGGCCGAGGTGGCTAACAGAGGAATTGCGAACAGAAAGTCTGAAATCAAGAAGGCTGAGGACATCGTGGAGGAGGAGATAAGAAAATTCGTAAACTACGCCCAGCGCGCAATCGCGGACAAGATGCTGAGGGAGCTTATGGAAAAGGTCGAGCACGTTAGGATACTCGAGCTCAGCAAGGCTATGACTAAGATACCGCAAGAGTACGCAGAGACTCTTGACAAGATGAGCTCTGCCTTGGTAAAGAAAATATTGAAAGATGTAATATTCAAAGTTAGGGAGGCCGCTTTGAAGGGAGACCTCACCACGCTGAGGATAGTAGCGGAGCTGTTCGACTTGAAGGAAGCGATGAACAACATAGAAATAATTTATGACTACAACGGTTTCAAGCAGAAGGTCGAGCCCTAGCCCATCTTCAACAGCGCTACAATTATCCCAACAACTATGGACACCCACATAGTTGCGAGCATGCCTATGACCCACTTAAGCATGCTGTCCAAGCGCTGGTCCAGCTGGACTAGTCTCGCCTCCAGTCTGCTCATATCACTCTCAAGCTCATCCCTCACGGACTCTATCTTTCTTTCCAGATCAGACCTAACGTCCTCGATCTTCCTCTCCAGATCAGTCCTTACGCCCTCAATTCTGTTCTCGAGATCGGTCCTAACGCTCTCAATCTTCCTATCGAGCTCGGCTA
>JAADDE010000004.1 GCA_013154085.1 Thermoproteota archaeon | reverse complement strand
TGAACGCATATAAGGGAGCACTGCCCTCCCCAAGGTGATGGTCCGCTTTGGAATCAGCCGTGTTCCCAAGGATCTGCCGGAGATTCCTTGAAGAGCAAGTATGGGGGCGAGGGATTGAGGGCCGGCGAAGGGAAGGGGTTACCGGGAGAGGGGAGGGAGGAGAGAAGGGCAAGAGCGGACGGGCCTTCAGAAGGTAGATGCGTTTCTCACACCTGTGGAAAAGTGTTGGACCCTCTCCGGGAGGGCTCTTCAGAAGCGCTTCGGAGCTTCTCGCTGACCGGCGCGGCCGGAGAGAATCAATGTTCCCATTCGAACATCAATTTAGCTGACATAAAAGCAATCATGGGATTGCTAAATAGTTCTATAACATGGGAAGGAGCTCCGCTTAGGCACGCTTTTCTACAAGTGTGAGAAACGCACTGGGAGGCTCAAGTAGCGAAACTTTCGGAATTTCTCATGGTTCTCCAAAACTTTCGCTCACCCCCGTATTACCCGGGTGATACCCGCGCTCCCGCGGGCCGTCTGGGACGAGCTCCGGGCCACTGCGGGCGACTTCATAGTCAACACGAGGGGCTGGGACTGGGCCCTGGTGCAGCCCCGCCACCGCGCCAGGCCGAGCGTGAGCGACGTGACCAGTCCCTGCCCCACGAAGAGGGACGTCTACTTGCGCAAGGTTGCTGGCGTCAGAGCGGAGAACAGAGCCATGAGCCGCGGGAAGGAGGTTCACGAGGCCTTCATGGCTCCATTCAAAGGGGAGGAGAGGGACTACGAGGACCCTCTGCTCAGGAGGGTCTACGAGGAGGGCAAGCTGAGGAAGGCCGAGGCCGAGGCGGAGGGCATACCGGTCAGCGTGGAGCCCGAGATACCCGGCTCGCCCATAGGCCTCTCCAGCGTGCTGAGGCCGGACTTCTTGGTGGGCTTCATTCCAGTTGAAGTTGTCTACGGGAATGGTCTCGAAAGGAAGAAGCTGGCAGTTACGGGCTACGCCCTCGCCCTGGAGTCGTGGACCGGGCACCCGGTGGACGCTGCTGTCGTGATAAGCGTGACCGAGAAGAGGACCTACTGGAACTTAGTGAGGATTCATGAAGGCCTGAGGAAGAAGTTCCTCGAGATGAGGGACGAGGTCGCGAACATGCTTGCTGAGGGCGACGACCCGGGCCCGGCGGACGAGTGCCCAAGTACTTGCCCGTTCCGGGAGGTGTGCGGGAGGTGAGGGTCTACTTCGTCTCCGAGCCGGGCAAGATAGCCCGCAAGGACGGCGGCTTGGCCTTCGTGAGCGCCGAGGGGAAGGTCGAGTACTTGGCAAACAAGTACGATGTAGTCGTGGTGGCGAGCTCGAAGGTCTCCATAACCTCGGCGGCGATGAGGCTGATGGCGAGGCACAACGTCGACTTGGTGGTCCTCGAGTGGAACGGCGTGCCGGCGGTCAGAGCCTCCAGCCCGGTGCCGAACAAGACTGCCGAGACGAGGCTCAAGCAGTACGAGGCCATACTCAAGGGAAGGGGCTTGGAGTACGCTAAGCCGGTAATAATAAGGAAGATAATAGAACAGGGGAGGACGCTGAGGATTATTGCAAAGGCTAAGAGGATCAAGTGGCTGAGGGAGCAGAGCTACGAGCTGGAGAGGTTCGCCCAAGACGCCAGCTCGGCCCAAGACCCGGACTCCTTGAGGGCCGTGGAAGCTCAAGCAGCCAAGATCTACTGGGGCCTCCTCTCGGAGGCCTTCCCGGACTTCCCCGGGAGGGAGCACGAGGCGGGGGACCCGTACAACGCCTCCCTAAACTATGCCTACGGCATGCTGTACTCCGTGGTCGGCAAGGCGCTGAGCGTTGTCGGCCTGGACCCCTACGCGGGGTTCTTCCACACCCTGAAGAGCGGGAAGGCCTCGCTGGTGTTCGACTTCTCCGAGCAGTTCAAGCCTCTCGTGGATCAAGCGGTTTTCACGAAGCTGAAGGTGGAGAAGCTGAGGGTTGAGAGCGGGCACTTGACCTACGAGTCCCGCAAGAGGGTGGCGGAGGCCGCCGGGGAGGTTCTGGAGAGGTGCGACAAGGCGGTTCTGGCCGAGGCCTGGTCCTTGGGCTCCGCCTTGAAGAGCGGGGAGAGGTACGTGCCGGGGTGGAAGAGGTGTACGTGATAGTCTCCTACGACATAAGCGACGACAGCAAGAGGATAAAAGTAATGAAGAGGCTGCTCGCAATGGGATTCACGAGGCTCCAGAAGAGCGTGTACGTGAGGAAGGGAGGGAAAGGAGACGCTAAGGACGCGCTCAGGGCAACGATGAGGTTCTTGGGAGAGGATGATAAAATATTCATCATTGTTGTGTCCAACAAAGAGTTCGAGGAGGCGTTCCTAATTGAAGGGAAGGCTGCTTAACGCTTATGCCATCTGCCCGACCTACGCGTACTTCAAGCTCCACTACCCGGAGCCCCCGACCCCCTCCATGGAGTTCGGGAAGGAGCTGGACGTGAGGGAGGTGGTTGAGGAGCACATAAAGACGAAGTGCAGGGTCTCCTACCAAGTGCCCCTCAGCGGGAGCCTGGGGACCGGGAGGGTCGACGCGCTGATAGAGTGCGCCGACCGCGTTGAGGTGGTGGAGGTCAAGCTCAGCGAGGGGTTCTTGAGGCCCCAGCTCCTCCAAGCGGCCTTCTACTGCATCTTGGCGGAGGAGGCCCTCGGCAAGCCGTGCAGGGCGCTCTGGCTGTGCTCGCCCTCGAGGTGCATAAGGAAGAACTTTACCGAAGGACTTAGGATATCAGTCATAGGGATGGTGGAGAGCTTGGAGGAGGACCTCAAGACCATGCCCAGAGGGAGGCCCTCGGGGTACTGCTCCTACTGCAAGTACGCCGGCATATGCCCGTGGAAGAGGGGCTAAAAGCAAGGAGGCGTCTCTTGTAAGGGTGGGCGAGGCGAGGGCCCACGTCCCCCTAGGCTTCGACGTGACCGCGCCCATATCGTGCATCTCGTCGTCCCTTGAGGAAGTAGAGGACGTGGTGGTCTACGTTCCCTCTCAAGAGCACCCGAAGGCGGCGGACGCGCTGAGCTCCTTCGAGGCGTACCTCTCGGCGGTGAAGAAGCCCTACGAGGTGGTCAGGCTCGACCCGTGCAGCCCCAAGTCGCTGTTCGCCGTCATGCTGAAGATGGGGGAGGAGAACTTGGTCTGCGGGGGCTCCGGCCTCCGGGCTCTGGGGGCGCTGCTCATTGTAGCCTGCATGCTCTCCAAGTCTAAATGCCTCCTCGTGGTGAGCTACGAGGGAGGGGGGCCTTGCCTAAAGCTCGATCTCGGGGAGCTGAAGTTCGGGAGGAGGGA
>JAADDE010000055.1 GCA_013154085.1 Thermoproteota archaeon | reverse complement strand
AGACCGCCACTGAGACCGTGACCGAGGCCATGACTGAGACGACGACCACTACAGCCGCCACTGAGACCGCTACAACCCTCACCGGAACCACGACCACCGCCACCGGCGGAGGCGGCATAGCGATACCTCTGCCCATCCTGGCCTTCGCTCCTCTGGCAGAGGCCATAAGGAGGAAGGCCAGGAGGAAATAACCCACTACCTCGCTTTTTTGAACGGTGCCCCGTATGAGGGCGGCCTTGGCCCTCCTGCTAGCGCTGGTCCCGGCCCTAGCCTCGAACTGTGCAATTTCCTCTGCTGTCACGACGTTCTACCTCTACGTGGGCATCTACGGCACTTTGCTACTCCTGCTGTACGCCTTGACGATGCAGATAATCGGCGCCCTCGGGGGCCTCCTCCCGGCCTCTGTGGCCTCCGCCGTTCAAGGAGCCTTCCTCTACGCCGCCGGAGCGCTGGTGCTCTTGGGCATCTTCCTAGCTATCCTAGCGTATGCAACGGCAAGGGCGCTCGGCGCATGAGAGAACGTGAGAGAGTTTTTTGAAATATTCGAGACCTTGAGAGAATTGGGGAGAACGTGATACCCGAAGCAAGGGTCGTTGCGATAATACTCGAGCTGGACAGGCCGAAGAGGGGAGCCGACGTGGAGGGGATCTACTGTAAGGACGGGGAGCCGGCGAGGATACCCACCAGCACCAAGTACAAACTGCTGAAGAGGCTTGAAGAGATGGGATACTTAACGAAGGTCGAATCTGCAAATAGGAAATACAAGTACTACAAACTCACGGAAAAAGGAGTGGAGTACAGGGAGAGGTTGCTGAAGGTGCTGAAGAGGCTGAGGCCTGAGGAGCTCTGCCGTCTCGGGGTCCACCCCAAGCTGGTAGTCTAGTATTCAAGCATACTTTTATTGCAAGTATGCTTGAATACTTCGGGAGGGAACGTGCCGTGGTTCTGGACTACCGTGAAGAAGAGCTTCAAGAACCCCTACATAAGGATACCTAAGAGAGTGATAGAGGTCATCGGCGACGGGGCCAAACCCCTGTACGTGATAGTTACGGACAGTAAGGACGAGTACGAGGAGCTGATGAAGTGCCTCGGGGAGCGGAGGTGAAGCGAAGTGACCCCCGCCCCCAGCCCCCCCGAAAGGGTAGGGAGCCCGGAGTATTTGAATTCGCTCCCGAGCGAGGGGCTTCCAGAGGCTTGCAGGGTTTCTGGCTTCTGGAAGCTCGGGATCGACGGAATTACAGTAATATACCGCGATAGGGACTTCACGTTACCAAAGGGATTCCTCGAACTGATCTTAAACGACTACGAGCTGGCGGCTCTCGCACTCCGCGGCGCTTCGGGTTTGGTCGGGAAGGAGCTCAAGTGCTTGCTTGACTCGCTGAAGCGCTTGGCCTTGCAACTTCGCCTCGAAGAGGCCAAGGAAAGGGCCGCGGAGGAGGTTAGGGGGAGAAGGCCTTCTCTGGCCACAATAATAGCCCGTCTAGTGGCGGACAAGATGCTCTTGACGCTGAACGGCCTCACGGACATGGCGTCCGAGGTTACGTACATATTCTTGGAAGGCGAGGTGCTCTGGGGAAACGAGGCAGACGGATTCCTCGAGAAGAGGGCCGGAGAGCTGGGAGCTGCCTTGGCCGAGGAGCTTGCCGAAAGGGCGTTCGAGGATCCTAAAAAGTTGAGGAGTGTTGTCACCATTAACGTTATCAGGGAGGCCGTTAAGGCATACAAGCGGGAAACCATGATTCGCTCCGAAGAACTTGCAAAGGCCTTGAAGCCCAGCTTAAATGTCTTGAAGTACAAAGGAGGGAGCATAGAGGTGGAGGAGTGGTTTAGGAGCGGCGTGCTTCGCTCCGTGAGGAGGCCTTCCCTGCACGTACTACCTCAAGAGGCGTTCGACGTCAGCAAGTTCCTACTGATTATGAGGACTTTCGACGGCCTCGAGGCCGTCGAAGCTGTGGCCGAGGAGTTCGTGCCGGAACTCCTCGAAGCCGTCGACTCTTGGGTAACCCCCCGCTATAGGGGGCTCTTGTGGAAAGCCATAGGTTATACTATTTACCCCAAAATGCCGTTCAGAAAGTTCTTCGTCCTCTTGGGACCTTCGGGCTCGGGGAAGAGCACGTTCCTCGAGTTCCTCCACGAGGCCCTCGGGTCAAGGAACGTTGCCTCGGTTACGTTGGGTCAACTCTTAGGTCCTAGGGGAGAGTACTACGCTGCCGAGCTGAAGCACAAGCTCGCCAACTTGGCCGACGAGGGGCTCGGCAACGAGAGGGGTAGTCCAGAGTTGCTGAAAGCTCTGGTGGGCGGGTCGTACGTGACCGCGAGGACGCTCTATTCTAAGCCCTTTAAGTTCAAGAACTATGCAAAGATGTTTTTTGCTACCAACAACGAAGAGGCAGTAGGCCTTTTGGAAAGGGACCCCGCAATAAAGAGGAGAATTATTATAATAAGGTTCGAGAACTCCTTTCCCGACAACTGGAAGTTCAAGGAATTGCTGATAGCCGCCTCGCGACGCTCCTTGCCGGTTATGCTCGCCGCGCTCAGGCTCTTGGCGGAGGAAGGCTTCGGACGGGAGGACGAGGAGCTCTTGAGGGTTGTCAAGGAGCTGTGTAAGAAGAAGTGTGCTGAAAGGAGGGACGGACTCTTCCTCCCTGCCTCGGAGCTGAGGGGGTTAGGTGTCAGTGCCAAGGAGCTGTGGGAAAGGTTGCGATCCTTGGGGATCCCGTGCAAGTACACAGTATGGCACGGTAGGAGGGGCCTCGTGCTTCCAGCCTCCATAATAGAGGGCGGGTGAGGCTGCACAGACGGTGTCACCCAGCTCACCTAGGGTCCCTTTCCCATACGAACAACATTTGATTTGCATCACCTTGGAGCCGGGTGGCTGCCTCAGAGCAGCACAAACTTCCCCGGCAACTCGTTCTCAAGTAACACCGCAATTATAAATTTTTCCCGCTTGCACACAAACTTTGGGATAGGAGGTGCTGATCGTAATACTATATGGGGATGTCGGTGTTCGTAAGAGCCCCTAGGTTGTAGAGGAGGCAATTTCGGTAATACCATTGAAGTAGCACTTTCCTTTGCACAGCACCTATTTTGAGAAGCTTGGTGATTTGGTAAACCGATCGGTCGGGTGAGTCGGGTGAGTCCCGGGTGAGCGAGAAGAACATTACTGGGTGAGTTGACCGGGTGATCATAATACCGATTTCGAAAGTAATGAAAGCACACCGGTATTACTACCGCTCGGTAAGTCACCCGAGTTATGTACATCTGGGTGAGTTTCAATTCCCTTAGGCCTTGAAATGCCCTCACCCGGGACTCACCCGACTCACCCTTGCCAG
>JAADDE010000053.1 GCA_013154085.1 Thermoproteota archaeon | reverse complement strand
AGGTTGGAGGACAAGGCCTCGAAGGTGGCTGACCTAGCTCAGAGGAGGGGCTTCTACTGGCCGGCCTGGGAGATCTACGGCGGAGTGGCGGGCTTCTACGACCTGGGCCCGCTGGGGAAGGAGCTGAAGAACAAGATAGTAGAGCTCTGGAAGGACGTCCTCATGAGGCCTCTCCAGAGAATAATCGTAGAGATGGAGACCCCGATAATAACTCCCTACAAGGTGCTGGAGGCCTCGGGCCACGTGGAGCACTTCACCGACCCGATAGTGGAGTGCAAGAAGTGCGGGAGGAAGTTCAGAGCAGACCACTTGATAGAGGAGAAGCTCGGGAGGAAGGTTGAAGGCCTGAGGCCGGAGGAGCTGACGAAGATCATTAAGGAGAACGACATAAGGTGCCCGGTCTGCGGAGGGGAGCTCGGGGAGGTCAAGCCCTTCCTCCTCCTCTTCCAGACCCAGATAGGCCCCTACGAGGGGGACAGGGGCTTCATAAGGCCCGAGACGGCCCAAGGAGCCTTCGTCAACTTCAAGAGGGTCTATCAGTACATGAGGGAGAGGCTCCCCTTCGGAATAGCCCAGATAGGCAGGGTGGGGAGGAACGAGATATCGCCGAGGCAAGGACTGCTGAGGCTGAGGGAGTTCACCATAGCAGAGATAGAGTTCTTCATAGACCCCCAGAACCCCGGAAAGCCGCCCTTGGACTACGACGCCAAGATAAGGCTCCTACCCTGGGAGCTGGCAAAGGAAGGCCGGAAGGAGCCAGTGGAGGTGACCATTAGAGAAGCTCTGGAGAAGGGATGGATTATAAACGAATGGATGGCCTACTGGATGCTGAAGGCAAAGGAGCTCCTCAACAAGTTGGGGGTCGAGGATGAGGACCAGTTCTTTGAAGAGAAGAGCCCGGAGGAGAGGGCCCACTACTCCTCCCAGACGTACGACCAGCTGGTGAAGACCGACCGCTACGGCTGGATGGAGGTGAGCGGCCACGCCTACAGAGGGGACTACGACGTTTCGAGGCACATAAAGTACAGCGGGAAGGACCTATACGCCTTCCGCAAGTACAAGGAGCCCAAGGTAGTAAAGGTGAAGGTGGTCAAGTGGAATGCAAAGGAGATAGGGATGAGATTCAAGAAGAAGGCTAAAGAGATAATGGATTCCCTCAAGAAGATGGACCCGGAGGAGGTGGAGAGGCAGCTGGAGGAGAAGGGCTACGTGGAGGTCGCCGGGGAGAGGATAGAGAAGGGCTTGGTGTGGGTGGAGGAGAAGGAGGAGAAGGTAGCCGGTGAGAGGTTCGTGCCCCACGTGGTGGAGCCCTCCTTCGGCGTCGAGAGGCTCCTCTACGTTGCCCTGGAGCACGCGCTGAAGGAGAAGGACGGGAGGCTGGTGCTGAGCTTGCCTAGGTACTTGGCCCCGATTCAAGCGGTCGTGCTCCCGCTGCTGGAGGAGGAGCCCTTAATAGAGAAGGCAAAGGAGGTGTGGAAGAGGCTCGCGGAGGCCGGCTTTAGAGTGGAGTACGACGAGAAGGGCTCCATAGGGAGGAGGTACGCGAGGTTCGACGAGATAGGGGTCCCGGCCGCCGTAACGGTGGACTTCCAGACCTTGGAGGACGGCACTGTAACGCTGAGGGACCGCGACACTTGGAAGCAAGTGAGGGTGAAGGTGGAGGAGCTCCCGGAGAAGCTGAGGAGGTTCATATTCGAGGGAGCCCCTATAGAGGAGCTGGGCGAGCCGGCGGAGGAGCGGGCTTGAAGGTTGGCGTGCTCCTCGCAGCCGGCTCGGTAAACCTCGAGGCCGCCTACTCGGCCGCCCGCGTGCTGGAGGAGCTGGGCTCGAAGGAGGTCGTCATAATCCACACCACCTCTCCCGGGAGCGAGGAGAACGCGAGGAGGTTCGAGAGGTGGCTGAGGTCGGCCGGACTGAAGGTCGAGAGGGCCTCAGTCAAGAGCGACGCGGAGGCGGGAATGGAGGAGAGGCTCAAGCAGCTGAGGAGCGTCGAAGCCGACGTGGTGGTGGTCTCCCCGGGAGGGGCCTCGCTCGCAGCCTTAGCCTCGAGGGCTTTCGAGAGGATAGCCCACGTAACCTTCCCCTTCTCGCTCTGGAACGGCCTGCACTACCCCTACGTGCCGCGCCCCTTCCAGAAGGTCTACGTACTAGGCAACGTTAAGAGGTCGTTCACAAACTTAGCCAAGGCTTTCCCCGAGGAGCTCCCGGCGGCCCCGGTGAGGAGGCTCGTGGCCGGGCTCGTCAGAAAGCTGAACGAGGCTGGGGGCAGGTGCTACAAGGTTAAGGTCGTCCTCAGCGCCGGCCACCAAGAAATAGTGAACGTGGCGACGGATCTGTGCGAGGGAAGCGTGAGGAAGCTGGCGGAGGCCGGCACCACCGCGGTCAGGTCGCTGGGCTACCTCGAGTCCCAGAGGGTGCTGGAGAGGGGCTCCCAAAGCCTGGTCTGGGCCTCGGGCCTCCTCCCGATAAGGGTTGAGCCCGGGAAGGAATATATAGCGGACAGCTCGGCTATCTATTTGGGGGCGCTGAACCTTCACGTTGCCAGGGTAATTAGGCTGAGAACTCCGCGGTGCGCCTTCTACGAGATGATACACAAGTACGAGGAGGGGGCGAAGAGGACCAAGCTAGATGTAATAGGACTCATAAGCAAATACTTGGTAGATGAGGCGAGGGGCACGGAGTTCCCCAGCCCCACGGACCTCTGCGACAAGGCCTTCTTCCAGTCGGACCCGCTCTTAATACACGACAAGGTCATCCTCACGGAGGACAACGGAATAAAGATGATGTGGATGGCAAGCCCGCTCTCCAAGCTAGCGCGCGTCGAGTCGCCCAAGAGGGCTAGAACCGTTAAGGAGGCCTTGGAGGTGGAGCACTACACCTACCCCTTCGCCCTCTACGGCCTGCTCCAGTTCTACGCTATGCTGAAGCTTGTCAAGGGCGAGCTTAGGGAGCTGGGAAGGGAGCTGTTCGCCGGCTCCGTGGAGGTCGACGGAGAGGCGGTGGACGAGATCTGAGCTAAAAAGGGGCGCATCTTAAGGGAGGGGCCGGCGCCGAGGCCGCTGGCGGCCACGGGGGCCTTCAAGCCCCTGAGGAAGCTCCACCCTCCCCGCGGCTCCGGGGTCCCGCGAGGGACCGGGTTGAGAGCCCGGGCAACGGCACAGAAACGAGACCCCCCTCGGGGAGCGATGAAGGGGAGGGGCCCCGGCGACGGGGTCCCCTACCCGGAGGCGGTGAACCGGGCGGCGGGGTGAAACGGCCGCGTCCCCCGGGGAGCAAGGCCTCAGGGGCCCGAGGAGGGCCGCGCGAGGGCCCCAGAGAGGGCCGCTCAGCCAAATGCCGCCGAAGTACAGAAGGTGGGCTACAGCGGCCTCGGC
>JAADDE010000022.1 GCA_013154085.1 Thermoproteota archaeon | reverse complement strand
ATGATAATATGGGTAGTGATAAGCATTCTTGCAATACTCATAGACATAGTGCTGGTGGCGCTGAACGTCAGCAGGGGGAACCTGAACGTCACCATACCCATAAGGGTTGGCTTCACCCTCCCCCTAGCGCCTTAGACCGTGTCCAAAAACCTCAGCCTTTTTGGTATGGGCGGGTGGCTCATGAATATCTCCATGATCGGGTTGGTGCTCTCCCTCTTCAGCGCCTCCACTAGGTCGTCGAGGTCGTAGAAGGGCTCCGCGAAGGCGTAGATGAAGAGCAGCTTCGCCGGGGAGTCGACGAAGCTCTGGAGCTCCCTCTGGAGCACCGGGTTCTCCTTGAGCTTCTGGAACTCTAGGTGTATGCCGGCGAGGGCCCTCTGCATGGCCCTCTTCCCCCTCAGCCTGGCCCCGTGGAGGTCCGCGTAGTACTCCCTCAGCCTGTTGAACTGGAGGAGCACGAAGTTGAGCGCTATTCCTATTGCTATGAGCGCCACTCCGGCGAGCATCATGAGGCTCCCGCTGTTGCCCCTCTCCTCCCTGCTCACGGTCCCGCTTATGAAGCCCCAGTCGACCAGCACCCTGCCTATGTAGTAGATGAACATCGGAGCTAGGGAAAGCGCCAGCACCAGCCACACGTCGCGGTGCTTGTGGTGGCCCACCTCGTGGCCTATTACCGCTTCCACCTCCTCCCTCGGCAGGCTCCTAAGCAGGCCCTCCGTAACAGCCACATACTTGCCGGTTAGGAAGTTGCCGTAGGCGAAGGCGTTGGGCACCCCAACCCGGGCCACCACGGCCTTGGGCGGCTTGCTGAAGCCGGACTTCTTGGCAAGCTCGTTGACCGCCTCTTGGACCCAAGGGGCCACCCTCTCGGCCGGCTGGACGCGGTACATCATGTTGATCAGCCACGGCGCTATGAGCCACTGGCCCAAGGCGAATGCCATTACAAACAGCGTGAAGCCCAAAAGCGTTAGGCTGAAGCCCACGAAGTTCGCCAGCACCGCGTAGCCGGCGTAGAGGAGCATCACGTAGGCGGCGAGGGTGGCCGCCATGAATGCCTTGAGGCCCCTCTCGCCCCTCGGAACTTTCCCCATGACCGGCGCCAGCCCGATCACCAGCGCGAGCACTCCGGCGAAGATCAAGGGCTCTATGAAGTAGGAAACTCCCCAGAAGAACAGCGGCAAGGTCTACCCTCAGCCCGGCCGCTGGGGGGCATAAAAAGCTCGGAGAGCCCCGGCGCCGGGGAGCTCTGTGCTGGAGTACTTGTTTGGAGCAATCAGCATGCTAGCCGACTTCGTCTACGAGGGAGGGCGCTCGGTCATCCCGGCGGAGGTTAGGGACTTGGGCGAGCTCGGCCTGATCTCCGGGACCTCTGAGGGCTTGGGCTACCTCCTCCGGGCCCTCAGCGGGCTCTTGGCGGACAGGCTGGGCGCTCACTACGCGTTCATGTTCTTGGGGTACTCGCTGGTGATCGCCTACCCCCTCGCCGCCCTCGTCCCTTCATTCACCGCCTTCCTCATAGCTGTTGTAGTGGAGAGGATAGGCAAGGCCGTGCGATCGCCGGCCAGAGACGCGCTCGTTGCCGGCAACGTGGAGGACCCGGCGAGGGCGTTTGCTGTAATAGAGGTGATGGATCAGGCGGGGGCGGTGAGCGGCCCCTTAGCGCTCTTCCTCCTCTCCTCCTCCTTGGGCCTGCGCGGAGCTATGGTGGTGTTCTTCATACCCTACTTCATAATGATAATCCTCCTCCTGAAGCTCCGGGGGCTCAAGGCGAGGCCGAGGAAGAGGAGGGTCGAGTGGAGGCCCACCTCCGTTGCACTGTACTCGTTCCTGATAGGCGCCTCCTTCGCCCAGCCGGTCCTCTCGGTGGCCTCGGCCCCCCAGCCGGTCTTGGCCTACTCCGCGGTAATGCTTATAGATGCCTTGGCCAGCGCGGCCTTCTCCAAGCTCTACCCCTTCGCCCTCTACCTAGCCCCCCTCCTCTCGCTCTCCTCGCTGAGCGCCAAGGTGTGGTACTTCATACCCCTGGCCGGCGTCGCAATAGCTTACACAGAGGTCGTCGTGAGGGCTGTAATTGCAGAGGCGGGGGGCCGGGGGGCGCTCTACGGCCTGGCCTACGCCTCTATGGGCATCGGGTACTTGGCGGGAGGGCTGGTGATTCCCAAGCTGAGCCCCTTAGAGATAGCCCTCTACTCGCTCTCGCTCTCCTCCCTCGCGCTTCTGGCGCTTCCCCGAAAAAGGCCCGGGGCGGGGCTACAGAAAGGGTGGTCCCGCTGAGGCTTCTCCCTAAAGAGCCGAGCGTGGGCGGCTTCATGATTATCTCATTCGCTGAGGCGCTTGTGCTGAGGCCCCTCCCGCCGGAGAGGTTGCTGCTCGCCTCCCTGGCCCTCTTGGTCCACTTGGCAACGTTTGATGAAATATTCAAGAAGCTGAAGGCGTCCCCCAAAAGGGTCCTCCCCCTCTTGGGGCTCAACGCGCTTCCCTACGCGCTCTCCGCTCTGATCTTCGAGGTCAACCTCTGGGCCTTGGCAGTCCCGGCGGCCTTGGTGGCGGCGGACCTCTACCTCTCCCGGATGAGGGAGAGCCCGCACGCGTACGTTGTGGGCTCAGCAATACCTACTGCCACCGCACTGACGGTGGCCTACTTCTCCCCGGAGCCGGCCCCGGAGCTCTGGCTCTTCTGGTACGCTTTGGCAGTTCACGTAATTGCCACGGCGGCTTACGTGGAGAGCAAGCTCCCTTGGAGGAGCGTGAGCCCCAAGCTGGGCTTGGCGATCTGGCTCTTCGCCTTCCCAGCGCTGGCGCTGGAGCCCCTGCTGGCTGTGGCCTTCGCCGAGCCCACGGTGAAGTTCCTCCGCAACGCCCTCAAGGACGGGAAGGTGAGCCCGAAGGAGCTGAAGAGGCTGGGCTGGAGGGAGATGGGCCGCTTCGTGCTGTACTCGGCCCTCCTTACGGCAATACTCAAAACTACTTGAGCGCCCCTTTCTCTGCGGAAGGGAGCGTGGAGCGCGTCGTCAAGATACACAAAACGCTGAAGAGCAAGAGGAAGGGGGACAAGGTCTACCGCTCGGAGGGCTACGTGGTCCGCTTCAGCCTCCCCAAGCGCTACGTGGAGAGGTTCGGGGACGTACTGCTCTTGGCGGTCGACGAGGAGAGCGGGGAGATAAGGCTGAGGCCCGCCGCCCCGCGCCCGAGGGGTTCCGGCGTTGAGGACGCTCAGGGCTAGGTACGCGCTGGCCGGGGAGGGGCTCGAGCTCCTCGAGGGAGTCGAGGTCGTGCTGGAAGGGGGGAGGGTGGTTGACATATACGAAACCTCCAAGAAGACTTCCGAAGTGCTCGTGATGCCCGCGCTGGTAAACGCGCACGCGCACCTCGGCGACTGCGCCTTCCCGGAGAGGTGGCTCTCGGAGGGCCTGAGCGAGATAGTGGACCCGAGGAGGGGCCTCAAGAGGAGGGCCCTCGAGGGGGCCGACGTAGCAGAGGCGGTGGAGCACGGCATGAAGGTCTCCCGCGCGGCCGGGGCCTTTGGGGTCGCGGACTTCCGGGAGGGAGGGGCTGAAGGGCTTAGGGAGGCCTTGAGGGCCGGAGAGCCCGGGTACATGCCCTTCGGGAGGGTCGAGAGGGAAGAGGAGCTCGGGGAGGTCTTGAGGCTCTCCCACGGCTTGGGCCTCCCGGAGCCGGGCTTTCCTACGCCGGAGCTGGCCGAGAGGGCGGCGAGGGCCTTCAAGGAGGCCGGCAAGCCGGTGGGCCTCCACTTGGCGGAGGCGAGGAGGGAGCCGGCGGAGGAGGCCTTGAGGCTCGGGGCCGACTTCGTGGTCCACGGGTGCTTCTTGGACTGGGAGGACTTGGAGGAGCTCAAGAGGGCCGGCGTCGCGCTGGCAGTCTGCGTGAGGTCCAACATGTGGTTCCGCCTCCCTCCCAAGCTACCGGAGGCCCTCGAGGCCGGCCTCAAGGTGATGCTCGGCACGGACAACTGCACCTTCCACAAGCCGGACCTCTGGAGGGAGCTCGAGGCGGCCTCGCTCGTCCTCAGGAGGTCCGGGCTCTACAGCGAGGCGCTTGCCAGGGAGCTCCTCAAGGCCGCTACGGTGAACGCCCAAGAACCGCTGAAGGTTCCTTGGAGGATCCCTTTAGAGAAGGGGTCCGACGGGCCGCTCTTGGTGATGGACTCGAGAATGCTGGGTCTGAGCAGGGCCAAAAACAAGTACTCTGCTGTGGTGAGGAGGGGCGGGCCGGAGGCCTTGGTGGAGGTCTTGAACGCCCCCGGGAAACCCCTTATTAAATCGGGCCGGCCAGCGCACCCGGGTGGCGACGGCAGTGGGGAAGGTGAGGATAAACGTGGTCAAGAGGACCGCTAGGAAGTTGCTCCAGATGTACCCGGACCTCTTCACCCGCGACTTCGAGCACAACAAGAGGGTGGTGAACGAGCTGATCGAGGTTAATTCGAAGAAGCTGAGGAACCAGATAGCCGGGTACGTCACGCACTTGAAGAAGGTGGAGGAGAGGAGGCAGAGGACCGAGCTGAGAGAGGAGTTCATGTGAGGTGGACGGCATGGAGTTCGAGGTGACCATAGTAGACAGAAGGTGGAACCCGCTGGCGGAGAGGGAGGAGCTGGACTTGATCCTAACCCACGTGGCCAAGCCCACTCCCACCCGCTGCGAGGTCAAGGAGAAGCTGGCCAACATGCTGAACGTAGACAAGAAGCTTCTTGTGGTCACTAAGATGCTCACCGAGTACGGGATAGGGCGCACGAGGGCGAGGGCGCACGTGTACAGGGACTACCAGAGGCTGCTCAAGCTCGAGCCCGAGAAGGTGAAGAAGCTCAACGAGCAGTGCGAGCAGGCTCAAGAGGCCCAAGCGGAGGCGTGAGGGGGTGAGGAGGGGTGCCCAAGCACGCGCAGGTTAAGCCGCACAAGCTCTACGAGTGGGACTACGAGAAGGGAATAATCAGGCCGAAGAACAAGAGGTGCCCGCGCTGCGGGAGCTTCATGGCCCACCACCTCAAGCCGGTGCCGAGGTGGCACTGCGGAAAGTGCTACTACACAATCTTCGAGAAGTGAGTTTTTACCTCCCGAGGGCCCTCAAGACCTCCTCCAAGGCCTTGGAAGGGTCCGGAGCCTTCGTTATGTAGCTCCCGACCACCACCACGTCCGCCTTCCCGACGAATAGCCCCGCGGTCTCGGGCCTTATGCCCCCGGCCACCGCGACCACCAAGCCGAGCTCCCTCACCTTCCCGGCCAGCTCAGCCAGCTCCGCCGCCGTGACCCCGTAGGCCCTCTGCTGGGATATCCCGACGTGGAGCTCCACCGCTCTGACGCCGAGCTCCTTCAACCTCTTAGCCCTTTCAATGGGATCCTTCAAGTGCATCATGTCGGCCACCACGACCTTGCCCCTCCTCTCGGCCTCCTCAACAGCCTCACTGATCACGGAGTCGTCGGAGAAGGCCATAACCGTCATAGCATCCGCGCCGGCGTCGAAGGCCATCGAGGCCTCCAGGGCTCCGGTGTCGCACGTCTTGGTGTCGGCCAAGGTGGGCTTCTCCAAGGCCGATATCGCCGAAACCGCCTTCATGCCCTCGCCCTTCACCAGCGGCGTCCCGGCCTCCAAGATGTCCGCCTTGGAGAGCTTCGCCGCCACCCTCAGAGCTTCCGGTAGCGAGACGAAGTCCAGCGCGACTTGGAGGAGCGGCCTCTCCCTCCTCTCCCAGACCACGCGCTTCCCCGGCGCTCGGAGGTTGCCAAACCCTTAACTCTCCCGCCGGAGGCCGTTGGGAGGAGAATGAGCGCCCTCGGGCCCAGAGAGGCAGAGAGCTACTTGGCCTTCACGTACTACCTAAAGTACGTGAAGGGCGTCGAGGTCTTGGCTCCCGTGGTCTACGGGCCGCCCCGGATAGGGAAGACCGAGATCATAAGGAGCTCCTTCAAGCTGTTTATAAAGCTCTTAGCCAAGAGGGCCCTCGAGAGCGGGCTGGTGAGGGAGGAGGGCCCCCTCGCGGACGCGTTCTACCGGGGAGACAAGGCGATAATAGCGGAAGCCTTGGAGGAGGCGGACGAGGAGAGCCTCTCCTACGCGGCCGTGGCCGCGCTGGCCCGGAAGTGCTCCGGGCCCTGCGAGGAGCTGAGCTCCTTGATCGCGAGGGTGGAGGACGAGGCGAGCAGGAGGTTCTACGAGGAGCTGGTGGCCTCAAGAGCCTTCGTGCCGAGCAGGGAGAGCTTGAGGGTTTGGGACGAGGGCGTGCTAACGTACAGCGAGGCTGTGGACATAGATGAGTACGAAGGGAAGGCGGTGTATGTAGAGCTCGGGGCGGAGGAGCTGGGCGAGGAAGACTTGAAGGGCACTGCCGACAGGAGGGCGGACCACTTCGTCCGCCTCCCGCCGCGCTGGGCCAGGGCCCTCGCGGCCTCCTCAATAGGCTTGGTGCACTTCGAGAACGCCACTGTCCTCCCTTGGGAGCGGCTGAGGGAGGTGCTGAACGCCGCCGTGCGCAAGAGGGCCGGCCTCTTCGAGTTCGGAAAGCTCGGGGTGATCAGCGGGCCGGACCCCCTCTACGCGAAGGTGACGCTCATACCATCCTACATCTCGAGCGGAAATCTGGAGTTCGTCGCCCTGAGGGCCCCGACCGTAAGGGAGTGGAGGGAGCGGATGGAGGGCCCTTGGGCGGAGGAGGTCTACTACTTCCTCCAAGTGGCCTCCCCCAACCACGGGGAGGCCATCAAGCACCGCTCCCTAGCGCCCGTGGTGGAGGAGGTGTCTAGGAGCATAAGGAGCGCCGACGCGTTCCTCCCTCCCCCGGAGGTGGCGAAGCACTTCGAGAGGAGCTTCACTCCCTACCCGACCCCTAAGGCGTGGAAGGCGTTCGCGGAGGCCCTGGCCGTCGGAAGGGCCGGCGCGGTGCAGCTGGCCTACAGCTACTTGGGAGACGAGAGCGTGGCGGACCTCTTCGTGGAGTTCTTATCCTACTTCACTGGACCCCCCTCCCCGGAGAGGCTCAGGGAGCTCGCGGGCAGGGAGGAGCTGGGCGCGAGGGTTGCCTTGGCCGCCTTGGCCTTCAAGGCTCTGGAGGGCGACGAGGAGCTGAGGAAGGCCTTGAAGGAGGCTGGGCTGGAGGAGCTCTTGAGGTAGACTTTTTGCCTCCCGGTGCCCCGCGTCGGGGCCCGGCGTTGAACGAAGAAAAGCTCAAGTTTATAAGAGAGGAGTTCATGAGCAAGGCGCTCTTCGAGTTCCTGTATGAGAGCGCCTCCAAGCTGTTCGGCGAGGCCGCGGCCAGACAGCTCGTGTACAAAATAATGAAGGACTCCGCAAAGATGGCCGTCCGCGAGGCGGAGGGCTTGATAAAGGAGCTCGCGGACCCCTCGCGCCCGTGCGACTCCTTCAAACTCATATACAAGATGTTCGGCATAGAGAACGTGGAGTGCTCGGCGGGGGAGGGGGAGGTGAGGCTTGTCATAAGGAGCTGTCCCCTCCCGGACAAGTACGACCGCGCGAGGACCGGGAGGGCGTGCGTGGTCATGATAGCTATTGTGGCCGGCATGGTTGAGGAGCTCATGAAGAAGAGGGTCTACGTGGAAACGCCCAGAGTGCGGTTCGGCCACAAGGACCCGGACATAGCAGTGAAGATGAAGAAGAGCATCGTTCTGGGGGACGGGGAGTGCGCGTTCGAAGCAGTCCTCGTGCGGTGAGAGGATGATCGTTCTGGGCATAGAGAGCACCGCCCACACCATAGGGGTTGGGATAGCCGCAGACGAGGAGCCGTACATACTTGCCAACGTCATGAAGACGTACGTCCCAAAGGAGGGGGGAATCCACCCTCGGGAGGCGGCCAGGCACCACGCGGAGTGGGGGCCGAGGCTGGTCAAGGAAGCGCTCGGGAGGGCCGGGGTGAGGCCCGAGGACCTCGACGGGGTGGCCTACAGCGCCGGCCCCGGGCTGGGGCCTTGCTTGAGGACCGGCGCCGTAATGGCCAGGGCGCTGGCGGCCTTCTACGGGAAGCCCCTCGTTCCGGTCAACCACTCGCTGGCACACATAGAGATAGCGAGGCTCTGGACAGGCTTCGAGAGGCCCGTTGCGATCTACGTCTCCGGCGGGAGCACGATGATCTCCGCCCCGGCCGTGAGGAGGTACCGGGTCTACGGGGAGACCTTGGACATAGGGCTCGGCAACCTCCTAGACACCTTTGCGAGGGAGGTGGGCATAGGCCCCCCCTTCGTGAAGGGAGGGGTGCACGTGGTGGAGCTGTGCTCGGAGGGCGCGGAGGAGCCCGCGGACTTGCCCTACGCCGTCCAGGGGGTCGACCTCTCCTTCTCCGGCCTGCTGACCGCGGCCTTGAAGGCGTGGAAGAGGGAGGACAGGAGGAAGGTCTGCTACGGCCTGTGGGAGACCGCGTACGACATGGTGGTGGAGGTCGGGGAGAGGGCGCTGGCCCACTCCGGCCTGAGGGAGGTGGTCCTAGTGGGCGGGGTGGCCGGGTCGAGGAGGCTCCAGAGGAAGGTGGAGCTCATGGCCGGGGAGCGCGGATCGTCCTTCAAGCCCATACCCTACGACCTCGCGAGGGACAACGGGGCAATGATAGCGTGGACGGGCCTCCTCTACCTCAAGCACGGAGTTAGCGTGAGGCCCGAGGAGGCCTTCGTTAGGCAGAGGTGGAGGCTGGACGAGGTGGAGGTCCCGTGGCTCTGAGCCTTTTACTTCCTTTGGCGCGCCGGTCCCGGTAGGCGCCTTGCGCGCGCTCGACCTCGCGGTGAGGAAGCTGCTCGACTACTTCCCCCACTACGGCTCGTACCTCGGTTTGAGGGAGTACGACTTCAAGGTTCCGGAGCTCACAAAGAAGAGGATTGAAGAGTTCGTGAGCTGGAGCTCGGAGTGCGCCTCCCGCTTGAGGGAGTGGGAGCCCGAGAACGAGGAGCTGGAGGCGGACAGGGACGAGCTCGTTAGGTCCCTTGAGCTCCACTCCCTGATCGAGGGAGGGTGGAGGCCCTGGAGGCACTACCCAATTGCCCCCTCCGCGGCCTCCGAGCTCCTCCTCTCCGTGATCCTCTCCCCCGCCCCCGAGGACCACAAGGAGAGGGCGCTCCGGGCTAGGCTCAAGGCCCTCCCCAAGCTCTTCGAGGAAAGCAAGGAGCTGCTGGAGGAGCCCAAGTCCCTGTGGGTCCAGCTGGCGAGGGCCGAGCTTCAGGGGCTCAAGCTCCTTCTGGTCAACATAAACGCTCCGGACGAGGCGAAGAGGGCTGTCGAGGAGTACGACAGGTGGCTGGACTCGCTGGAGCCGGAGGAGGGCTTCCGGCCCATCGGCGAGGAGCTCTTCAAGAGGCTCCTGCAGATAAGGTACATAAAAATGAGCGCCGAAGAGCTTGAGAGAACTGCAAGGAAGAGGGCAGAGGAGCTGAGGGAAGAGCTGGGGGAGGCTCCGGAGGGGAAGGAGGTGGAGGACCCGAAGGAGGCCTACGAGGAAGCGGTCAGGAGGGCCAAGAGCTTCGTCGTGGAGAGGAGGTTGGCTCCCCTGGCGTACGACGAGGAGCTGGAGATAATAGACACCCCGGAGCCTCTGAGGCCCACCATACCGTACGCGGCCTACATGCCTCCCCAGGCCTTCGCGCCGTTCAACTTGGGCTACCTCCTCGTAACCCCCGGATCGGCGAAGAAGGAGTACTACGAGATCCTCAACACGGCAGTCCACGAGACCTACCCCGGCCACCACCTCCAGCTGAGCTACCCCCTGCCGACCAAGTATAGGCACTTGGCCTCAGCTACCGACTTCGTGGAGGGCTGGGCCCACTACGCGGAGGAGCTCATGCTGGAGGAGGGCTTCTCTGAAGAGCCCAGGTACGTGTGGCAGGTGAAGAAGGACATGCTGTGGAGGTGGGTTAGGGTCTACGTGGACGTAGGCATAAGCACCGGGAGGATGAGCTTCGAGGAAGCAGTTAAGGAGCTTGTAGAGGTCGCGATGCTGGACGAGAGGTCAGCCTCATCGGAGGCCCTTAGGTACACCTTGAGCCCCGGCTACCAGCTCTCCTACGCCTACGGCAAGATGAGGATTAAGGAGATGAGGGAACTGATGAAGGAAGTGCTCGGAAGCGCCTTCAGCCTCTACGACTTCCACTCTTGGCTCTTGGGCTCCGGGGCCCTTCCGGTGGACCTCTTGAAGGAGAGGCTGGAAGCATGAGAGCGGCCGTAGCCCTTCTCTTAATCATAGCGGCGGCTTCCGCCTACATGGGTAGGCCGGGGCCCCCGTGCTCCCTCTGCCACCCTCCCAAGCCCGTGGCCGACGCGGTGAGGGTCGGCTCAGAGGTGACCGTGAGCGGGTACGCGGTGGACCAGAGGCGGGGCTTCGTGGTGGTGGCCAACGGAACCCACGCCTACCACGTTAGGGTTCCGAGGCTCTGCGGCGAGGTGCTGGGCTACAAGGTGAGGGTTGAGGGCGTGGAGGTGGCGAGGGGGAGGGGAGAGAGCTTGATCTGGCACTTGATAAGGGCGCTCAAGTGCCCGGAGAGGGTCGGGCCGCCGGACGAGGAAGGGGCTCCCGCGGCGGCCGGAGCGGCAGCGGTACGGCAGTGCCTCCCGTGCCACCAGCGCTTGGAGCTGGTCAGCTGGAACGCGACGAGATACGAGACGGAGGTAAAGGTGTTCGTCTTCTACCTCAACTCGACCTCCGTGGGGGTGGCCGGGAACGCCTTCTGGCACTTGATCAACTGCAACGTGACGGCCGGGTGGAACGAGGTCTCCGGCACGGTGGTGGAGGAGGGAGCGGGGCGGAGCGAGTACAAGGTGCTCATATGTCGGTGAGCTCGCGGTCGGCCTCCTTCCTCTTCAGAGTGCATATCACCACCCTCTCCGCCCTGCTGGCCTCCGAGGTTATGGAGGAGTCTTGGAACAGCGCGGCCAAGACCTCCGCGTAGCCGGGGTCCTCCAGCACCCTCTCCGTCACGTCCTCGCACTCCAGCACGTATGCATCTGAGCCGCTCACGAAGAAGGCCTTCCCCCTCTTCTCCCCCTCGTAGAGGGTCACTATGGGCCTCAGCCCTTTGGCGCTCTTCAAGCACTTTACGTGGGAGCTGACCAGCGACTTGAGCGAGGGGTCCCCGGGCCTCTCCTCGCACTGCTCGTAGGCGTCGGCGAGGAACTCGTCTAGGTACACGGAGTAGCCGTCCTCGTAGAGGAGGAAGAGGCTCTCGTCGAGGACCTCCTCCGGTATGGCCTCAGCACCGCTCCTAGGCCCGCCCGCACCTTTTTAAGCAGAACTTCGAGAGGGGGCACCTACGCCTCCCGAGCACCTTCACTTCCTTCACCTTCATCCTCCTCACCGAGCTTCACCGGCACGCACGACTCGCAGAACTCGTCCGTCCTTTTAGAGTACTTGCCCAGCCGGAAGTACATGGCTCTCCAGCGCAGATAAGGGGCGGAGGTTATAGCGCTGGGGGTCCCGGCGTGGACCTCGACTGGGTCCCGGAGGAGCTCTTGGAGGAGGTTCTGAAGGAGATAGAGAGGGGGAAGAAGAAGGAGGTGAACAAGAGGAGGCCCACGAGGAAGGACCTAATGAGGGTCATAAAGAAGGCGCTGAGCTACGACGTGAGGGCCCAAGACTTCGTGGACTTGGTGTACGAGCTTCTGGAGGAAGAAGGGTTCGAAACGAAGTTCACAACCGTAAAAAGGATATGGGCGACCTATGAGGAGATGGTTAGGAAGGGGTTCATAGTGGACTACTTGGACGTCGTCAAGCCTTATCGGCGGTGAGGTAGAAGCTCACTATCGCCACGGCGGCCAGCAGGAGGTCGAGGGCCACCAGGGCCAAGACCGTTTGGGGCCCCAGAGCGCTTCCTATTGCAGTGTTGTCGGCCATGAAAGTCAGGAACGCGAGGAGCGCCACGAAGGCCAGCGCGCTCTTGGCTTCCACCTGCTTGAGCGCCCTCACTTCCGGACCCGCCCTCCGGGAGGGGGCGGGGCTTTTCTCGGTTTCTAAAAATCAGCCCTCCCTGCCCAAGCCTAGGAGCGAGACGGCCTTTACCTTCAAGTCTTCCGGGAGCTTGTCCCAGTGCTTCCTCACCAGCTCCGGCATGTGCTTCGCCACCAGAGCGAGCATCTCCGCGTCGCTTAGGGCGGTGAGCCTCCCGTGCTCGAACTGCTTCATCACGTCCTTGTAGACCGCTTGGACCTTCTGGTCCTTCTTAGTTACTTGCTCATTCCCCTCCAAGCCGAAGGTCTTGTTTATCCAGTACACTATCCCGGCGAGGCCCGCGTAGGGCGTTATGGCCACTCCGGGCTTCACGCCTAAGATGCCCTCGGTGTCGAACGGTAGGTACGTCTCCGGGTTCTTGAGGAGGCCGTCCGCGTGTATGCCGGCCCTCGTGACGGCGAAGTTCCTCCCCACTATCGGGTAGTACGGCGGCACCTCGTAGCCCAGCTCGTCGCGGTAGTACCTCGCTATCTCGGTTATCACCTTCGGATTCATGCCGTCGAAGCCGTGCTTGAGCTGTGCGTAGATGAAGACCATTGCCTCAATGGGCACGTTGCCGGCCCTCTCGCCTATGCCCAGCAGCGTTCCGTTGTTCAAGCCGGCGCCGTAGAGCCACGCGCTCATAGCGTTTGCCAGGCCCAAGTGGAAGTCGTTGTGGCCGTGGAACTCCAGCCACTCGCTGGGCACGCCGGCCACGTGCCTGAGCACCCAAGTGAGCTTCGGAATGCTCCTCGGAAGCATAGCTTCCGCTATGGGAACTCCCACGCCGAGGGTGTCGGGGTACCTAACCTTCACCGGCAGGCCGTACCTCTCGCTCAGCCTCATAAGCTTCCTCACGAACGGAACTACAACTTCGAAGATGTTTGCCCTAGTGATGTCCTCCAAATGGACCCTCGGAATTATATCCATCTTGAGCGCTTCCTCAACAACGCTCAAGTACTTCTCAACGACCCTCCTGCGCGAGCTCCTGAACTTGAAGTAGATGTGGTAGTCGCTTATCGACGCGAGGATTCCGGTCTCCTCCAGGCCGGCCTCCTTCACAAGCGCCAGCTCCTCCTTCTTCGCCCTTATCCAGCCCGTGGGTATGGGGTAGCGGTAGCCCAGCTCCTTGACCCTCCTGACCGCCTCCCTGTCCTTCTCCGTATAGAGGAAGAACTCGGTGGTCCTTATCTTCCCTTGGGGGCCGCCGAGCTCGTGGAGGAACTCGTAGAGCCTCACTATCTGCTCCACCGTGTACGGCTCCCTCGCCTGCTGGCCGTCCCGGAAGGTGGTGTCCGTTATCCATATCTCCCTCGGGAGCTCCACCGGAAGCATTATGCCGTCGAAGAACACCCTCGGCACTTCCTTGAAGGGGAAAATGAACTTGTACAGCTCGGGCTTGGGCGAGTCTATGACGTCGTAGTCCGGGAGCTCGAGGGCCTCCTCCCTCAGCTTCCTCAGCAACTCGGTCCTCGCTTCCCTCACCCGGTAGTACACGGCCGGACCCCTCTGCCTTGTGCCCCTTCCTTATATAAAGCTTGAAGGATCCCGCGCTATTACCGTGCAGTCGGTCTTGGAGGGGTTTAGAGGGGCGCCGGGGAAAGGGCCTCCGGTGGGTCCTTGAAGGTCAGGGTGAGGCTGTACGCCATGTATAGGGACGCCTTGGGGGAGAGCGTGGAGCTCGAGCTTCCAGAGGGCGCGAAGGTGAAGGATCTGAAGGAGGCGCTGAGGGCCTCCCTCCCGGAGGGCCACCCGGAGCCGGTGCTGCTGAAGGGCTCTAGGTACGCCGAGGACGAGGAGCCCCTCTCGGACGGCGACCAGCTAGACGCTGTACCCCCCGCAGCGGGGGGAGCCGGAAGGGTCAGGCTGAGCGAGGGCGACGTGGACCTCAACGAGCTGGTGGAGGAGGTGAACGTGCCGGAGGCCGGAGCCGTGGTGCTCTTCGTGGGCACCGTTAAGTCCAAGGGAGGAAAGGTGAAGAAGCTCATCTACGAGGCCCACCCGAGCGTGAAGGACTTCATGGAGAAGATAGTGGAGGAGGAGCTCCAGAAGCACGGGGCTCTGGACGCGAGGGTGGTCCAGTTCTTGGGCCCGAGGGAGGTGGGGCAGAAGACCTTGGTAATAGCTGTATCAGCGGTGAGCAGGGGAGAGGCCTTCAAGGCCGCCCGGGAGATGCTGGAGAGGCTCAAGCACGAGCCGCCGATATGGAAGAGGGAGGTCAGGGAGGACGGGGAGTACTGGATCTCCGGCGAGGGCGAGGTGAAGAGGTGAGGTATTAACCCCCGCCGCCCGCCGCCGGGGGGTCGAAAGTGGAAGCCTTGGAGCTCTTGCCGGGCCTCTACGCCCTCCCGGTGGGGGCGCTGGTGTACAAGGACTACGCGGTGGTCGCGGACCTCCACTTGGGCTTTGAGGAAGAGATGGGGAGGAAGGGGGTCTTCCTCCCTCCCGCCCAGCTCAAGAGGGCCCTCAGCGTGCTGGGCTCAGTCTCGAAGGTGGCGAGGAAGCTGGTGGTGGCCGGGGACCTAAAGCACCAGTTCGGGAGGCTCGGGAGGGCCGAGAGGAGGGACGTGGAGGAGTTCCTCACCGCGGTGGAGGCGAAGGGCATGGAGCTGGTGCTGGTTAGGGGAAACCACGACAACTTCGTGAGGAAGATAGTGGAGGACAGGGGATTCGACGTGGTCGAGGTGCTGGACTTGGACGGCGGGATAAGGGTGATCCACGGCCACAAGGAGGCGGAGCTGGGGGAGGTCACGCTGATGGGCCACGAGCACCCGAGCATAGCGGTGAGGGACCCCGTGGGCGCGGTCGCGAAGTTCCCGTGCTTCCTGAGGGTCCCGGCCGGGGGGAGGGAGCTTGTGGTGCTCCCGGCAGTGGGGCTCTACCAGTCCGGCACGAACGTGACCCCCAGCGGGGAGGCGTACCTCTCCCCAATACTGAGGGGGCTCGACTTGAGGCGCGCGGTTCCCTACGTCGCGGACCCGGAGCTGGGGGTCGTGGAGTTCCCGGCGCTGGAGGAGATGGCTCCCGTGCTGGTGGAGGAGCCCGGCCGATGAAGTTCGCGTACTTGGCTGAGCGGTGATTGACGGGTCACGGGACGGAGGCCTATTACCCCCTCTCCGCCCGAGGGCGGGGAAAGCTCCTTGATCAGCGCGAGGTCTGCTAGCAAGGCGGCGGTCAAGGGCCTTACGAGCGCCCTCGAGGGCTTCATATCGGAGCCCAAGGTGGAAGCCCAGGAGGGCGAGGGGTCCTTGAGCTTGAGGATAGAGTTCGAGGTCACCAAGGAGGGCCAGCTGAGCGCCGGAGGGGAGACCAGAAAGGTGAAGCCCGGGAAGTACGTGATGGACGTGGAAGTAACCTTCGGGAAGAGGGGGAGCATGATAGAGGCCCGCTTCGCCGGCAGGTGCGGGGAGGCCCAGCTCAGCGACGCGTACGTGGTGGAGGAGGGCAAGCTGGACTTCGTGAGGAGCTGGCTGGCCGACAAGATAGCCTCCCTAGCTGTCCAGTGCGCCACAGAGGCGGAGGAGACGGCCGACATAGGCGGGGTCCTCGGCTGGTAGGCTTTTTACAAAAAGCAAGTAACCAGAGCGTAGATCAAGCCCACGATTAAGGTCGCCCCCAGCGCCGCCCCCAAAGCGAGGGCGGAGGGGCCGGAGCCCGTGAGTAGCGCGTACGCCAGCACCGAGGCCGAGGAGGCAAGAAGGACGGGCACCGCATCTACCTTGCACACCCTCACGCCCCTCACCGCCCTCATGCGGGAGGACAGCGCTTCTAAGGAGGGGATTACAGTTGAAAGACAAAGCTGATAAGGAGATTAAGTTCTATATTGAGGGAAGGAGCTACGCCGGCAGGAGGCTCCAGAAGGCGCTGGTGGCGGAGATTCTAAAAAGAGAAGGACCGCTCAGCGCCTACGGCCTGCTCAAGGCGCTGGAGAGGCACGGCATGAGGATGTCCCCCAGCAGCCTCTACGCGCTCCTCAGGGAGATGATAGAGGAGGGGACGCTGAGGGAAGAGGGAGGAGCGTATCGGGTCGCCTCCGAGCCCCCGACGGACCCCCAAGTAGAGCTGGGGATGAGGATCTTGGAAGGGCTTATGTTTAACAAAGAGTTTAGGGACTTGATCGCGGCAGTGCTCCGGGCGCTCGA
>JAADDE010000025.1 GCA_013154085.1 Thermoproteota archaeon | reverse complement strand
TTGGGCTTGATGTTCAAGCTCTGAGTCGAGTACTCAACAGCGCCCGGAGGCAAGTAGTCCGGGCTGTCCGGCACTGGAGGTTCGGAGGCGACGCTGTAGAGGCTCACGCTGGTGGGGAAGGTCACGTTCCCTCCGAGAAGCCCCCAGTGGTCGCTGAGGAAGAAGGGTCCCTTGTAGACCATGGTGCACTCAGAGCCGCTGCAGAAGTAGACCTCCGGCACCATGTTGCCGTCGCTGTCGAAGAGCTTGATCGTGTAGGGGAGGTAGGGGGAGGCGAAGGTGAGGGAGTGCACGAAGCTCGTTACGGTGCCGAAGCCGGTGGGGTACGAGTCCGTGCCGTACTCCACCTCGCTCAGCGTGGCGATGCTGGGCGTGAAGCTCCAGTGTGTGACGACCTTATCCCCCGTCCTTGGGTTCTGGACCCACGGAATTATTCCGTAGATGTAGGCGCACTTCTGCCCTCCGAGGCCGCACGTGTTCACGAAGAAGTTTATCCTCTGCTCGAGGTTGGGGTCGCCGTTGTAGGCCAGCTTTAGGTAGTTTACAGGGAAGCTCTTCCCGTCGGCACCGTCCATCATTGCCAGCCTGGTAGCATTAATGGGAACCACGACGGGGAAGTCCCCTCTGGGGACCTCGCTCCTCACCTCGAAGGGTATGAAGAACACCGCGGTTCTGTCGTCCGGGGGCGCCGGGCACTTCTCGTTGGTCATCAGAGCCGCGAGGGATATCCACTGGGTGAGCGGGAAGCCCTTGACTCTGCACGTGCAGTTGCACTGGCTGGTGGAGATCCCTCCCTCCAGCTGTATCTGCCCTATATCAAGCGCGCCGGTCATGTTGGCCACCGCGAAGCGGCACCTGGTTAAGCTGACCTCCGCGTTGGGAGTTATGAGCCTCACATCTCTGACGTAGACGTCTTTAATGTTCTCTGCGTTTTCAAAGGTGGCTTGTATTAGGCCTATAGCGTAGAGGCCGGTGCTGTTGGAGCCAACGTAGACTTCCCAGCCTTGCTCCTCAGCTGCCTGCGCGAGCTGGCTTATGGGAGGGTTCTGGGCTTCTCCTATGGGGAGCTTGAGAGCGAAGGCCGCCACGGCCCCGCCACCCAAGGCCACTGCCTTGGCGGGGTTGGCGGGGCTCAGAACCACCTCCGCAAGGCTGTTGGTTCCGTCAGCGTAGCTGACGTTGAGGCTTATCACCACAGCCAGCAGAGGCTCTGAGGGGAGCTTCACGTTGCCCTTGTAGATCAGCGCAACGTACGGCTGGCTGAGCCCGTTGACGTTGATGTTGTTTGAAGTACAGGCGCAGAGCCCCACGCTCAGCAGGCTGGCCGCGTAGGCCTTCTCCGCGCCTCCTCCGGCCACTCCCTCCATCCTTATTTCTGCCATCCTTGAGAGGATCTGGGTTATCGTGCTCAAGGCTACGAGCATTACTAGGAGTAATATTACGGCGCCGATTATAAGGCCGATTCCTCCTCTCTTACTTCTCTGGGCCACTCTCGACGACCCGAGGCCTCGGGTTCGGAAAGGTGTATATAACTGGAGCAAAGTTTTGTGGAGGAAACGGAACACCAGAACTTAATGGGTTTATGCCTCCCCCTTTTCGTTGCCCAGCAGTCCCTCCTTCTTGGCAACCTCTATTATTTCCTTCTTCAGCTCCTCTGCGCTCTTGCCCTCCGTGCTTATGCCAAGCTTCTTGGCTAATGCCTTGAGCTCCTCGTCGGTGGCGCTGCTGGAGGTGGCCTTCTTGACCTCGGCCTCCTCCACGTACTCTCCCTCAGCAGCCCTCTTGAACTCCCTCACGGCGAGCCCTATGCTCTTGGCCAGCTCCGGTATCTTGGAGGGGCCGAAGATCAGCAGTATTGCGAACACCAAGAGGATCAGCATCTCGTTGGGTCCTAGGCTGAAGAGTGCCACAGGGACCGGTACCAACAACCTTCATCCACCGTCGTGCGTTCCCATTTATCTTTTATAAACCTGAACGCGCGATCTGTTCTCAGCGCGAGGGCGCAGACCTTAGAGGTTCCGGGATCAGAGCTTTCCGGGACCGTGACTTGAGGGCTCTGGCGCTGGTCCTGCTGGTCCCCCTTCTGTGGGGGCAACAGCTCAAGCCGTATGTCGACTACTTGGTGGCCACCGGCCAGTACCCGGGAGTGGCGCTCTTAGCGCAAGCGGTGATCGGGGAAAGGCCCAACGTGGTGCTGGTCGAGAGGGCCTACGAGAACCCTAAGGAGCCCTTGGCCGCGGCTGTGGCGCTGAAGCTCTTGGGCTACCGGGTGCCGCCGAGGCTCCTCTCAGTAGAGGCCAGCTCTCCGTGCGCCCTCGCCGAGAAGGCGTTCGCGTATAAGGTGGTCGGGATCCCCGGCTGGGAGGCTCTGGCGAAGAGGGTGCTGAACGAGTCTCCCTTCAGCGCGATCTCCAAGGGTCTAGCTTGCGCTTGTAAGGCAGCCTTGTTCCTAGCCTTGACCGGCAACGACCCGCCGTGGGGAGGCCTGCTCCTCTCCCTCCGCCCCGAGGACGTGAAGAGCGTCGAGGCGCTCATATGGTGCTCCGCCTACCAGAAGCTCCACGGGCGCGACGGGCTCTTCGCCGAGCTCTCCCGCTACCTCTCGCCTAGGGGCTTCGTCAAAAACGAGCTCGGATCTGCCGATCCGTACCTAACGGCTCAGTTCGTGTACGCGTTCTCTGTCTTGAAGTTCGCGGCGCCGAGGGTGATCCCCGTAGCAGGGACGGCGTACAGCGTGACCACCATAACCGTGACGACCACGCTCACCGAGACGCAAAAAATAACTGAATACGCGACCAAGACTGTTACGGCAACGAGCACGGTTACTGTAACGAAAGAGGTAACTTCCCTCGTCACGACTGAGCGGGCCTTCGGGTGCCTGCCGGCGGACAGCGTCGTGACCAGAACGGCTTTGGTCACGGAAGTAACTACCGTTACCCTCGACCCCCGAGGGGCCTACGCCGCCCTCACGCTACCGGCGGAGGGGGCGGTGGAGCTGTGGTGCAGGGGGTGCGGGACTCTGGTGGTCGGGGAGGGCTACAGCCTCTACCCGGCGGTGCGCGGCGGGCAGACCTTGTACTACCCGGACGGGGGCACGTGGACCACGGCTCAGTGCGGGGGCAACGTGCTCTGGACCGCTGCCGGAGGACTGACGATCAACGTCATCGGGGACTGCACCAACACGTTGACGATAACATTAACTAAGGCCCGCACGCTGGTGTGCGGCCTGGGCTAGCACCTCAAGAGCTCCTCCCTAGCCGTGTAGCGCCCCCTCAGAACCCTCCTCACTATGCCTTTCTTCTCGAGCTCCTTCAAGTAGTTCCAAGCCAGCTTGTAGGAGCTGGGCGACTCCCTTTCCAAGCCTATCCTCTCCCACAGCTCGTGGACGAGCTCCTTCGGGCTGACCCCTATTTCGCCCTTCGACAGGACGTAGAGGGCTATGGTCCTCAGCGGCTCGTCCAGTTGCAGCACGCTCCACGCGCCGACCAAGCTGAACTTCACGTTTTCTACCTTGGCGCACGCTTTATCTCTCCTCAGCAGCGATGCAAGCACCAGCGCCACGGAGTGGCCCCCGTCTATGCACACCACGTCGCACGGTTCGTCCATGAAAATCTGGAAGACCAAGTTCCAGAAATCTCCCTTGCGCAGCCTTCTGATCTCAACTCCCTCGGCCACTTCAACGGCCTCCAAGGTGTAGAGCCTCAGGCCTTCCTTTGGGCAGCCGGGGGGTGCAGAGCCGTCTTTCGTAAAAGCACATACCCTCACTTTCGGCCCCTCTCTATTGTGCATATCCAACACTGCCCTTTATCACATTGTTTCTCCATATCAAGATGATTTGCACCAAGTCGGTGTATTTTAGTCAGACAGTGGTCAACCTATTAGGATTTCGGAGTATGGAGAAGGAACGCATAAGAAGGTTCGTTTGGGAACAAATCAAGCCCTACGCCCTACCTCCTTTCCCGGTAGAGGGAAGGATTCCCAACTTTAAAGGGTCGCGGGAGGCGGCGCGGAGGCTGTTCTCTGCAAAGGAGTGGACTGAGGCGGAGGTGGTTAAGGCGAACCCCGACAGCCCGCAGAGGGCGGTGAGGCTGGGCGCGCTCGAGCAGGGGAAGGTTGTGCTCATGGCAACTCCGCGCTTGAGGGAGGGCTTTCTGTTGCTCGACCCCAAGGAGATTCCGAGGGGCGCCTACCGGGAGGCCTCGACCATAAGGGGCGCCTTCAAGTGGGGGAGGAAGCTCAAAACGGTGGAAGACTTGAGATCTGCCGTGAAGAGGGTGGACTTCGTAGTTGAGGGCTCGGTGGCGGTAGACGCGGAGGGGAGGAGGATAGGCAAGGGGGCCGGCTACGGGGACCTCGAGTTCGGCATACTCACCGAGCTGGGGATTATGGATGTAGGCGTGCCGATAGCAACTACCGTGCACGACGTCCAAGTGCTACCTCCCCCTCTCCCCCAAGACCCGTGGGACGTTCCGCTGACCTTCGCCTTCACGCCCGCCAAGTCCTACCGCTTCAAGCCCCTTCCGAGGCCCAAAGGAATACTCTGGGACCTTCTGGATCCGAAGAAGCTTCAAGAGATACCCTTGCTCAAGGAGCTCTCCAGACTTTGACGTCCACCGCCCAGCACCCGCTCTCGCTCAAGATCAGCGGGTTTATCTCGAACGTCTCGGCCTCTGCGGCGCACAGCTTTTCAAGCACGTCCTTCAAGCACTTTACGTCGAGCCTCCTGCGGTAGCCCAGCATCTCGCCCAGCTTCTTGCTCCTTAGGAGAACCTCGAAGGAGCCCTCGCAGAATGGGCAAGCGGCGACGAGGGCCTCCCTCAGCAGGCTCGCGTAGATTCCTCCGGCCGCCAGCACCAGCACCCTCCCGAAGACCCTATCCTTCTTGGAAGAGACCAAGACCTCGAGGTCTCCCTTGACGGCCTTCTGAACTATTACGCTCCCGAACCTCTCCTTAAGCCTCCTGACCGCTTCTTCCAGCTCCTCCTCCGTCTCAGCGAAGGCCACGGCCCCGGCCTCGGTCTTGTGGGGCAGGGGCACGTCGGCCTTGACGTACGCCGGGGGCTCCACCTCTCCGGGCCTCCCCCAAGGGGGCACCGGGACGCCCAGCCCCTCTGCCAAGGAGAGGGCCTCCGAGGGCCTCAGTAGCAAGCGCTCGCCTCCGCTCTACCGAGAGCTCTGTCCCTTAACAGTAACGTCGCTCAGAGCTTTATTCTTCTGAAATTCCCAGAGAGGCTGGGACCTTCCGGCTTGGAGCAGGGGAGCGACGCCGTTAAGGGAAGGGCGCTGGTGGGAGCACTGCTGGGCTTGGTTCTCGGGGGACCGGAGGGCGCCCTCGTGGGCATGATATTGGGAGGCCTCCTCGGAGCAGTTCTGGAGAGCTTTGACGAAGGCGAGGTGCCTAGCCAGCGCACTTCAGCCTAGCCTCAGCGGTCCTCCTAGAAACTTCTTCCTTCAACAGCAAGCTGGCGAAGGCCACGGCCTCATCCACGGAGGAGGCGAAGGGGAGCTTCAGCTCCCTGGCCCTCCTCTCCAGCGCCTCGCTCTGGACCCCTCCGAAGGACAGCAGCAAGTGGGGCTTGCCCGTAGCTTCGGCGCTCTCCTTAACGATATCTGCGAGGAAGAGGCTTGTGGACGGAGACTCCATGAGGGCCACCACTATAATCAAATCATACTTGGGGGCGAGCCTCTCCAGCGCCAAGCGGTACCTCTCGTCGTCGGCGTCGCCGCCCACGTCCATGGGGTTGTTGGGCCTCACGTAGCTGGGCAAGCCCTTCTCGAGCTCCCGGTCGAGGGGCTTAGGGAGCTCGAAGCCCCGAAGTAAGTCGGCGAGCATCACCCCTATCCCTCCGGCATCGGTCACGATCAAGGCCTTCCTCCCCCTCAGGGGAGGGGAGTACTGGAGGGCCGAGAGGAAGGCCCTCACCTCCTCGAAGGTCTCTAAGGGGATTCCCCCGAACTCCAAGGTCAAATCTCGGTAGACCTTGTAGTCCCCAGCCACCGAGGCGGTGTGGGAGGCGACGGCCCTCTGGGAGGCTTTGCTCCTCCCTCCCTTGTATATTCCGACCCTTACTCCTCCCTTCCTCATCTTCAGCAGGGTCTCCAAGAACGCCCTCCCCTCGCCCTCCCTCAAGCCCTCGAGGTAGATCAAGAAGTGGTCGAAGCCCTTGGAGGCCAAGTAGTTCATGACCTCGGTCTCGCCCACGTCCGCCCTGTTGCCCAAGCTTACGGCCGCGCCGACCCCTATGCCCTTCACGGAGGCCCAGTCCATGAGGGAAGCGGCGAGCGCCCCGCTCTGGCTGATCAGAGCCAAGCCGGAGGGAGGGGGCCTCGGGGTCCCGGGCTCCCTGAAGAAGAAGGTGTCCAGCCCGGAGGGGTAGTAGTAGACTCCCAAGCAGTTGGGCCCCACCAAGCGCGCTCCCCTCTCCCTCACCTTCTCCTTTATCCTCTCCTCCAGCTCCTTGTTGCCCACTTCCGAGAAGCCGGCTGTTATGATTATCAGCGCCTCCACGCCCTTCTCCAAGGCATCGTCCACCACCTTCTCAACGGCGTTTACCGGAACTGCTACCACGGCCAGCTCCACCTCGTCCGGCACGTCCTTTATCGACGGATAGCACGGAACACCCAAGACCTTCTCGTACTTCGGATTGACCGCGTAAAGCTTACCCTTGAAGCTCCTCTTCAAGTTGCTGAGTATTATGTACCCGGGCTTCGGGACCTTCGGGGTGGCGCCCACCACCGCTACGGAAGACGGCTCGAAGACCGCCCGCACCGAGCAGAACCTAAAGCCAGCCCGCGCGCAATTCTATTACCTGCTCTTGAGCGGCGGGTTAAGGGTGATGCGTTGAGGAAAGCGCTCGTGCTGGTCGCCTTGGCCGCTACTGCCCTCGCTCAGGGGCTGGTGCTGACTCACTTGTGGAGCGCCACCAGAGTGGCTCTGCCGCTTGCGGTGGCGGTCTCCGAGGAGGGGAGCGTGCTGGTCGCCGACACGGCTATGGGAAGGGGAGGGAGCGCGGTGCTCTTCTCCCCCGACGGTCTTGCGGTCGCGAGCTTCTTCTACGCCGAAGGAGTTGGCTCGGCCGACTACAGGAACGGCACCTTCGCGTTCGTGACGCTGGGCGGGAGGGCAGTTTTCCTCTCGCCGGAGGGAGACGTGCTGAGGACCGTTAGGGTCTCCCCGGACGCCGCGCTGGGGATAGCCTTGGGCCCGAGCGGCTTTGTGGTGTGCCGCTCGGCGTGCGAGGCCTACTCCGGCTCTCAGCTGGTGTGGAGGGCCGAGGTGAGCTCTGCCGGCAAGCCTGCATGGGGCAGGTACGTTTACGTTCCAACCCCTTGGGGCGTGGAGGCCCTCGACCCGGAGACCGGGGAGAGGCTGTTCACCGTCGCCCCGGGGCCGGCCAAGGCCGTGGCGGCCTGCGGCGACGCCGTAGCGGTGGCATCCGATAAAGTTAGGATATACTCAGTCGCCAAGGGGTTCCCGCAACTCGTCGGCGAGGCCGATCTGAGGGCCGAGGACTTGGCCTTCTACGAGGACTGCAACGTTCTGCTGGCCGCCACGGGCAAGGGGCTCGCGGCGCTGGACCGCAACGGGAGGGTCCTCTCCACTGCCGAGGTCGGGCCGGCGGTGAGGGTCAGCTGGGCCGGCGACTACGTTGCCGTTGCCGCGTTCGACGGCGCGGAGACAGTGAGCCTCTACAAGGCGTTGCTCCCCCACGGCACCCCGAAGGCTAGGTACGCCCTCAACTTCCGCGAGGTCGGGGCCGAAGCGGTAACCCCTCTGACCTACCCCTCGCCGAACGGCACAGTCTTCGTCCTCGCGAGGAGCGGAGGCGCGCTGGAGGTGTGGACTCTGCTCAACGGAACGATCATAGGAAAGGTGGAGGTGCCGCCGGACTTCGGGGTCATACCGGACACCCGCACCGGACAAGCGGCCCTGCTGGGCGAGAGGCTCCTAGCGGTGTTCAACGGCACGCTCTACGCGATCTACGGCAACGAGACTGAGGCCCTCATGAGGCTCTCCGCCCAGAGCCCCTACTCGAGGTTCTTGAAGATAGGCGACGAGATATATGCGGTAAGCGTAAACGTTACGGCGAAAAATGCGACGTGCACCTTCACGGCGCTGGGCGGCGGGAGCAGGTCCTACTCACTGCCCGTTGGCGAGAGAGCAATGATAGTGGTTGACTTCTTGGACGCTAAGGGCTGCGCGGCGATATGGAGCGAGGGGCCCGGCGAGGTCAGCTACAGCTACTCCGCCGACGCGGGGAAGGGAACCGGGAAGCTTAGGTGCGCTGGTGCAGTTAGCTTGAGCGCGCTGTTCGCCGAGGTGGGCGAGGGCGAGAGCAGGCCGTACGTGTACTGCTTCAAGCCGGGCATAGGGAGCGAGGGCGAGGTGCTCCTCTACGACATGGCGGGCGGGAGGGCCCTCAAGGCTCCCACGCCGCCGAGGGCGCTCCCGGTGGCCACCAACGTGGGCGACTACTTGGGCGAGGGCTACTACGGCGACGTGGCGACGCTGATAGCCGACGGAAACAAGTACAGCTTAGTCGTGCTCTCCACCAGCAACATAACTCAGAGGTTTGACTTCGGGGAGGTTGGAAGGACCTTCGTGTACGTCAGCGGGCTGGCGCTCCACGAAGGATACGTGAAGAATGTGGTGGGCTTGGGCAACCTGACGGGGCTGGAGATAGATGTCAGCACGAACGTGGGCACGCTGAAGTTCGCCATAAGGGGAGTTACGCTGTTGCCTTCATGGATGTCCGTGTTGCTGACGCTGACTGAGGGGAAGATGTGCTACACCGCCGCCCTCAACCCGCTGGGCGCGGGGAGGGCGTACCTAGCGACCGCGTGCCTCCCGAGGTGATTTTTAGCCGAGCCCCGCCCCGGGGCCCGGTGGTTCTGAGTGGAGAGGCCCGAGGCATACGTGCTGACGCCAATTCTGAGGAAGGACGCCGGCAAGAAGCCCAGGAAGAAGAAGGGTAGGGGCTTCAGCGAGGGCGAGCTGAAGGCCGTGGGGCTGGACTTCAAGAAGGCCTTGAAGCTCGGCATACCGATAGACAAAAGGAGGAAGACCGTGCACGAGTGGAACGTGGAAGCGCTGAAGAGGTGGCTGGAGGAGAGGGGAAAGCAGTGAGAGCGTGAGGAGGAAGCTTTTCTTCGCGCTCCTTTTCTTCTGGCTCGTGGGCGTGATCGCCCTCCTTTACCTCTACTGGTACCTCTGGACCAGGGTGCTGGCATGAGGGTTGCCCTCGTCATCACCGGCGCCTCGGGTCTGCCGATAGCGTTTGAGCTAATTGAAGCTATGAAGGACTTCCAGCTGGAGGCCGTGGTCACTGAAGGGGCTCTGGAGGTGGCCCGGAGGGAGCCCTGCACCCTGGACGACGAGGGATGCGACCTGATAAGGGAGCTGGCGAGGAGAGGCGTGAGGGTCCACCTAACCATGAGCTCTCCCCTGGCGTCCTCCTCCCGAGCCCCGGACGCGGTGGTGTGCGCCCCGTGCTCGATGAAGACCGTGGCCGCGGCGGCCTACGGCTTCGCCGACACGCTCGCAGTAAGGGTGATCCTAAACGGACTTAGGATGAGGAGGAAGGTTGTGGTCGTGCCGAGGGAGAGCCCTGTGGGCGCCATAGAGCTGGAGGCCATGAGGAGGCTCGCCGAGGCCGGCGCGGCGGTGGTGCTCCCGGTTCTGGCCTTCTACAACAGGCCGAAGAGCTTGAGGGACGCCGTGAGGTTCGTGGCCGGAAAGGTTCTGGACGCGCTCGGGGCGGAGCATAGCTTGTACCGGAGGTACCTCAGCTAGGGATCTGGAGGACCGGCATTGACCCTAAGAGCACCTCCCTCCTCCTCGTGGCTATTATTCCGCTTGCCCCTCTGCTCTCCACGAACTCCAAGAGCTGGCTCTCCACCAAGTTCGAGAGCCTCGAGAGCTCGGGCTCCTCCTTGTCCATGAGCACTACGTTCTCGAACATCTTAGCTACCTCTACGCCGGACACGTTCGTGGGCGGCCTCTCCTCGGTCCCTATGAAGCTGTCCTTGAACTCCTCCAGAGGAACCTTCAGCTTCGGTTTTATCTTGTTCTCCACCAAGCTGTTTATGTAGTTGAGCAGCCTCTCGGCCTCTATGTACTCATAGAGTATCCCGTGGCTGGCCATGATGCTGAGGGCCTGGCCGCTTATCTGGGAGGCCAAGTCCTTCTTCTCGCCCTTCACCAAACTCATTAGGTACTCAGAAATTCCGAGGAACAGAGATATGTCCTTCGGGGCGGCCGGAGGGAGGGATATGGTAACGTTGAAGGGATCCATGATCGTCCACGAATTCACGAAGAGCTTGTCGTACACTGTGAGGATTAGTAAGGAGGCGTTCGCCCCGGAGCGGGTGGGCACGAGGAAGTTGACCGAGTCTATCTCCATTCCTCTGACTATCTTTTCGAACGTCTCTGGGAAGTATATGCTGCCGCCGAACGCGTAGATGAGGAAGTAGAGGTTCCTGCAGCCCTCGCTCTTTAGGTCGACGAGCAACTTCGCTATCTTCGTGGGGACGTAGGCCACGTCAAGGGAGGCCGCGTTCAGGGGCGAGGTCACCAGCGCCATTAAGCACGCGTCGGGGTCGGCGGCCTTGATCTTCTCCTCCAGCTCTCTGAAGGCCAGCTTGTGGGGGTCGGGAGCCGCGAACAAGCGCTCAGCCCCGAGCCCACATGGAGGAGAGTTATTGAGTTGATCAAGGGAGTGCCGAGGGGCAACGCTTGATAGGCCTGGAGCTGGAGGCGCTCGCCGCCAAGCCGAAGCTGATGGAGAGGGAGGAGTGGCTGAGGGTCTTGGAGGGGGTCGAGGGGGAGGAGCTGAAGGACCCGTGCACAAACCAGCTGGTGGGGAAGAGGGGCAAGGGCTTCGTGCTGAAGACCGACACCACCAGCGCCATAATAGAGGTCTCGGTGGACCCGGGGAGCAGGGCCGTCGAGAGGGCCTTCGCCGTTCTGGAGTCCTTGGGCTTGGAGCTGTACGAGAGGGCCTACTACCCCAACCCGGGCCTCCGGTGGTACCTCAAGAACGCCACCCCGAGGGCCCACTACCGCCTGCTCCACTGGTACGGCTACCAGCACTGGAGGATAGCGACCATGGCCTCCTCCCAGATATGGATAGACGTGGGGAAGGAAGACCTCCCGAGGGCGCTGGACGCGCTCAACAAGGCCTCGCCCTGGCTCATCAAGAAGTACTGGAACTCCCCATACGCGGGCTGGAGGGAGTACCGCGTTAGGGCTTGGCAGCTCTTCTCAGAGGGCGCTTGGGCCTCGATGCCCTACCCCTGGGCCCCCAAGCCGTTCTCCTCGTGGAGGGACGTCTTGACGGACCTCCTCTCCGGCTCCCCCCAAGAGGCCTTCCCTTGCTTGGACTTGAGCCTCAGCTCTTGGGCGGAGCTCGCTGAGGCCTTCAAGTCCGGGAGGGTCCCCGCCAGGAGGGCGGACATGGGCTTCGGGGAGGCGAGCAGAGAGGGGGTCTTGGAGGGCATGCAGAGGTGGAGCTTCCGCCCGGCCATAGCCCGGTGGAGGGTCGGGGAGGTCAGGCCGGAGGCGCTGAGCTCTCTGCTGGAGGGCGACGTGAGGCCCTTCTTGGAAAGCCTGGAGAAGGTGATGATCGAGGTCAGGCTCCTCCCGTTCTTACCCAAAGAGAGGCTCGAGGAGGCGGTGGAGGACGTGGTCAGGATAGCTTCCCTAGAGCCGCCGGAGGTCCCGTGGGCGGAGCTCCGGGAGGCCTACGTGAGGGCCGCGGCCGGCGCGAGGCTCCCCTCTTGGGCCCACTGGCCGGAGGTCTGACGGGGGTTCTCCTCATCACCTTTCAGAGAAACGGGCTCCCACGTCATCCCAGTCCGGCCGCCTCCTTCAGCTCGTCGAGGTCTATAGTTAGGAAGCTGAGCACGCCCACAAGCCCTATTATGGAGGCTATTACGAACGTCAGCCCCCCGGCATGGCCGTGGGCCTCCAGCCAGTTGTATATCAGAGCCCCCACGACCGGTCCGGCGATCATCCCCAAGTTGAACGACGCCTGCTGCATGCCGAACACCTTGGCCGTCACCTCCCTGGGTATTATGTCGCTCTGAAGGCTCCTCATGAGGGGCATAGCTATTATCATAGAAAAGTTCTGCACAGTCATTACTGCGAAGAGGGCCCAGTAGTTCGTTGTCAGGCCCACCAGCGCGGTGCTCAGCTTGTGGAGCACCCCCGTCGCTAAGAACAGCTTGAACTTGCTCTTGAAGTCGAGCGCGTCTATCTTTCTGGTGAGGGGGGTTGCTAGGAGCATCCCGGCTATCCCGGCGCCGGCTATCAGGGCTGAGAGCAGGAGGGGCACGGAGGTCACGTACTGCATTATGTATATTATCGCAACGCTCATGAATATTCCGGCCGCAAAGCCGTTCACGAAGCCGTTGAAGAAGAACACGTAGAGCGCCGACATTACTTTTGCCTTGAGCTCCCTCACCTTCATCTTCGCCGCGTGCGGGACGTCCGGTATCTTCAGCACCAGCATCAAGCCTATCAGCGCGCCCACGGGGAGGAGGAGGAAGGGAGTCCTAACGGCCACCCCCAGCGGGAGGCCTGCCGACGCTTGGAGCACCGCCCCGCCCAAGGCCGGCCCCACTATCATTCCTACGTTCATCCCCATTACATAGAACATGAGCGCCTTCGTCTTCTGCTCCGGCACTAGGTCCACCAGGAGGGACTCGGCCACGGGCCAGACCAGAGCCGAAGCGACCCCTTGGAGCGCCCTGGCTACCAGCACCTCCGCGTAGCTCTCCGCGAAGATCAGCCAGAGGCCGGTGATCAAGTAGAGAAGGAGGCCTCCATAGATGGAGGCCTTCCTCCCCACCCTCTCAGCTATGAAGCCCGAGAGGAACGCGACCACGACCCTCGTCACCATGAAAGAGGAGGTCAGCACGCCGAACTCCACCGCGACCCTCTGGGCCGGGAGGAGCTCCGCCGTCAAGCTGTGGAGGGACCCCTTCAAGTACAGGAGGAAGTACGGGAGCGCTACGTTGGAGGCCGCAAAGGTTATTGTGATCACTGTAGACAGCATTACGAACCTCTTCCACACTCCGTCCACCGGGGGCTCCTTTGGGAGGCCCTTATTCGGCGCTAAGCTTCGCGCACCGAACCCTTGAAAGGTCCCCGTCCCCGGGAACCCCGAGTTGCACGAGAGGGCAAAGTGGTGGATGAAGGCCGCCGAAAAGGATCTGGAGAGGGCCGAGAGGAGCTTTGAATACGGCGACTACCCGGCCACCACCTTCTGGTGCCAGCAGGCCGTGGAGAAGGCCCTCAAGGCTCTGCTGTTATTGAAGGCGGGGAGCTTCCCCAAGGCCCACAGCATAAGGAGGCTTAGGGAGGAGCTGGGCGAAGACTTGGGCTTGGACGAAGCTACGTGGTCTAGGGCATATGAGCTCACGCAGTACTATTTTATCGCTAGGTACCCGGACCTCGTCGAGGGCCCGCCCGATGAGGTCGTCTCGAGAGAGAGCGCAGAGAGGGCGCTCTGGACTTGCAGAGCGGTTGTTGGAAGAGCGAAGGAGGCTGTGGAGGAAGCGCTTGGAGGAGATTAGGTCGAAGGTGAGGGAGCTGGCAGAGGAGCTGGGGAGGAGGGGAATAAGGGTAAGCAAGGTCTATTTGTTCGGGAGCTACGCCAGGGGGGACTTCGTGGAGACGAGCGACATAGATCTAATAATCATATCTGAAGACTTTAAGAACATGAAGCTTTCCGAGAGGCTGTCGCTCCTCTACTCGCTGTTCGGCGAGGACGCGTCCTTAATCCCGCTCACCGAGGATGAGCTGGAGGAGAAGAGGAAGTCGAGCGTGGTGGTGAGGGACGCGTCGAGGTACTGGGTTGAGGTCTACCCGTGAGGAAATATTGGTGCTCCGCCCGCATCCGCCCGGGGTCCGCGCTTTGGACAAAGTGACGGTTCGCACGATAATGAAGAAGTATAAGAAAGGGGAGAAGATAGTCATGGTGACTGCTTACGACTACGCCTTCGCCCGCTTGGTCGATCAGGCCGGGGTCGACGCGATCCTCGTGGGCGACTCGCTGGGCATGGTCGTCTTGGGCTACCCCTCCACGAACCAAGTTACTCTGGACGACATGGTCCGGGCAGTGTCGGCCGTGGCCAGGGCCGAGCCTAGAGCCATGATAGTGGGCGACATGCCCTTCGGAAGCTACGAAGCTTCCGACGAGGAAGCGGTTAGGAGTGCGGTTGAGCTGGTCAGGGCGGGAGCGGAGGCGGTCAAGCTGGAGGGCGGGAGGGAGGTGGCCGGCAGAGTGAGGGCAATAGTGAGGGCCGGGATACCGGTGATGGGCCACCTGGGCCTCACGCCTCAGAAGAGGCACCTCCTCGGGGGCTACCGCCTGAGGGGGAAGAGCGAGGAGGAGGCGAGGGAGCTGATTGAAGACGCCAAGGCCTTGGAGGAGGCCGGGGCCTTCGCTGTAGTCTTGGAGTTCGTGAAGGCCGAGGTAGCAAAGAGGATAACCGAGGAGCTGAGCATACCGACCATTTGCATAGGCGCCGGCCCCCACTGCTCCGGGCAAGTGCTGGTGATGCACGACATCTTGGGCTTGGCCCCCTTCAGCCCCCCCTTCGCCAAGAAGTACTTCGACTGCGGGAAGGCGGTTGTTGAAGCCGTGAGGGAGTTCGCGGAGGAGGTGAGGAGCGGGAAGTTCCCCGGAGAGGAGCACTACTGGTAGGGGTCCACGCCCGCAGGGAAGGTCCTCACCGCCTCGGCTAGGCGTTGGGTCGTCATCCCCCTCAAGCCTCCGCCACGAACAGCTTAACCCAGAGGTCCCCGTGGTAGACGCTCCTCTCCTCCACTACCTTGAGCCCGCTGGACCTCATCAGCTCCCCCGCCTCCTCCAGCGGGGTTATCAAGACCAGCCTCCCGCTCAAGATCCTCCTTACGGAGCGGAAGAACCTCTCGTAGAGCTTCAGGGCCTTCCTCGGGCTCCCCATCCTGACCCCGAAGGGAGGATTGGTGACCACAAGGTCGGCCCAGTCGACCAGCTCGTGGACCCTCCCGGCGTCGTGGACCGCGAAGGCGATCAAGTCCCTTACGCGCGCCACGTATGAGTTCGTAATGGCCTTTTCAATATACTTCTTGTTGATATCCGAGCATATTATCTCCGGAACAGCAAAGCCCAAGGCTGCCTCTATCGCTATGGTGCCGGAGCCGCACATCGGGTCGAGGAGCCTCCTCGCCCTCAGCGCCCCTCCCAGCTCGAGCATCGCGTAGGCTATGGTGGGCTTGAGGGATGCCACGTGCTCCTCAACCCGGTAGTACCTCCGGTGGAGGCTCTCCTCCCCTCCGACCTCCACGCCCACCCGCAGGCGGTCGAAGTACCACTCGGCCCTCACGACCACAGAGGGGTAGTCCAGGTCCACCGCCGGCGGCGCCCCGAAGAAGTCCTTGACCCTTTTTACTACCTCCTCGCCGACGAGCCTGGCTATCTCCGGGGATGGGGGCCCCTCCCCGACCCTCTCGGCCCTCACCGCGAAGGTCTCGTGGGGCCCCACGAACCTCTCTATCCCACTAAGGTTCAAGCCCTCCAGCGGGCCCTCGTAGAGAAGCACGAAGGCCTTGTGGACGCTCTTGGACCTCTCGAGCCTCCAAGCCAGCTCCTCCAAGCTGCCGGCCAGCGCCTCCACCCTGCCCTTGGAGCTCCCGAGCACCTCGAGGCCCCAGGAGGCCAGCTCCCTCTCGCACACGTCCTCTAGGCCGGGGTTGGTGGTGAAGACCGCCCTCAACCCAGCCCACCCGCCACCAAGTGGAGCACGTACGCGTTGAATATTGCCCTCTTCTTGAAGTCCTTCTTCAGCTCCTCCCAAGCTATTCCGAGCCTCCCGGCTATCTCCTTGGCCTCCTCGATTTCTTCCTTTGCAATCTTCTTCTTCCCGAAGCTCACCTGCTTGTCCGTTATGTGCCTCTCCCCCCTCCCCGGGAGCATTATCTTCCCGTAGGCCGCCTTGTGCCTCCACGTCTGGGTGTCCGCGCTCTGGTAGCCCATGGAGCTGAGCTTCGGGAGGAGCAGGGCTGAGCCCAGGCCCAGGGCGTGGAGCCAGCGGCCTTCAAGCCTTCTGACCCTCTCCAAGAACTGCCAGCCCTCCTTTCTGGAGGAGTTCTTGATCGTTAAGATCCTCGGCACCAAGCCGCCCACCGCGGCCCTCTCGCCGACCTCCGAGTAGCCGGATAGGTATTCTTCCAAGAGCTCGTCCGCCACCGGGTGGTACACCGGGAGGAGGGAGCACGGAACCCTTCCCTCCATCTCCCTCGCGACCCTTACGTTGCGGCGCACCTTCTCTTCGGCGTTGGGGTCGTTGGGCTTTATGGGAGAGTCGAGGGCCACGCAGAAGTCCGGCTTCATTAATCTGTACCACCTCACCACCGTTTCCGGGCTCAGGGGAACTCCCCTCTTCATCGCCTGGTAGCCCCCGGAGTCCAGCCAGAGCTCGACCTCCTCCGGGATGCCGAGGGCCTCCCTCAGCCCCCTCCCCTTCTCAAGCTCCCTCATCAGCTTCTTTGATCTGCTGAGCTGGTAGGCGTTGAGCATTATAGCCTTGACCTCGAACGCCTCCCACAGCCTCAGCAGCTGGCTCGCCGGGTG
>JAADDE010000050.1 GCA_013154085.1 Thermoproteota archaeon | reverse complement strand
AGGACTGATCTGGAGAGGAAGATCGAGGACGTTAGGTCTGATCTGGAAAGAAAGATAGAGGCCGTGAGGGATGAGCTCAAGGAGGACATACGCAGCGTGGAGAACAAGGTTGAGGCCTTGAAGGGCGAGCTCGACGTTAAGGTGGAAAGCGTTAGGAAAGAGATTGCAGAAATGAGAGCTCAGTTCAATAGTTTAATGAAGTGGATGATAGGACTGATGGCATCTATGTGGATAAGCATTGTTGTTGGAATAATTGTGGCTTTGATGAAGCTGGGCTGACCAGTCCCCGGATCCCTTCAATTGCCCGTCCCGGACTCGGGCTTTTGATCCTCCCTTCCTTCCGGCCCGCGGTGGAAGGCGTGAAGCCCCAGCACTTGACGGCCAAGCCCGGGGAGGTGGCCGAGAGGGTCGTGGCCGTCGGCGATCCCGCTAGGGCCAGGGACATAGCGGAGAAGTTCCTCGAGGATGCCAAGCTGGTGAGCGAGAACAGGGAGCTGCTGGTGTTCACCGGCAAGTACAAGGGCGTTCCGGTGAGCGTGGCTGTCCACGGCATAGGAGGGCCCTCGGCCGCGATAGTGTTCGAGGAGCTGAGGATGCTGGGCGCCGAGTACATAGTCCGCCTCGGCACAGCCGGAAGCATGAAGAAGGAGATAGACGTCAAGGATGCCGTCGTGGTGACCGGCGCGGCGCACTACTGCGGAGGGGTCCTCGGGGTCTACGCGCCCAACGCGTGCCTCCCCAACTCCCCCGACCCGTGGATCACGGTCAAGCTCTACGAGAAGGCGAGGGAGGAGGGCTTGAAGGTCCACACCGGGCCGGTGGTGAGCAACGACGCCTTCTACGCGGAGAGCCCGGACTTCGTGGAGTTCTGGACGAAGAGGGGGATCGTGGCGGTGGAGATGGAGTGCGCCACCCTCTTCGCCCTGGGCTGGATGAGGGGCTTCAAGACCGGTGCCTTGGTAGTGATCGCGGACAGCTTAGTGGACCCGGGCAAGAAGGACCTCCTCCACCACGAAGAGCTTGCAGACGTGATGGACAAGGCCGCGAAGGCTGTGCTGGAGGCGCTGGTCGAGTCATAAGAGCTCCGCTATTACCGCTTCATCCGAGGCGAGGGCGAACTCGGCGAGGGACACAAGCGACCGCGCCCTCCTCCGGCCTCCCCTCCACACGGCCAAGACCTCCTGGTTGGGCCTCAAGGCGCACTTGAGCGAGGCCACGTCGCCCTTCCTTATCCGCTCCCCGGGCTCCCGGCGGAGCTCCAAGGTGCAGAGCCGCTCCAGCGCCTCCTCCGGGAGCTCGGCCTTCGGGGGCTTGAGCCTTATCAGCTTCCCCTCCCACACCAGCCCTTCGCGGGCGGCCCTCACCGCTCCCCCGAGCTCCCTCCCGTAGGCCCTCCTCGTGATGGAGGCCAGAAGCTCTTCCGCCCTGACCCTCCCCTCCGGGAGGGGGTCCCTCTCCGGGCTGAGGTCGCAGAGGTAGCAGCCCCTCGGGGGAGGGGAGGAGGGGAGCGCGTTCCTCTCCCTCTCCAAGTACCCCCTCCACCGGGTCAGCACCCTAGCGAAGGCCTCGTAGAGCCTCGGGTGCACGTGGGCGAAGGCCAAGGCCCACTTGTGGAAGCTCCCGTACCTTATCCTCTCCCTCATCTCCTCTACCATTTTTGCCGAAACGTGCAAGTTGTGCCTGGCCAAGAATTTGATCTGCTCTTCCCTGCTCATGTTCATTAGGTCCCTCGGCGTCACCGAGGAGCAAGCGGGGCAGCTGCACGGTAGCTCCCTCATGCTGTAGAGCTCCTCCAAGCGGAAGGTGCCGAAGGGAGTTAGGTACCTACCCTCCCTCGCGGCGAGCACGTACATCGCTGAGTCGAAGAGGTCGACCCCGAGGAAGACCAGCAGGGGGAAGAGGAGCGGGTGCCCGGCCCCGAAGGCGTGGACCGCGGCCTCCGGCGGCCTCGAGGCGAGGACCGGCACCAGCGCGTCGACCAAGTCCTTGAAGCGGTAGGCCTCCATTAGCGGAACTATTCCTCCCACCGCGAGGAGCCTCGCGCCCTCCTCCGAGTACCTCCTAGCGAAGAGGGCTCTGACCCGCGGGTGGAGGCCCCCCTGAACTGGGGCGCTGACCTCCCCGGCCAGCTCCCTCGCGGCCTTCCACCTTTTGAAAGAAATTTCCGCCTTCCTGAAGGCCTCCTCGTAGCCGTCCGTGGGCAGGGAGAAGAGGTCCACCGGCGTGACTATGTCGGCGCCGGCCCTAACTTGGTACCTCACCGACTCCTCCGGGTCCACCCTGACCCCTCTGCTGTACGCTTGGAAGGTCCCGGAGTCCGTGTAGAGCACCCCGTCCCAGCCCAAGCGCTCCTTGAGGTTCTTTTCTCCTACCTTCCTCTTCGCGATGTACGCCGACGTCATTATTACCTCTATTCCGGCCCTCCTGATCTCCTCGAGGGGGACCAGTTGCTTCTTCGGGTCCGGGTCCACCACGGCGAGCAGGGCCGGCGTCTCCACCTCCCTTCCGGCGACGAACAGCCTCCCCGCTCTGGCGGCTCCGTCCCTCGCCTCCGGCGTCCAGATCATGGCTCCCCCTTAGGGGCTTCGGGGCGCAAAAACGCGCTCACCGCTCGCCCAAGGGCCCAGGTCCTCATCAGCCCTTGACCACGCCTATGGGCCTCAAGCGCGCCACCAGCTTGCTGAGGCCCACCTCGTGGACCACCCTCACGACCTTGTCCACGTCCTTGTAGGCCCCCGGAGCCTCCTCGGCGACGACCCTCGCCTGGGCGGCCTTGATCACGACCCCCTGCTGGGCGAGCTGCTGTATCACTTGGCTGGGGCGGTAGGTCCTTATCGCGGCGGCCCTGCTCAGCCACCTCCCGGCCCCGTGGCACGTGCTGTACCACGCCCTCGCGCCGGTGGGCACGCCGGTCAGTACGTAGCTCGCGGTCCCCATGGAGCCGGGTATGAGCACGGGCTGGCCTATGCTCTGGTAGTCCTTCGGTATCTCCGGGTGCCCGGGCGGGAAGGCCCTCGTGGCCCCCTTGCGGTGGACCACCAGCTTCTTCCTCCTGCCGTCCACGTCGTGCTCCTCTATCTTTGCTATGTTGTGGGCGACGTCGTACACTATGTGCATGTCGAGGTTCTCCGGGTCGGTCTTGAATACTTCCTTGAAGCTCTCCCTCGTCCAGTGGGTTATGAGCTGGCGGTTGGTCCAAGCGTAGTTGGCGGCGGCGCTCATTGCCTTGAAGTAGTCTTGGGCCTCCGGAGTGTTGAAGGGCACGGAGGCCAGCTCCCTGTCGGGCACTTGAATTCCGTACTTCTTCATTGCTCTCTCCATCTTGATCAAGTAGTCGCTCGCAACTTGGTGGCCCAAGCCTCTGGAGCCGGTGTGGACCATGACCATTACTTGGCCCTCGTGGGTTATGCCCATAACCTTCGCCGCCTCCGGGTCGTAGATCTTGTCGACGACTTGTATCTCCAAGAAGTGGTTCCCGCTCCCCAAGGTGCCCAGCTGGGGAGCCCCCCTCCTCTTCGCCCTTATGCTCACCTTGCTCGCGTCGGCGCTCTTCATGGCTCCGTGCTCCTCTATGTGCTCCGGGTCCTCGCTCCAGCCGTAGCCCCTCTCCACGGCCCAGTAGACCCCTTCCTCGAGGACGCGGTCCAGCTCGCTGACGCTGAGCCTCAGCTTCCCGGTGCTCCCGAGTCCGGAGGGGACGTTCCTAAATATTGCGTAGACCAGATCCTTCAGCTTCGGTCTAACTTCCTTCTCCTCGAGGTTGGTTCTTATGAGCCTGACCCCGCAGTTTATGTCGTAGCCCACCCCTCCGGGGGAGATGACGCCGTTCTCCTCCGGGTCCGTGGCCGCCACCCCTCCTATGGGGAAGCCGTAGCCTTGGTGGCCGTCGGGCATCACGTAGGAGGCCCTCTGTATGCCGGGCAGGCAGGCCACGTTCGCCGCTTGCTCCAGCGTGCGGTCGCTCTTCATCTTCTCGAGCAAGTACTCGTCGGCGAAAATGATTGCAGGAACCTTCATGCACGGCTTTACTCCCTTTTCTATCATCCACTCGTACTTGCCCACCCTCTTGAGCGGTATGTTGGCCGACATCGCCACAGCCGGTCCCGCTCCCCACGGGAGAGTTATCAACTGAAGGGTGGCGGGGGCTTACGCCGGGCCCTTGAGGGCCTTAGGGGCCCGACAGCAGATAGCTGGAGGCCATTAAGGCAGTGGCGAGCGCGTTGCCCAGAGCCAAGGCTATTATTACATCCCTCTTCCTCAAGCCGAGGAGGTAGCCGGCCAGGGCGCCGGTCCAGACGCCGGTTCCCGGCAACGGGATCCCCACGAAGAGGGCCAGCCCCAGCGTGCCGTACTTCTCCACCTTCTCGCCGGCTCCCCTCTCGGCCCTCTCCATGACCTTCTTGAGCAGCTCAGCCCCGGGCCTCCACCTCCTCTCCAAGAGGCGCTCCGCGAGGGGGACGAGCTTGCCCAAGGAGAGGTACACCGCTATCCCGGTGGCGGTGCAGAGCGCGTAGGCGAGGAGGAGGTACTCGATGGGGCACTTGAGCAGGGCGAGGCACGGGACAGCGCCCCTAACCTCAACTACCGGGAGGACCGCCATCAAGGCGCAGAGGGCGCAGTTCATCCTACCCTCTCCGGCTGGGGGAGTAGGAGCTTATCATCGGTGGGGTAACCGCCTCCTCATCGGAGGCCTCGGGCACCCCGAAAACTCCTCACCTCAGCACCTCCTCCAGCCTCCCCCGGTCCCTGGCCTTCCTTATCTCCCTCGCTATCCTCCTCCCGGCGCTCATGGGCTCGTCCCAGTAGAGCCAAGAGTACGGGCTCCCGTGGACGTAGACGTTGGTGCCGGCCACTATCCTCCCGGAGAACTCGAAGACCACTATCTCCCCTTCTTCAGTTATTATCGACTCCAAGCAGAACGGGCCCACTATCTCCTCCCCCACGAGCTCCTCCGTGGCCCTGACGAAGCTCCTCCCGTACTCGAATACTTTAATCAATAAGCTCTCTCTGAGCACCATGGGTATGTTTCCCACGACCGTGAAGGTCGGGCTTATCTCCTTCGCGTACTCAGGCGGAAGCCTCCTCAGGCCATCGACGTTGCTCTCGTACCTTATGTCCATCCCGGTTATCTCGAGCCTTCCGTAGATTGGCGAGTTGAAGAGGTGGTAGTAGGCCGGGACTCCGACCACGTACTCTTGGATTATGTAGTTCTCCGGGCTCCCGAGCCTCTCCAAGCCCCTCTTCACCTCCTCCGGCGTCCTCGCGAGGAAGTAGCCCCTCCCTCCCTTCGCGCCCCCGAGCTTCACTATGACCAGTCGATCAACCTCGTCGGGGCTGGAGAACTCCTTGGGCACCCTTATGCCGGCCGACCTCAGCAATTCCATCTTCTTCCTCTGGTCGGACTCCCACATCAGTATCTTCCTCGACCCGAAGATCGGGACCGGGTAGCGGAGCATCCTCTCCGCGCCCACGTACTCCACGAAGCTCCCGTGCGGCACCACTACGGAGTTTAGCGCGAGGAGCTCCTCCACGACCTCCCTCTGAGCCACCTCGCCCCAGCTCTCGACGATTATGAAGGAATCTATGAAGTGGGAGAAGGTGCGGTAGAACTCGTATCTGTCCTTCTTCACTATCAGCACGGTCCTCAAGCCCTCCTTCTTCGCCCCGTGGAGGATCTGGAGCGCCGAGTGGCTCCCGGCCGTAGCGACGGCCAGCTTGGAGAGGTCGTATTCGCTGAGGACCTTTGCTACCTCCACCGCCGGGCCCCGCTAAAGCACTAATCCTATAGCGAAAATAGGGGTTGGGGAAGGAGCATGTCGTTCTCTATGGAGGAAGTTGAGGGCGCCGTGTCGAGAGGCGTTTCGTGGCTTAAGATGAGGCAGCTCGAGTGCGGCGGCTGGGGGGCGTGCGACTCCTCCCAGACCGGCCTGACCGGCTTGGTAGTTGTGGCCTTGAGGGAGGCCGGCCTCGACCCGGACGACATAAGCATCTCCCAAGCAGTTAAGTTCATCATAGAGAGGCAGAGGAAGGACGGCTTCTTCCAGTGGACCACCGCCACCTCCCCGGGCTCCTACTACGGGAGCGCCAGGGCGATGCTCGGGGTGCTGGTGGGCTCGGAGAGGACGGCCTTGGACATGTACCGCAGAAACGTGGAGCTGGGCATATTTGCGCTGATGAACGGCGAGATGCCGTGCGGCGGCTGGGAGGCCAACCCCGGAGGAGGGCTGAGCCACTGGGCCTCGGCTGAGGTGCTCTTCGCGATATTCTTTGCTGGAAGGAAGTACGTAGAGGAGATATGGAAGGCGCCGATGCACTACTACGTGAGGATGAGAAGGTGGTTCAGCAAGCTGCAGAGCATGAACGGCTCGTGGGACAACAACTGCTTGGACTGCACGGCCAGAGTGATGCTGTACTTGAGCCTCTACGGCTACAGGGGGCCGGAGCTGAGGAACGCGGTGGAGTTCGTGATATCCCACCAGAAGGAGGACCGCATAGGAGACACCCCTTGGGCCACCGCTTGGTCCCTCCTCGGCCTGCTCTCCTCGGCAGGCTTGGAGGACGCGTACGTGAGGGACGTAATCGAAAAAGCCGTCGCGGCGCTTCTGGAGGCCCAGCTCGACGACGGCGGGTGGCCGGTGTTCTTCGACGCGCAGGTGCCGTTCGAGAGCGTTACCGCTGTAGCGGTGTGGGCCCTCTCGCTCTACAGGAACTTAAGGAGGGGCCTCCCGTCGATCTTCGGATGAAGCAGTATGCCCAAAGTCTCCATAGTGGTGCCGACGTATAACGAAAGGGACAACGTTCCCGTTTTAGCAAAGAGGCTCGACGAGGCCTTGGGGAGGGCCGGAATAGACTTTGAGCTCATAATAGTCGACGACGACTCGCCGGACGGCACGGCGGAGGTCGCTAAGAAGCTGAAGCTGAAGCACGGAAAGGTGAAGGTCTTCGTGAGGAAGGGCGAGAAGGGCCTGGCAAGCGCGGTCCTAAAGGGCTTCGAGCTGGCAGAGGGGAAATACCTAGTGGTGATGGACGCGGACCTCCAGCACCCTCCCGAGGTGGTGCCGGAGCTGGTCGAGAAGCTGGAGGAGGGATGCGACCTAGTGATAGCCAGCCGCTACGCCCACCGGGAGGGTGTGAGGGGCTGGAACCCCGTTAGGAAGATCATAAGCAGGGGCGCGACCCTCTTGGCCAAGCTCTTGGTTCCGGCCACGAAGTACACCACGGATCCCATGAGCGGGTTCTTCGCTTTGAAGAGGGAGGTTGTCGAAAACCCTAAGAAGCCCCTGAACCCCCTCGGCTACAAGATACTCCTCGAAATCCTAGCGAAGGGGAACTTCAAGAAGGTCTGCGAGGTTCCCTACGTCTTCGGGAAGAGGCTGGCCGGCGAGTCGAAGCTCGGCGGGAGGGTGATGGCGGAGTACCTGCTGCACCTCCTCAAGCTCGCGAGGGAGACCGGGGAGCTGAGGAGGATGATCACCTTCGCCGCGATAGGGGCCACCGGCATAGCGGTCAACGAGGCCGCGCTCTACGCGGTCTACGAGCTGTTGGGGGCTAAAGGTCTGGGCTACGCCGGCCTTGCGCTGGCCGGCCTGGCGGGCTTCGAGGCTTCCGTGCTCTACAACTTCATCCTCCACGAAATGATAACCTTCAAGGATAGGAGGAGGGGATCGCCGGCGCGCAGGCTGGCGCACTACGAGCTCGGCAGCGCCTTAGGCGCGGTCGTGCAGATAGCTGTCCTCCTCGGCTTGACGTCCATAGGCATCAACTACCTAATTGCGAACCTCGTGGGCATACTGCTGGGCCTCGGGATTAGGTACTCCTACTCCGCCACCAAGGCGTGGCCAGCCTGATCAAGCACTCAACCCCGTCCGCCATCTGATCGAGGTACCCCGGAAGCACCAGCTCTTGTACTATCATGATTATCGTCGCCACGACCAGCGACATCAGCGGGCTGGCGAGCAGGTGGGCGGCCCAGGGCCCTAGACCGACGAGCTCGTCCAAGAGCACTATGGACGCTATTCTGAGCGCGTTGAAGGGGAAGCTCAGCGCGTAGCCTAGGATGGCCGCCAGCAGCCTCCTCCTCCAGCTTCCCCTGGCCGCCAGGGGCATCAGCGCCAGAAACGGGCCCGAGCGGAGGGTCGAGCAGCCGACGGCGTAGTACGCGTAGGGCTCCCCGCGGAGGAAGATCACTATCTGCCCGTTTACGGCCTCCAGCCTTATGCCCAAGGGCTGGAGCACGGCGTTGTTGAAGATTATGTCGGCGCCCGCCAGCGCGACGAAGAGGTCCGGGGGGATGAGCCTGGGCAAGAAGTAGCCGCTGTAGCCGGCGAAGACCACCAGCAGCGCCCTCCTGTCGCACGGGGCCTTGAGGAGCACCGGGACCCAGAGGAGCTCCAGCAGAACGACCTCCCACGGGTCCACCTCCCCGGCTGAGGCGTGGACCGCGAGGGCGTGGACCGTTAAGGCCATCAGCAGGAGCGCGGAGACCCTCTCTATCAAGGCGCCTCGCCGGGGCTGGGCCAAGCCCTTTTATCCGGACTTCGCCGGCCGGCCGGGAAGCAGGGTGGAGTCCTTCAAGATAGGCGGCTGTACGGTGCACGCGGTTGAGGGCGACATAACTGAGTTCGAGGGAGACGCGGTGGTGAACGCGGCCAACAGCTTGATGGTAATGGGAGGAGGGGTCGCGGGGGCGATAAAGAGGAAGGGCGGGGAGGAGATAGAGAGGGAGGCGCTGGAGAAGGCCCCCGTGCCGGTGGGGAGCGCTATCGCTACCGGGGCCGGGAGGCTGAAGGTGAGGTACGTGATCCACGCCCCCACCATGGAGAGGCCGGCCATGAGGATCCCGCCGGAGAACGCGTACCTAGCGACGAAGGCGGCGCTGGAGCTTGCAAAAAAGATGGGTTTAAAGAAGATAGCCCTCCCGCTCATGGGAACTGGCGTGGGCGGCTTGAGCGTTGAGGAGGCGGTGAGGGAGATGGCGAGGGCGATGGAGGAGGTGTGCGAGGGAATGGAGGTCTACCTCTACGCCTACGGGAGGGAGGCGTACGGGGAGCTCCTAAGGGCCCTCCGGTCGCTCTGAGGCCCCTCGGAGACTCTACCCCTCCTCACGCCCGTCGGAGCCGCTCGAACTCCTCATCGGCCCCCTACTTCGCCCCCTCCTTGGGGATCACGCATATGAAGCGGAGCACCTCCTCTCCGGTGTTCTTGTAGTAGTGCTTGGCGCACGGGGGAATGTATATCACGGTCCCTTCGGACACCTCGTGCTCCTCTCCGTTTATCCCGACTATCCCCTTCCCGCTGAGTATGAAGATCTCGTGCTCCCACGGGTGGGAGTGCTCGAAGATCTCCCCTCCGGGCTCCACCTCGAAGACCCTTAGGTAGAAGCTCGGCGCCTCGCCGGGGCCTATGACCCACCTTATGGTGGTCTTGGTGGCCATGCTCTCCGGAACCTTCTGGGGCTCCACCTCGTCCCACTTCACTACCTTGGGCTTGCACGTCATGCTCCTACCGCCCCTACCTTTTTACCGAGCTTTTTAGCCGGACCCCTCGGCCCCGCCGTTCCCGGCGACGGCTGGGATGCCTCACGCCCGCTCGAAGCGGGCGGATGGGCAAGCCCGCCTCCACGGCGGGGCACACGCGCGCTGGGGCAGTGCAAGGCGCGCACCGCCTTGGGAGCTGGACGGCACTTTCAGGCTCCTCCCGTCAGTTAATAGCTCAGCGAAACTAAACGGCTCAACGGTACAAGTATGGAATGCGGACCACTGCCGAAGAAGGCACCGAGCATAACGGGCAAGAGCGTATCTGAAATAGTCAAGGAGCTCTGGGAGGCGGGGGTGAAGGTAAGGGAGGACGTGGAGGAGGTTGTCAGATCCTTCCTCAACATGGTCACCAGGGCGGAGGAGACGGTCTCCATGTTCGTCATAGGAGAGTGGGGGGAGGGGAAGACCAGCGTCTTCGACGGCTACATGAAGGCCCTGGCCCCGGATGAGGTCGTTCTGCTCGAAACGAGCGTGAAGAGGCTTGTTTCCAGCATAAGGAGCATGAAGCACTCCCCCGGCCAGTCCTCCGCCGCCACCTTCCTCGCGGCCCTCCTCCACTCGCTGGCGATGGAGCACTTAGAGAGGGGTGAGGAGCTCATAGAGCCCTACTCCGGCGAGCCCGTCCACGAGTACGCGAAGAAGGCCCTCGACCAGCTCATGAAAAAGTTCGAGGGCAGGAGGATAGTGGTGTTCATAGACGAGTTCGAGGAGATAGTGTCTCCCTCGAACAAGGACGTGGTGAAGGAGATAATAAACGGGCTGGTGGAGCTCATCAACGGCCAGTTCGGGTACTTGCAGGAGAGGTACCCGGGAAGGCTCCACTTGGTAATTGCAATGACTCCGTACGCATACCACAAAGCCTTGAGCTTGGCAGATATAGACGAGAGCTTGAAGGGAAGGGCCGAGAGGAGGCTCCACTTCAAGCTGGAGCTGAGGCCCCTCACGAGGAGCGAGGCCTACCGGCTGACGGCCTCGTTCTTCAAGTACGCCTACGGGGAGGAGTTCTCGCCGGTCCCCCACCAGTTCGTCAACACCCTCTTCACGGCCTCCCAAGGGAACCCCGGCGCCCTGACCAGCCTCACCAACTTCGTCATGAGCTCCCTCGTGGAGGGGGGCTGTACGGTCCCCACCAAAGACCCGGAGAAGCTGGTCTCGATACTCTCGAGGGCCACCGTGTTCACCTACGTCGGCTCCGGGAAGGCCCTCGACAAGCTCTACTACGAGAAGGCCCTTCTTCCCCTCACCTACGGGGAGGAGGACAAGAAGAGGGTTCTGGCCGCCCTGGCGGCCTACTACTACCCGCTCAGCGAGGGCGAGCTGGAGGAGCTGAGCGGCGTCGAGAAAGCTAAGGAGGTTCTGGAGGTCCTCGACCAGAGGGCCTCCATAGCCTCCGAGCCCCTCGTCGCGAGGGTCTGGAGGACCTCCGAGTACCAGAAGGCATTCAAGGTGATAACGTCCTCGCTGAAGAGCCTCTTCCCGGACATAGACGAAGGCACCCTGAAGGCCCTCATCGAGGAGCTCACCTACCCGAAGGGCCTCTGGAGGGACGAGTACTACCTAGTGATCCCCGGCGAGGGGGAGGAGGCGGTCGTGGAGGAGATCCTCTCCCGTGAGAAGGTGGTGAGCGACGCGAAGAAGCTTGTTGCCTATCTGAAGAAGAAGCTCGAGGAGGAGGGAATAGCTCTCGAGGAGGCCTACGTGCTCTCCCGGAGGCATGCCTTGAACCTCTACCCGCCCCCGGCCGTAGCGGCGGCCTCCTTCATCAAGGATCCCCAGCTGAGGGCGAGGGCCTGGAAGGAGGCGCTCAACGCCCTAATAAAGGGGGAAGTGAACTTAGACAAGGTTCTGGCCGAAGTCGTCGTGAACTCCTACAAGGGCAACCTCTTGGGCAGAAGCGTCGGGATCGACTTGGGAGGGGTCCAGCTGAAGGTGGCCGTCAAAGTGCTGCTCTCCGCAGATATGAAGGCTCTCGAGGAGGCCAGCAGGGCGGCGAAGAGGGAGGGCTCCCACCTCCTCCTAATACTCACCAAGCCGGAGCTTTATGAATGGGTCAAGGACAAGGTCTCGCTCCTCCCGATAGACGCGGTGGTGCTGGAGGCGCGGGAGGCGAAGCTGGTCCAGATGGCCGTGTACGAGCTCTTCTCCTCCAAGCCCGAGAGGAGGGCGCTGATGGACTTGGAGAAGGCGAGGCTGACCCTCAAGCAGATCGGGGAGGAGCTGGGCATACCGAAGGCCCTCGAGGCGTGGATAGAGAAGGCCAAGGAGGAGGGAATAATCGTGGAGGACTTCCAGAGGCCCTCGGGGGCCAGCGAGGAGGCCATAGCCGAGGCCTACTCCTTCTACTTGGCCTATCCGAAGGACGTCCTCACAACGGAAGAGGTGTTCGAGCACGTAATTAAAACGATAAGGAGGTTCATGATATACGGGAGGGGGTCGAGGAGGAGGGCCCCCTTCGCGTCCGGACTCGATATAGAGAACGTGCGCGGGCTGAAGAAGTACGAGGACGACCTCGTGAGCGCCGGCCTCTTGGAGAGGCTGGAGGACGGCCGGCTGAGGATAGCGCTAAGCAAGGTCGAGTCGAGGATGCTGAAGTTGCTGAAGGAGAGGGGCGGGAGGAGCCCGTGGAGGGAGCTGGCGAAGGAGTTCATCGTGCTCTCGCACAACAAGCGCATACTCTCGGACTTCTACCTGAAGATCCTCGAGAGGAGGGGCCTCGTGAAGGTTGAGAGGAGGGGGAGCGAGCCCTACTTCGTGAGCTTGGTGAATACGAGGAGCTTGGTGGAGGAGCTTGAGAGCGAGGCCGAGAGGCTGAAGGAGCTGTGGAGCTCCCTCGGGCCCACTTGGAGGAGCTACGCCCACATCGTAGTTTCAAAGAAGAAGGAGGACAACGTGATAATGCTGGACGAGGTCAAGGACTACGTGCTGGACGGCGTGGCCTCCCTCCGGTCGGAGCCGTCCAAGGCCACGGTGGCGAGGAGGACGGCGTTCCTCCTCTCCCTGTCCAAGTACTTGAAGGAGTCCCTCGTGCCCGTCACCGAGAGGGCTTGGAGGGAGGGGAGCAGGCTCGTCGAGGAGGCGAGCGCCTCCGTCACGGGCACGATATCGTCCGTACGGAAGGCGCTGAGGAGGGTCTCCGACGAGCTCGGGATCCCGGTGCTCGACGCGGAGGAGATGAAGGAGAGCGTGGTGCTGAAGAAGATGCTTAAGAAAATGGACGAGCTTGCGGACAAGTTCTTCACCAAGGAGGAGATAGAGAAGACCGTGTCGGCGATGCGGAAGGAAGGGGTCCTCCCCGAGAGGTTCTACTTCGAGAAGTTCTACGAGCCCCGCGACTGGAGGAGGGCATCGTACTTCAACGTCAAGTACTACCTCTTGGAGAAGGAGGCAGAGGCTCTGGAGAGGGAGGTGGAGAGGACGAGGAGGCTCCTGGAAGAGATAGAGGAGATGGCGTCGAAGATGATGGAGAGCAGGAGGAGGGTAGAGGAGAAGCTGAAGGAGCTCTCCTTCCGGAGCTACGGGAGCGAGCTGGCCTCGAAGGCCTACGAGGTCCTCGTGAGGCACGCCGTCCTCCCGCGGGAGCTCCTCCCGGAGGACGTGGCCGTGGACTCTCTGGAGGACCTGAAGGTTCTGCTGGACAAGGCCCTCTCAAGCGTGAGCATGACGGACCAGAGGATACTGAGCATAGTGATGAAGCTGGGTGAAGTGGCGAGGGAGGAGGAGGAGCTGGAGAGGAGCATAAGGAAGGTGAAGAGCTGGTGCTCCTTCATAGAGAAGTTCTACGCCGGGACCCCGGTCGCCTCGGAGCTCCTCCCCAAGTGCGAGAGGATCTCTGCCATAGAGATGGAGTACGAGAGCGCGGCCAAGGAGGTGAGCGCTGGCTCCGCCAGCGAGCTGGGGGCGCTCCTGGAGGAGCTGAGGAAGGAGCTCCGCTCGCTCAAGGCCGAGGCCGAGGCCGTGCTGAGGGAGCTCAAGGCCGGCCACGAGAGGGCGCTGGGCGAGCTGAGGAGGAGCGCGGAGGAGCTGAAGAGGATACTCCGGGTCGCCTCGAAGCTGGGCGTCAAGACGGATGACTTAAACAAGACGATTGCATCGATAGAGCTCAAGCTAGAGTCCGTAAGGCCGCCGGGGATGATAGACGCCACCTACCAGTCCCTCTACGCAACGCTCGAGAGGGCGAGGACTCTCCTGAGCATAAAGCTGAGGACCAAGCTCAGCCCGGCCGAGGAGAAGGCGATAAAGATACTGGAGAGGGGAAGAACGGACTTGACCAAGTTCGTGGAGGAGGCGAGGAAGCTAGGGCTCTCCGAACAGGAGGCCGTAGAGGCCCTCGTCAAGCTCTCTGAGAAGGGCCTCGCCAAGGTCTCCGTAGAGCTCCTCTAGCAGATCCTCAGCGTCCCCCTCGCAAAGAGCCAAGAGCTCGGCGAAGTGGGCCTTGGTGTGCTCGTTCGCCTCCACCAAGACCACCCCGGCCCCGGGCTGGCCGTAGAGGAGCACCCAGCCGTCCTCTGAAGCGAGGAGGGCCGGCATCGCGAGCAAGTCCTCCTCGCCCTCCACCTTAACCCACCTCCCCTCCTTCACCGCCTCCTTCACCACTCTGGCGGCCTCTAGGCATATCCTCCCCGGGGGGTTGACCGCCTTCAGCACCCCGTTCGGCGCGCTGAGCTCCACCCACTCGGACCTCCTCGTCCTGCCGTCGAAGATCGCAGTCCTCGGCACTATGCCCAGCTCCAAGCACCTCTTCGCCGTCACGTCGCCCACCGCGACAACCTCCCTCCCCTTCAGCAGCTCCGGCAGGACGGAGTCGTCCTCCACCAGAATCCCTCTGGGCGAGGCCAAGAGCGTCCTCAGCTCCTTCGGGAGCCTCACTCCCCTCCCACTTCCACAGCGTAGCGCCCCGGCTTCTTTAGGTACTCCAGCTTGCCCACCAGCTCCGACTCCTCCTTGAGGATTATTATCGCTCCCTCCCAGTTCTCCGTCAGGTCGGTGGAGCCGCAATTGGGACACCTCCCGGCCTCCTCGGCGACCTTCCTCGGCACCAGCGCCCTGCAGCTGAGGCACGCTAAGAAGAGCTTCCTCCTGCGCGTCATTTCTGCAGCTCCTCCGCGTCCTTAATTTTGCCCAGATAAGGCCCTTTCATGCTGAGCCCCACCTTCAGCCCCCTCTTCGTGGAGATCTGCACTATCCTCGCCCTCACGAGGTCCCCCCTCTTTATCCTCCTCTTGCTCTGCGTGCCCACCATGCTTCCGGTGGCCATATCGTACTCGAACCTCTCATCGCCCAGCTGGGAGCGGTGGACCATGCCGTCTATCGGGCCTATGTTGACGTAGATCCCGTTCTTGGTAACGTTCACAACTATCCCCTCCACCACCTCGTTCCTCAGGGGCTTGAAGGCCAGCAGGGTGAAGACCGCTTCGTGGTACGTCGCTCCGTCGCCCGGGATTATGTAGCCCTCCGGCGCTATGTCCACGTCCGTGACGGTCAGTATTAAGCCCAAGTCCTCGTCGAGCAAGCCCTCGTACTCGTCCCTCAGCAGCTCCAGAGCCACCTTCCTCAAGTCCTCGCCGAACCTTTCCGGAGGGATCCTCACGATGTCTTTAAAGCGGTAGAGGCGGTACAAGCTCTCACTACCGGCTGTGGGCTCTATGGGGAGTTTTTGATTTTGTACTGACGCACGATAACCGCCGTAGCCTCACACTAGTGGAACCAAGTTCAGCCTGGTCTCTTGGACTGGCTTGGTGAACTCCAGCTCCAGCACGTCCCCCTCCTTGAGCTCCGCCACGAAGCACGAGCCGCTGTTGGCCCTCCAGAGGGGCTCCTTTCCCAAGTACAGCGTCACGTACTCGGAGTCGTGGAGACAGATCATCGCTACGACGTCCTTCATTATTTCGAGCACCTCGACCCTTGTCTTCTCCAAGCCCAGCGTGGGCTTGGCTACTCCCACGAACGCTATGAGTGGACAGCGGGAAACTGCCTTGACGTACGTGCCGGGAGGGTGGGGACTCAAGACGTCCCAGAGCCTCTCCTCGCAGTTGATCCTCTTCAACTTCTGTATTTCTGATTTTATGGCCTCCAGCTCTTCCAATATTTTTCTCAAAGCTCCGGGATCGGTCAAGTTTTTGACCTCTTTCGAGCTGTAGAAAAAGAGCTTAAACAGTGAGGGGCGAGTTCAGACGTCGGCGAACACGAACTCCAGCGCCCGGGCAAGGTCGCGGTTTAGGAGCTCTCCGCAGAGTTTGTAAGGTTCTTTGTCTGAGGCTGAGAAGGTTGCGACGCTATGAGAGCGCCTCCAGCACGTGTAACTTATCTCTCCTACCTTACGAACTCTACGTTTTCGAGGCCCCTAAACTCTCTGTCGCCAGTTGAGAAGGGTATCCCGAGGCGCTTCGCCACTACGTATCCTAAGGCATCTATCAAGGAGATGTTCTTTTCTTTCTAAGTTCCAGACGCAGGGCTGACGCTTCGACATAATCTTCGTCGGTGGGCTTAAGTAAGGTTACGAAGGCACGGAGCAGCCCTAGTACCTCGAGGGCCTTCTCTTTATCAGCTCTAGTAAGTTGAGCTCGCTGGTGATGAGGTCCTCCTCCGCATATTTCTTGTACAATGGATTACCTTTGAGAATTTCGACTAGCGCGTAAGTATTAGCGTGCCAAAGAATGCTCAACCGTGCACGCTCCTCAGTTCATCCTTTAACTTCTGAGGATCTACTTTCCAGTCGTTGAGGAGCCCGTAGATTCCCTCTCTTTTTATCTTCACCTTCGCTCCTTCTGGAAGCTCCAGCCTCTCCAGCGGGCGCAGAGTCCCCTTTCGTAGACAGCGTAGATAATTCTGCCCAAAGCCCCGCCCGCGCTGGTGGCGGTGTGTCGATACGTCTAATAAATTTTGAACACAGTTTCTTGCCAAGTTAATGTAGGCTCAGGCGTTGGAGGCCTTGGCTGGGCTCTCGTAGGTCGATGCTCGAAAGCGTCTGGCGAGGGCTACCGAGGTCTTGTTCGGGCCCCTATACTTGGATGGGGAGAAGGTTAGGGCATTAACCTTGCCCATTTCCCTGCTAACCTCGCGCGTGGCCGCGCCCCGGCCACACGGCCGCTCGCTCTGATCTTACTTCTCGGCCGCTGCAGTTCGCATCCAATACTTAACCGCTCGACCAAAA
>JAADDE010000009.1 GCA_013154085.1 Thermoproteota archaeon | reverse complement strand
GCCTTGGAGGAGGCCGGCATAGAGTTCGGCAAGCCCATTTTGGTGGGCAAGTTCGTGGACAAGGAGGCTCCCGAGTACGTGGAGACCTTGTACAGCGCCTTGGGGGTGAGAAGATGATTCAAGATGTAAGGATAACCGGGATAGGCGGGCAAGGCATACTGACCATGGGCAAAATACTGGGAACTGCGCTGGTGAGGGAAGGCAAGTACGCTACGCTGGTGCAGAACTTCGACACGTTCATCTCCGGAGGGGAGAGCACGGCGGACATGAGGGTGAGCGACGAGCCCGTGGAGTACCCGGTCTTCGAATATGCGGACATAACTGTCTTCATGGCCCCTAAGACGTATCCGAAGTACATCAAGAAGGTGAAAGAAGGAGGCGTAGTTGTGATAAATTCCGACGTCATAAAGGACGAGCCGAAGGGCAACTTCAAGGTGATAAAGGTTCCGGCATCCTCGGTGGCGAGGAAGCTGGGCAACGTGAGGGCGGCCAACATGGTAATGCTCGGAGCGCTCGTGGCGAGGCTTTCGCTCGCGGATCCGAAGGTAGTCGAGGAAATCATAAGAGAGAGGTTCGGCGACAAGGCAGAGCTCAACATCAAGGCGTTCCGGGAAGGGCTCAAGATAGGGGGTGAGGCGTGATGGCTAAGTGGAGGATCGAGGTAATAGAGGAGTTCTGCAAGGGATGCGAGATATGCGTAAAAGTGTGCCCGATAACGAACCTCTACAACGCCGGAAGGGTGGACAAGCCCGTGCTGAGGATGAGCGACCGCTTCGGCTACCAAGGGTACCCGGTGGTGGAGGTGGTGGACCCCAGCAAGTGCACCGGCTGCCACCTCTGCGACTACAGCTGTCCGGACTTGGCAATTCACGTGATAAAGGAGTAGCGAAGATTCATTACTCCTCTCCTTCACACCCTTTTGGGCTATACCCTTGAAGCTGGAGGAGCTGAGGAAGCTCTTCGACGAGGCCCGCGAGGTCGTGAAGGAGAGGGAGGTCAACCTCCCCGCGGTCACGATGGCTTCCCTGCTGGGCTCGCTGTACGAACTGGGCATTCTAACCCAAGGAACGGTCGGCGTGCTGGCCCGCCGCTTCGTGCCGAAGGTCTGTGCATACATGTACGAGAAAGGCGTCGTAAGCCCCCAGAAGGACGCTCTCGAAAACCTCTACTCCGCTTTCAAGGAGTACGGCTTCAAAGAAGGGGAGGTAAAGTTCGAGAGGAAGGACGGAGAGGTGGAGATAGAGGTAGTTACCGGGAGGTGCAAGGTCTGCCCCAAGGGCATCGGCGGGGCCGAGATAAAGGGAGTCGCGTGCCCCGTGCCGTACTTCGTGGCCTACTGCTTGAGCCTTATGACGAACAAGCTGTGGAAGCCAAAGGAGATGACGCGGAAGGAGGGCGACAAGTGCAAGGCTTCTGTCGAGGCCGCGGAGCGAGCGGGGGTCGCGGCTTGAGGAGGATATCCCCCAGCGAGGCCCGGCTGGTTAGGAAGGCCTTCGACCTGTGGGACTACGTGGAGAGGGTTCTGCCGGTTGTCAGGGAAGTGAAGGCAAAGGGCGAGGAGGCTGTTCGGAAGTACAACGAAGCGTTCGACTCCTACGAGGGGCCGCTGTGGATGAAGAGGGAAGAAATAGAGTCCTACGCGAAGGACAGCTTGGTCTCCCTCTTTGAGAGGGCGCTGGAGCAGATATCCGCCTTCCACAAGGAGGTTGCTCCCAAGAGCTCCTCCTTCGTCCGGAAGGGGGTTAGGGCCCTATCGCTCTGGTCTCCGGTTGAGAGGCTCGGGGCCTACGTGCCCGGCGGCCTCTACCCCTATCCCTCCACGGTCCTCATGACCGCCGGAGCGGCCAAAGCGCTGGGGGTTAAGGAAGTAGTAGTGGCCACGCCTCCGCGCTTCGCGACCAGCGAGGCGGTGGCCTCGGCGCTCGCGGCCTCGGGGGCGGACGAGGTCCTGCTCGCCGGAGGAGCCCAAGGGGTTGCCGGCCTGGCCTACGTGGCGAAGGTCCACAAGCTGGTCGGGCCCGGGGGCCCCTACGTCCAAGCCGCCAAGCTTCTGGCATCGGCAGACGTACCGATAGACATGATAGCCGGACCGACGGAGCTCGTCGTGATTGCCGATCAAAGCGCCGACCCAGTGGAGATAGCTTACGACATGCTGGCCCAAGCGGAGCACGGACCGACGAGCTTCGCGTTGCTGATCACCACCAGCGAGGAGCTGGCAGAAGAGGTGGAGAGGCTGGTTTCGGGCGAGGAGGTCGAGGGCGAGCTCTACGCCACGGTCGTGAAGGACCTAAAGGAGGCGACGGAGCTCGCTTCGGAAATAGCGCCGGAGCACGTCTCGCTCTACGCGGACCTCGCCGAGCCCCCAGCGGCCGGAGCGGCCTCGTTCAGAGCGCCCAGCCCGTTCTTGGACTACGCCGCCGGGCCCAACCACGTGCTCCCCACCTCCGGCTGGGCTAAGGGCAGAGGCCCCTTGGGCCCCGCGGACTTCATGCGGTGGACCGCGCTGGTGGAGGCCTTCCCCGAGGCCGAGGAGCTCATTAAAACTGCCTTAGAGATTGCAAAAATAGAGGGGATGAAGTACCACGCGCGAGCGCTCGAGCACAAGCTCTCCAAGACGTTTTAAGGACTTCCCCCTCCCGGCCCACCGGCGTTGAGGATGTACAGAGTCCTCGTAACGGATAAGGTCCACCCGGAGGGACTCGAGCTGCTCAAGCAGAGGGGCCTAGAGGTAGTGGTCGATCTAGATGCCTACAAGCCCGAAGTGCTCAAAGAGAGGATCAAGGGCTTTGACGTATTAATAGTTAGGAGCAGAACCAAAGTTAGGAGGGAGGTAATAGAAGCGGCGGACAGGCTGAAGGTGATAGCCAGAGCCGGAAGCGGGCTCGACAACATCGACCTCGAGGCGGCGAAGGAGAGGGGAATAAGGGTCGTGAACGCTCCGGACGCGCTGAAGAACGCGGTCGCGGAGCTGGTGATCGGAATGATGATAGTTCTGGCCCGCAACGCCCACTACAGCTACCGCTCCCTGCTGGAGGGAAAGTGGGAGAAGGTGATGGGAATGGAGATAGCGGGAAAGACCTTGGGCGTGGTGGGCTTCGGGAGGATCGGGAGGGAGGTGGCCAAGAAGGCGAAGGCTCTGGGCATGAACGTAATAGCCTACGACGTCTTCGACCTCAGCAGGGAGGCTGAGGAGATGGGAGTAAAGTTCACCAGGAGCTTGGAAGACGTGCTGAGGAGCGCGGACGTCCTCAGCCTCCACGTGCCCCTCACGGAAGAGACGAGGAACATGATAGACAGAGACGCCTTCAATAAGATGAAGGACGGAGTTATAATAATCAACGCTGCCCGCGGCGAGGTTATGGACTACGGCGCGTTGTACGAGGCGCTGGAGAGCGGGAAGGTGAGGGCCGCGGGGCTCGACGTCTACCCGGAGGAGCCCCCGGAAAGCGAAGAGCTCAAGAGGCTTATAGCGCATCCGAGGGTGTTCGCCACAGCCCACATAGGCGCTCAGACCGAGGAGGCCCAGAGGAGGACCTCCTTGGAGGTCGCCGAGAAGGTGCTGGAGGCTCTGGGCCTCTGACAAACTTACCGATCGGTAAAGAAACCCCTAAGTAGGAACGTCTCTCTCCCCTCCTTGAGAGTGATCCCTTGGAGTTCAAGATCTTACGCGTGGACTTGTCGGGGCTGAAGTTCAGGGAGGAGAAGATCGACGACAAGACCCTTAGGAGGTTCTTGGGCGGAAGGGGCTTAGGGGCCTACCTAGCGCTCAAGGAGATACCCAAGGGCGCCAACCCGCTGGGGCCGGAGAACAAGCTCTACATAATGAGCGGCCCGGTCACCGGCACAGCCGAGGGCTTTGAAGCCGGGAGGACGCACTTCGTCGGCAAGTCCCCCCTCACGGGGCTCATCGGCGAGAGCAACATGGGCGGCCGCTTCGCGCCGTGGATGAGGAGGTCCGGCTACGACGCTATAGTGCTGGAGGGCAAGGCCGACAGGCCGGTGTGGATATCCGTAATAAACGGCGAGCCCCGCTTCCACGACGCTTCCAAGCTCTGGGGAAGGGGCGTCCACCACGCTGAGTACCTAATACGCAAGGAGCTGGGCGTGGGCCCCAAGGACGGAGGGGTAGTAGCTATAGGCCAGGCCGGAGAGAACTTGGTGAGGTACGCCTCCATAATACACGCCGGCTCCAGGGCCGCCGGAAGGACCGGACTGGGCGCGGTGATGGGATCTAAGAACGTCAAGGCGATATTCGTGATGGGCGACCGCCAGCCCGAGGTGGCCGACAGGGAGAGGTTCGAGAAGGGAGTAGAGCACTTGAAGGAGAAGATAGGCAAGCACCCCATTAAGGACGCGCTGAACAAGTACGGAACGGCGGTCCTCGTGAACATAATCAACCAGATAGGCGCCCTGCCCACCCGCAACTGGACCAAGGGCACCTTCGAGAAGGCCGAGGACATAAGCGGCGAGGCCTTGGCGGAGAAGTACTTGGTGGGAACGAGGGGGTGCTGGGGCTGCCAGATCAAGTGCGGCAGGCTGGTGAAGACGGACGACCCCAAGTGGGGCGTGCCGGAGGGATCCAAGGGACCGGAGTACGAGACCATCTTCGCGGTGGGCTCCAACTGGGAGAACGGCGACCTCCAGTCGATAATAAGGCTCAACCACCTGCTCAACGACCTCGGTATGGACACAATAGAGTTCGGCAACACAGTCGCCGTGCTGATGGAGCTGTTCGAAAAGAAGGACCAGCTTCCAGAGGAGAAGAGGGAGGAGCTCCTAAAGCTCTTGGACGGCATAAGGCCCCTCTTCGGCTGTCCGTGCCCGGCCATGGAGCTCGCCTACCGCACGGCGACTAGAAACGGAATCGGCGAGGTGCTGGCCCAAGGAGCCAGAGCTCTGGCCGACTACTTCGGGTGCGACTGCGTAGCCGAGGCGAGGAAGATGAGCCTCCCGGCCTACGACCCCAGGGCGATCAAGTCCATGGCCCTAGCCTACGCCACCTCCAACAGGGGCGGCTGCCACTTGAGGGCCTACGCGGTGAGCTTCGAGGTCCTCGGAGTTCCGGTGAAGACGGACCCGCTGGAGGTCGACCCGAAGAAGGCGAAGATGGTGAAGGAGCAGCAGGACTTCTTCGCGAGCATAGACAGCATGATAGTGTGCAAGTTCAACACCTTCATGACCCCAAGCCCGGAGGACTACGTGGACCTCTTGGCCGGCGCCACCGGCTGGGACGTCACCGCGGAGGAGATAATGGAGATAGGCGAGAGGATATACAACGTGGAGAGGCTGTTCAACGTGAGGGAGGGCGATCCGGGAGACTACTTGAGCAGGAGGCTGGTGGAGGAGGCGCTCCCCGACGGGCCGGCCAAGGGAGAGACTGCGAAGAAGGCATTGGAAGTGCTCCTCCCGGCCTACTACGAGGAGAGGGGCTGGGTGGACGGAAAGCCCACGAAGGAGACCTTGAAGAGGCTGGGCTTGGAGGAGTTCATGTACATAATATAAAATTTTTATTGAGGGCCTCCCTCCTTGTAGAGCAGGTTTATTACGGTCATCACTCCTTGCGGCTTTAAGGCTCCCATCACGGCTATCGCCCTGCCGGTTGGGCGGTCCACGAACACGTTGCCGGGCGTCGCCACGTATGGGAAGAGCCTGCGCGCCACCGCTAGGTTCTCTTGGTTGAGCCTCTCCAGCTCGCTGAGGGTTAGGTTCAGCTTGACCAAGGTCTTCTGCGCTTTGTAGATCTGCTCCATGTTCTGGGCGACCCGGCGCTCCAGCTCGAAGAAGCCTGTAGCGTTGCCGGCCCTGGCCATTTCGTTCTGAACGTAGGCTATCCTCAGGCTTTCCTCGTAGCCCGGCGCGTTCTTGTGGAAGGCCACTACTATGGGTATTAAGTAAGCCTTCCCAAGCTTCACCATCTCAATTATGGGCTCGGCGCCGCCCTGCTTGTAGAAGAGCGCGCAGTAGGGGCACAAGGGATCCAAGAGCTGGACTATCCACAGCCTCGCGCTCTCGTTGCCCAAGCCCTTGGTTACGCCCAGATCAACCAGCAGCTTGGTATAGTTGCCGACGTATACGTAAATCGGCGCGTTGGGAGCCGGGTACACGCAGTACAGCGAGCCGTCGCACCCCTTTATGAGGGTGTAGTTGTATGCCCTGCACTGATGCGCTTGCTGGGGGCTCACCTTAACCACCACGGCCGGGAGCCAGCCCTCGTAGTTCGGCACGACCGCGTCGTAGCGCTCCACGTAGGCGTTCTGAACCTTCGTTCCCGGCTTGAGCTGTGGATATATGCTGGAGGTTAGGTCGTCCGTGAGGTAGGTGTACTGCGCTTTCGGCGTGAAGCACGCCGCTAGGAGGGCGGGCAGAGCTATGAAGAGTATGAGGGTTACCTTCTTCACTCCCGTCGCCCGGACGGTTAACGATGTAGCTTAATTACCTAAGCGGTATCCCGCGGCTCTTCAGCGCCCCCTTCAGCGCCCTCCTCAAGTGCTCGGCGTCGACCGAGACGCTCCCGGTCGTGTCCTCTTGTGTTATGACGGCCTTGCCGTCGATGTAGACCTTTACCGTGGGAACCACGAACACCCTCTCCTCGTGAGCCACCTTAGGGGCCATTCCAATATCGACTTCGAGCACGTTTACGCTGAAGTTGCTCATGTATCTGGCTATCTCCTCGTACAGCCTCTTGCTCAGCGGCACCCAGTCCGCGGTGAAGACCACTACGTTTACCCCCTTAGACACCTTCTCCTTGAACTGGTCGTAGGTAGTTATCACGCCCTGTCCCGCTCCAGTACGCCCGGGGCCCTCAAAAAGCCGATGAGCGCTTCGACTCCCACCGAGCGGTGACGAGCTCAGCCGGAGCGAGGCCCTAGGGCACCAGCCTTACGGGGCTCAGAGCGCCCCAGCCCTCCATCAGCTCCTCTATCTTTACCTTCCACACCGCGAAGGCTCTGCACAAGAAGGAGCTCCACGAGGTCAGCACCTCCCCCGAGAGGGGGCCGAAGGCCTCTGCCAGCTCCTCAGCCGCCTCCGCGTCCCCGGTGACGTCGAAGCACTCCACCACCACAGCGTGGCTCCCCTTGATCCCGGCGAGGGCCTTGGCCTCGTGGTCGGCGCACCAGCCCATGCTGGGCCCCTCCAGCCTTAAGGCCGAGCGCACGAACGAGGAGTACTTGGGCGCGGCGTCGCACAGCACGTCCGCGTCGTCGGGCTTCAAGATAGGCCCCTTCTTGACTATGAACTTGCTGAGGCCGGTTGAGTAGATCGCGACCGCTCCGTCGACCGGCTTTAGGATGAGCGTGAGGTCCAGAGGCTCCAGCTTCACTATAGGCCCCGTGATACTGGAGGAAGACCCTCACCTAATATCGCCGCCCGGCTTGGGCGAAAGTGACGGAAGTTGAAGGTAGGAGAAGGCGTATACTTGCTGGCGGGTCCCCCGATAAACGACGAGGGCCAGTCCTTCTTGGTGCGCGCGGAGTGCCCTTTCGTAGTCGACTCCGGCGCCTTCGGGGAGCTGGCGCTCCAGAACCTCTTCGCCCACGGCGTCAAGCCCGAGGACTTGAAGGCCTTGGTTAACACCCACGCCCACGTGGACAGGGCCGGAGGGGACTGGCTCTTCCACTCCTTGGGAGTGCTGATAGGCGCCGGCGAGGAGGACGCCTACGCGATACAGAGGGCGGACCCGGAGTACACGGCCGCCGACATAATAGGGATTGAGATGAAGCCGTGCCCGGTGGGCTGGATAATTAAGAAGGATACGAAGCTCTGCGGCGCCGAGGTCCTCCTCCTCCCGGGCCACACCGCCGGGAGCTTGGGGGTCTACTACGAAGGAACTCTCCTAGCCGGCGACCTGCTGGGGCCCCTCAGCCCCAAGTGGAAGAGCGACGCGGAGAAGTGGGAGGAGAGCATAAGGAAAGCGCTCAGCTTGGAGCCCGAGGTTATGTGCGCCAACAACGAGTGCTTCTACGGGAAGGAGAAGGTAAGGTTCATGCTCGAGAAGAGCTTGGAGCTCGGGCCTCCTTGGCTCTGAGGTCCAAGTGCTCAGAGTCTTCCCCGCGACCGGGTCCACCCTCCAGTTCGCCGCTACGTCCACCTTACTCCTCAGCAAGTCTCCCGAACTTGATACCTCAAGCTCCACCTTTTCGGCGAGCTTCTCCTCTCCGGCCCCACGTACATGTCGTTCCCGAACCCCGCCAGACCCACCGAGAAGCCCTCGTGGCCTCGGAGGCCAAGAACTTCGCGAGGTCCCTGCACGTCTCCTTCGAGGAAGCCGGCGCCGCGAAGTCTGGGACCATTTGAGCCGCCGGCCTCAAAGCCGCGGTCCTCGGGGCTCCCGTCGGGCGGCTGGCTTTTCTACCGCCCCCGCTGCCCGGGCACTTGATGACCTCGGAGGTCTACGAGGCGCTGTGGAGGAGGGCTAAGGCCTTCTTGAGGGAGGCGGAGAGGCTCTTGGAGGAGGGGGAATACGACCTAAGCTTGGTGATGTCGGAACAAGCGGTCCAGCTGGCGGTCAAGGCTGAAATATACAAGCTCATTGGGGAAGTGCCCAAAGGCCATAACTTGAGGAGGCTCTTGGGCTACCTCGCGTCGCTCCGGGGCGACAGCTCCCTCAAGGAGCTCGCGGCCTCCCGGAGGGACGCTCTCATTACCCTAGAGGAGGCCTACTTGGAGGGGAGGTACGGACCTCCCTACTACACCGAGGAGGAGGCAAAGGAGGGGCTGAGGGTTGCGAAGGAGCTCCACGAGGCCCTCAGACGAGTTTATGGTTGAGACGTACAAGCTCCTGGTGAGCAAGTGGAGGGACGTCGCGGAGGAGGTGGCGAAAGCCTGCGCGGAGCTCTGCGGCGACTGCGAGGTCTATGTAATAGGAAGCGTGGCGAGGGGCACGGCCACAGCCTTAAGCGACTTGGACGTCCTCATAGTCCTCCCAGAGAACTGCAACGCAAGGGAGATTAAGAAGAAGCTCTTAAGGAAGGTGATTTGGAGGATCCCTTTCGACTACCCCCTCAACCTCCACGCGGCGGTGAGGGGATCCGAGTCGAGGATGCTGAAGAAGGGATTTATAAAGATAAAATAGCTTACCTCCGGAGGCTCCTCAAGAACCTCGTGTACACCGGAGCGGGCTCCAGCGGCCTGCTCTTGTACTCCGGATGGTACTGAACGCCCCAGAACTCTTGGCCCTTCAGCTCCACCCCCTCCGGCACCCTCCCCTCCTCGTCCCACGCAGAGACCCTCAGCCCGGCCTTCTCCAACACGTCCAAGTACTTCGGGTTGACGTCGTAGCGGTGCCTGTGCCGCTCCCTCACCACCTCCCTCCCGTACGCCTCCCAGAGCTTCGTGCCCCTCACTATCCTAACCGTCTTGGCCCCCAGCCTCAGAGTTCCTCCCACGTACTCCACGCCCTTCTGCTCCTCGAGGAGCGCCACCACAGGGTGCGGGGTGCTGGGGTCCACCTCCTCGCTGTGGGCCCCCTCCAGGCCGGCCAAGTGCCTTGCAACCTCAACGACCATCATCTGCATCCCGTAGCAGATGCCGAGGGCTGGCTTCCCCTGCTCCCTGAGCGCCTTTATCACTCGTATCTTGCCCTCCGCCCCCCTTTCCCCGAAGCCGGGGAGCACTATCGCGCCGTCCGCGCCCTCCACAGCTTCCTCCGCCCTCAGCTTCTCCCTCTCGACGTCCGTCACCTCTATCCACTTCAGCTTCGGCCTGAATCCCGCTTTGACGGCTGAGTGCTTCAGGGCCTCTATTATGCTTATGTAGCTGTCCTTGAGCTTCGTGTACTTTCCAACCATAGCGATTGTGGGCCCCTCGGGCAGGCCCTTCAGCTTCTCGACGAACTCCTTCCAAGCCCCCAGCTCCGGCCTCCTAGCCTCCAGCCCGAGGACCCTTGCCAAGTAGCTCGGGTACCCTTGGTCGTTCAGCACCAAGGGGACCTCGTACACGAAGCCCACGTCGGGGTCGGAGAAGACCGCCTCCTCCGGCAGGCTGGAGTAGAGCGCCACCTTCCTCCTCGCCTCGGGCTCCAAGGGCTTGGTGGACCTCGCTATCACCACGTCGGGCTGGATGCCTATCCTCCTCAGCTCTTGGACGGAGTGCTGGAGCGGCTTGGTCTTCTGCTCTCCGGTAGTGCTCAGCACCGGCACCAAGGCGACGTGGACGAACGCCACGCCCCTCCGGCCCTCTTCCACCCACATCTGCCTCGCGGCCTCGAGGAACGGGAGGCCCTCGATGTCTCCCACGGTGCCTCCTATCTCCACTATTGCTACGTCGAAGTCCTTCGAAACCTCCCTTATCATGCTCTTTATCTCATCCGTCACGTGCGGTATGATCTGAACGGTTTGGCCTAGGTACTCGCCCCTCCTCTCCTTCTCTATCACGCTGAGGTAGACCTTTCCGGTAGTTATGTTGTTGTTCTTAGTTAAGTTCTGGTGGAGGAACCTCTCGTAGTGGCCTAAGTCGAGGTCTGTCTCTCCCCCGTCCTCCGTGACGAACACCTCCCCGTGGGCGTAGGGGTTCATTGTACTGGCGTCAACGTTTACGTAGGGATCTATCTTCACCGCCGTGACCGAATAACCCATGGATTTGAAGAGGAGAGCGGTGGAAGCTGTCACTATTCCCTTGCCCAAGCTGGAAAGCACGCCACCGGTTACGAACACGTACTTAGTCAGCTTGAGCCCGCCGGTCTTTCGACGCGGGGTTAAAAGCAACCGCACCGCGGTACAATTAAGGAGCCTCTCTGCTTCGAGCACCGATAAGGCGTGACCTGCCTTGAGGAGCCCCCTAATCAACCCTATTGAGATAGATTTGGAGGAGGAGAACTGGAGCAAGCTGAAGCTGGAAGCGTCCGGAACGGTGGAGGGGGGCGTCAAGCTCCACGCCTCGGCCGGGACGCACTCGTGGGACCCGCTTGAGAAGAACATGCTTGTCTTGGGAGCAGGACCATTCGTGAGGTCGCCCTTCTTCGGAAGCAACAGAATGGTTGCTGTGTTCAAAAGCCCAATGACGAAGGGCCTTCACGTGGCGGCGGCCGGAGGGGTCGGCTTCGAGCTCTCGCGCTCCGGGACGAACTTTATGGTGCTTAAGGGAAAAGCGCGGTCCCCGAGAATAGTCGTCGTTGAGGGTGACGAGGACGGCGTAAGGGACGTCAAGTTCTACGGGGTCTCGGAGGACGCCTTCGAGTACGGGGGCTATAAGGGAACCTTTGCCCTCATGAAGTACGTCTACGATAAGTACTCCCCGCTGAGGGCCGTCGGCGTCGGGCCCTTCTCGCTCTTCTCCGTCTCCGGCTCGCTGGTGAGCGTTGAGAGGCTCGGGAGCGAGCTCTCCCCCTTCGCGGTGGACTTCTTCGGGAGGGGCGGGCCGGGGAGTGTTATGGCTCAAGCCCACAACGTGTGGGCGGTGGGCGCCGAGGGCTCCTTCGAGCCTCCGGAGATACCCCAAGACCTCCCGGAGAGGATCTCCCAAGAGGTGTTCGGGGAGAGCTATGTAAACGTTGTGCTCGAGGCCACCAAGAAGTACCGATACGACCCCAAGTACAAGAGCGGCGGAACCTTCGGGGTCAACTACGCGCACTACCGAGACCTCGTCCCGATGTTCGCCTTCAACAGCATCTACTACAGCGACGAAGTTAGAGTCAGGCTGGCCAAAATGATAATGAAGTACTTCTGGGAGCCCTTCCAGAAGGAGAGCATCAAGAGGAGGGTCTTCGGCGGGTGCGGGGACCCGTGCCCGGCGGCGTGCAAGAAGGTCTGGAGGGGGGTCAAGGTGGACTACGAGCCGTCCAACGCCATGGGCCCGCTGGTAGGGATCTTCAAGCTGGAGCTCACCGCTAGGCTCATCGAAACTGTTGACTCCTCCGGGATGGACGCCATAGAGGCCGGCCACGCGATCGCGTGGCTCATGGACCTCCTCCACAAGGGCCTCCTCGACCCGGAGGACTTGGGCGTCGAGGAGAGGCCGGCCTTCGACCCAGTTTCATTCGAGGTGGAGGACAGCGAGAGGAACTTCCGCATAGCCGAGAAGCTCCTCGATGACTACGCGAGGGGCGCCGGGATCCCGGGGCTGGCGGCGAGGCTCGGAATAAGGAGGAGCGCGAAGGAGCTCGACTCCGCGTACTCCGGGAGGCTCAGGGGGGAGAAGTTCGAGGACTATGCGGTGTACGTTGCCTTCGGGAAGGAAGGATACATGACGCCCAACCTCTACTGGGCGCCGGGCATGGTGGCCCCGCTGTACGTGCTCGGGAGGTACTGGACCAACTACCGGCCGACCTTCGACGAGCCCGAAAGGTTCGCGGAGAGCTCCTTCCGGAGGGCTCTGAGCGAGCTGCTCCTCGACAACGCCGGCATATGCCGCTTCCACCGCAAGTGGGCCGAGAAGATGCTGAGCAGGATGTACGAGGAGGTCGTGGGGCTGAAGGTAGGCCCCGAGACCGCGAAGGCTGTCTACCGCGAGGTGGCGCTCTACAACATAAAGGCCGGGGCGGAGCCGGTCCCGTGGGAGAGCAGAAAGACGTACGATGTTGTTGAAACCATGGCTTTGAGGGTTATGCCCGAGAAGTGGGGGAAGGCGTTCAAGGAGGGTAGGGGCTACGAGTGGTGGAGGCGCTTCAAGGAGAGGGTGGACCAACTCCTTGAAATCCGCCCCGAGGGCGAAGGGCGCGGTGCGGAGCCTTAGAGGAGCTGGAGCTCTACCTCAAGGCCGGCGAGGCGGTGAAGAGGGCACTGGAAAGGGGGAGGGAGCTCATAGCGCCCGGAGCCTCGGTCTTGGAGATATGCGAGGAGGTTGAGGACATCATAAGGAAGCTCTCCGACGGCCCGGCCTTCCCGTGCAACCTGAGCGTCTCCTACGAGGCCGCCCACTACTCGCCGATCCCGGAGGACCCCAAGAGGCTTCCGGAGAAGGGAATAGTGAAGCTCGACTTGGGGGCGCACGTTGATGGAAGAATAGCCGACTCCGCAATAAGCGTGCTCTTAAAGGAAGTCCCCAAGCACGAGAAGCTCTCGCAGGCAGTGAAGGAAGCCTTAGATAGATCCCTGAAAAGGGCGAAGCCCAAGCTTCCGGTCTCCGCGATAGGCACTACGATAAGTGCAACTATAAAGAGGAAGGGCTTCAAGCCCGTCAGAAACCTCGGAGGGCACGGCTTGGCTCCTTACCTAGTGCACTCCGGCGTCTCGATACCCAACGTCCCGGAGGCCCTGCCTTGGAAGCTGGAGCCCGGGAGGGCCTACGCGATAGAGCCCTTCGGGACGGACGGGGCGGGCTACGTGGTGGAGGGAAAGGAAGTAACGATCTACTCCCTCCACCCCCGCCCCCCGAAGGGCTGGGAGGAGAGGGCCGGAGAAGCGAAGGAGCTCGTCGCGGTGATTTATGAGCGGTTCAAGACCATGCCGTTCAGTCCTCGGTGGCTGGTGGACGTGTACCCTTACCAAAGGCTCAAGGAGCTGCTGGACAAGCTGGTTAGGGCCGGGGCGCTGGTCGACTACCCGGTCTTGCTGGAGGCGAAGAAGGGCGAGGTGGCCCAGTGGGAGCACACGATATTCGTGAAGGAGGATGGAATAGTAGTAACGACGCTGTAGGTGGAGCCGCCGCCGGGACTTGAACCCGGGACCACCGGCTCTCCGGCCGGTATTCCGAACACCGGATACAAGGCCGGCGCTCTGCCAGCTGAGCTACGGCGGCTCCGCGAGCCCCGGGCCGGGAGGAGGGTTAAATTCCCCGCCCGTTTGTGTGCAGGGATGCAAGGTGAGGCGTGCATATTTGCTGGCGCTGGCGGCGATCAGCGTAACGGCTGCGCTGAGGATAGGCCTGGGCGACTGGGGGCCCCCGAGCCCCTTCGCCTTCTACCCGCGGGGTCCCGGCTACGTGGTGGCCAGCTTTCTCTTCGACACCCTCGTGTGGAAGGACGAGAACGGAATAATACCTTGGCTCGCCGTCAAGTGGGAGCTCAACTCGACGCACGCCGTGTTCGTCTTGAGGGAAGCGCGCTGGAGCGACGGCAGGCCGCTGACCGCAGAGGACGTGGTCTTCACCTTCCGCTACATAATGAAGCACGGCTGGCACTGGAAGCGCGTTTCCGGAATAAAGGACGTCTACGCGCTGGACAACAGAACGGTGGTCTTCGAGCTCCGGCGCCCCCAGCCCTTCTTCCTAGAGAGCATTGCCTCGACGGTATTCATAATCCCCAAGCACGTTTGGGAGGACGTCGACAACCCTTACTCCTTCACCTCTCCAGAGGCCTACGTGGGCAGCGGGCCCTACGTGCTGGAGTCCTACTCGCCGGGCCGGGGCTACGAGCTTAAGCCGAACCCCCACTTCTGGGGGCCGAAGCCCAAGTACGAATTAGAAATAGCTCCCCTCGACCTCTTCAAGCCCCAGCTGGCCGTTGCGGCCGTGCTTAGAGGGGAAGTTGACGCGGTTGCAGTAATGGGGAAGGCGTACAAGCTCGTTGAGGCGGCGGAGAGGGCCGGCGTGAGGGTCAAGAAGGGGCCCATGTACTGGGTCCTCTTCTTAGGCTTCAATCTCGACAAATATCCCTACAACCTAACAGAGTTCCGGAGGGCAGTGTCTACAGCCTTGAACTTGGAGGAGCTGGTGCGCAGGACGGCCGGGAGAGGGGCCATCCCGGGCTCTCCGGGATACGTACCGCCCTACAGCGACTTCTACGTGCCCGTCGAGCGGACCTACGATCCGGCCCTCGCGTCGGCGTTGCTGGACTCTTTGGGAATTGCGGACGTGAACGGCGACGGGTGCAGGGAGCTCGGAGGAGAGCCTTGGTCCCCTCTGCTCGTAGCGCCCAAGGCCTTTGTGCAAGAGGCTATTGTCGTGAGGGAGATGCTGAGAAGCGTCGGGATATGCATGCAGCTCAAAGTGGTGCTGGGTCCCAAGCAGCTGGACATGTTGGTTAAGGAGGGGCGATTCGACATGGAGATAAACGGCCACGGCGCTGTGGGCAACGACCCCTTGGCCGCGACGTGGTGGTTCGAGCGCTTCGGGACGCCGTGGAAGGACCCGAGGTATAAGGATCTGGTAAAGAAGATCCTTTCCGCCGAAACCAAGGAGGATGTATACCGCTACGTTGAGGAGCTCCAGCTGCTGGTGGCGGAGGAGGTGCCGAGGGTGGCGCTCTACTACCCCTACGAGTTCGCCCTGTGGAGGGACGGGCCGGAGTGGTTCTTCACGCACAACGGCATAGACGGCGGCATACCGCTCCCCTTCAACAAGCTCGCCCTGCTGAGGTGAAGCCTTGCTGTACCGGCTAGCGGCCCTTGCTCTGCTGATTTATCTGTCCTACTTCCTCACGTCGCACCTAGGCAACCCGCTGGCCGGCTTGGGCCTAGATGCATCTTTAAACGCCACTGAGAGGAGCTTCTTCTCCTTCCTCTCCTCCCTCGCCGCCGGCGGCGAGGAGAGCTTGACCTACAAGGAGCCCTCGCTCTGGCTGGCCCTCTCGGCAACCGCTTCGACCTTGGCTGTGCTTGTACCCTCCTTCGCCCTCTCGGCCCTCTCCGCCGCCGCTTGGGCCTACCTCGTGGGCTTCAGCTGCCCTAGGCCCGTCAGGGCCCTCGCCTTCGTTCCCGACTATCTCTACGCGGCGCTGCTCTACGTAGCTTCTTGGCACTTGCCGTGGCCCTCGCCCCTCCCGGGCACGGGGCCCTCCAAGGCGGCCGAGTACGCCCTTGTCGTGTTTATATCGCAGTTTCCCAAAGCGCTACAAGTGATGGCGGACGAGCTCTCCTCGAGGGACGAGCTCCGGGAAGCGGAGCTCCTCTGGAGGGCCGTGGGCCTCCCGGAGCGCTCCGTGAGGGCCAAGGTCATGAGGACCCTAGCCCCTCAGCTGGTTTCCGGCATCGCTACGTTGCTTGTGCTCAGCTTCGAGAGGAGCGTCGTGGTAGAGCCTCTGATCGGCTACGTCGGGATAGGGTACCTCGCCTCCACGTCCGTCGTAGAGGCCGACGCCCGGCTGGCGGCGGCGTCGTTCGTGGTCGTCTCAGCCGTATCTGTGGCGATCCTGAGCTTGGCCTCTCTGGTCGAGAGGGCCCTATCCCAAGGCCTCGACGTGTAGCTTTCCGGTCAAGCCGAAGGCCTCCCACCTCGCTAAGAAGGCCTCGCCCTCCATGCCGTCGTGCTGTAGCACGTAGAAAATCGACTTTGCCGAAATCTTCAAGATGACTTCTATTCCTCCCTGCGGGGAGGGCGTAAAGGATATCGTGCTCGCGGAGCCGAGCTTGGGAAATATCGAAACCCTCTTCGCATCTCTAAGCATGAAGGCAATTATGTTTCCCCAAGGGGGGCACTCGGTGCAGACCTTGTAGGCCTTCCCGGTTCTAATTACGGACTCCTTGACTGGTATCCCGGGAAGGACCACGGAGTCCTTGAAGACCAGCTTGAGCTCCTCGGCAGTCTTCTCCTTTATTCCCCCCACTATGGGGTGGGGGAGCTTGCTCCTCCCTACGCGGGGGTAGTCCTTAGCGAACACATAATACCTAGTGCTCTCATCAAAGAAGAAGGCAGTCTTAAAAGTAAGGGGAACGAAGCCCTTTATGAGGTCCCCCTCGTACTCGTAAGAATTGGTTATAATCAAATTTACCAAAGTTTTCACCGCTCCGAGAAGGATAGGGAGGAGCAAGGTAATGAAGGTGCTTGATCCGCATTCGAAGGGTGCTTACTTGCTGATCGTGGAGCTTGAAGGCTTTCTCGAGAGGTGGGACTTGGGCCCGGGACTCTACGCCTACGTGGGCTCCGCCAGAGGGCCCGGCGGCTTGATGGCTAGGGTTGGGAGGCACTTGCTGAAGAAGTTCCGGAGGCCCAAGTGGCACGTGGACTGGCTCACCTCCAAGGGCAGGCCGCTGGCGGCTCTGCTCTTCCCGGGCCTCACGGAGGAAGAGCTGTACCGCGCCGCATCAAGCCTCCTCAAGCCGGCTGCAAAGGGCTTCGGCTCCAGCGACACGAAGCACTATACGCACCTCTTCAAGCTGGAACCGCTTCCAGAAGCGCTTTACCTTCTCTACACCCTACACAAGAGAGGTCAACTAGGGAGTCGCGGTGGTACATGAGGGCCACCACGTCCTCCAGCACGAAGTCCGGTATGCCGTAGCGCTCCACCAAGGGCCTTAAGGCCTTCAAGTCCTTCGGCATCGGCTGGTCCCTGGTAACCACTCCGACGTACATGTCGTCGGTGCCCACTATTATGGCCCTCCTGCAGAGGTAGGCCGCTCCATATCCCTTGCACTTGCTTAGGTAGGACCTCCACTTCTGCAGGCTGACCACTCGGACCTTTCCGTCCTCCCTTGCCAGCACTACCGCCCCTCTCCGGGGGTCGACTCTAGCTACGAACCTCATCCGGCGCCCCTTGGACCAGATAGCTCGGAGAAAGTCATATAAGGGGGATATGTGCGTAGTACCGCCCAGCTCACCTAATAATCCCGCTCACCACGGAGCGGAAGGCCTCAACGGCCCTCCGGTCGGCTTCCCCGGGCCTCGGCCTGTAGGGCTTCCTCTTCCAGCCTCCCCTCAACAGCCTCGGCAGGGCGTCCAGCGCGGCCTCCGCCAAGCCGGTGGAGGTGAAGATCTCCACCTCGTCGGCCCTCCCGTAGCGGGCCAGGCTGGCCACCGTTGCTATTACGTGCTTAACCGCCTTCTCCGCGTAGTCGCTGTGCGGCTTGGGTATGTCGTCTGCCCTCATGCGCTCGAAGCGCAGCGCGTGCTTCAGGCCCTTGGGACAGCTGGAGTCGCAGTTCTTGCACATCACGCACTTCCACAAGCTCTCCTCGCTGAGGTAGATCCTCTTTTTGCCGAGCGCGTCCCTCGGGTCGTACGCGAAGCGGTACGTCTTCACCAGCCCGTGGGGGGCCGAGTAGCTCTGGTCCACCTCCGCCACCGGGCAGACGCTGTAGCAGACCCCGCACCATATGCACTGGGCGGCGCTCCAGAGGTCCATCTGCACGCTGGGCGGCATGGGGTACCACTTGTCGCTCGCGAGGACCTCATCCTTGGGGATCAAGTACGGCTTCACGGAGAGCATCCTCCTCTCGAAGTCGGAGCGGTCTACGATGAGGTCCTTCACGACCGGCATGTTGTCCAAGGGCTCAACGGTTATGGTGCCGCCGCCCTCCTCGGCGGCCTCTACGGCGTTCGTGAGGCACGCCAGCCGGGGCTTCCCGTTTATCTTGACGGCGCAGTTCCCGCAGACGCCCATCTTGCAGAGAGGGCGGTAGGCCAAGGTAGGGTCCTTCTCCTCCCTAACCCTCTGGAGGGCCACGGCGACGGAGGTGTACTTGTCCACCTCCACCTCGTACTCCTGCCACCACGAGCGCCCGCCCTCCAGCCGGGCTACCTTGAACTTGACCTTCGGCAAGCGAGCGCCCCCTCTACGGCTTGGCGCCTCCCTTTTGCGCGCTTCTCTCCGGGGGACTCAAAAGGCTCCGATTCCAGAGCTTGGGGAGAGCGGCTTGAAGGTAGCTGAGGTGGCCCGAGAGGCCCCTTGGACTACGCCGGCCACCAAGGTCAGCGAGGCGGCCAAGCTCATGGAGGAGCACGAGGTCCCGTGCGTTATGGTGAAGACCGTCGACGGGGAGTTCTTAGGAATCTTCTGCAGAAGGGAGCTGGTTGAGGCGGCCTCCGAGAACAAGTGCGACGACGCAATAGAGGATTTCGTCAACACCGAGCCTTCGTTCGTGGTGTACGACGCTGACGTTGTTGACGCTATAAAGCTCTTCAACAAGTACCAAGAGGAGGAGCTCGTTGTGGTGGACGAGAACAACGAGCCCTATGCGGTTATCACGACCATAGACGTGGTCAGGATAGCGGGCAAGATCCTCGAGAGCGTCTACGAGGAGTGAGGCTCAGCCCCTACAGCTTATCTTGATAACTGCATTCTTTCTGGCCCTCTCGACAACCTTCTTCACATCCCTCAGCACGTCTTTCTGACTTCCTTTGGGAATTACGATCACCGTCTCCTCGTTCTTCCAGAGGCCGCTGTGGGTCAGGTTGGCGGATCCGGTTATCACCACGTCGTCGAAGACGTAGATCTTCGAGTGGATGAAGTTACTCTCGTCAACCACGTACATTTCAAATGGAAACTTTTCGGACCTCAGCCTCTTCCACAAGTAGTAGAAGAAGAGCGGCGGAATTATGATCGATATCAGCACCTTCTTCCAGCTGGGCCTCCCGCACGGCTTGAACGCGCCCACAGCCTTGTTCTTTGTGGTGGTTACAACAATCACGTGAGCCCCCTTTTTTGCCTTGTCCACGAGAATGCTTAGGTACTTCTTCGACACCCACGGAGCTATCACGACTATCCTCTTCTTTGCCTTCTTTAAGGCGGGCTCTATTATTTTGCCGACGTCCCTTCCGGTGTAGGTCTTCAAGGGCCCCTCCTTCATCTAAGGGGAGAGGGATTTTTGTCGCCTAGCCTTGAGCCACTCCTCGTACACCCCCCTCTGCACGGCCCACTCCTTGAGGGGCCCCATGACTACTGCCTTTCCCTTTAGGTACCTCAGCGACGGGCTCCCGGTTAGGAAGAGGCCTATCTTTACGGACAGCATCATCGCCCTCAAGAATTTCTTCAGCTCCTCCTTCCCCCTGTACGCCGCCTTCAGCGCCGGGAGCGCGACGCCCACCATGTCCGCGCCCAAGGCTATGCTCTTCACAGCGTGCATCCCGTTCCTTATACCCCCGGAGGCGATGATCAGCGAGTCCGGAGCGGCGGCCCGGGCCTCCATAACTGAGGCGGCGGTGGGAATGCCCCAAGAGGACATCCACTCCGCCACCTCCGCCAGCACCTCGTCCCCTTTCTCCCTCGCCCTGTACATTTCTACCCGGACCCAGCTGGTGCCCCCGGAGCCGGAGACGTCGAACGCCTTGATGCCTATGTCCCTAAGCACTTTTACGCTGTCGTAGTCCAGTCCGGCGCCGGTCTCCTTTATTATTATAGGCTTCTTCACTTTGTCCACTATCTCTTGGAGCCGCGCCACCAGGCCCTCGTAGTCCACGTCTCCCTCCGGCTGGAAGGCCTCTTGGGCGGCGTTGAGGTGGATCGCTATCGCGTCTGCATCTATCATCTCAATTACTTTCTCTATCTCTTCGATCCCGTAGCCCTTGAGGAGCTGGGGGGCGCCCAAGTTGGCTATTATCAGAGCGTTTGGAGCTCTTTCCCTAGCTATCCTGAAGGTCCAAGCCAGCTCCGGGTGCTCCACCGCGGCCCTCTGGCTTCCTACGCCCATGCCGAGGCCCAGCTCCTCCACGACCTCAGCGATCACCGCGTTTATCTTGGCGGCGTGCTCGTTGCCTCCCGTCATCCCGGTTACGATTATGGGAGCCTTCAGCTTTTTTCCGAAGACCTCCACTTCGGTGCTCACCTTTTCAAGGTTGAGCTCCGGCACGGCCTTGTGGGGAACCATTACGAACTCCAGCCACGTGCTTCCGGCCTCGACGTCCTCCACTAGCGTTATTCGGAGGTGGTCGAGCTTTCTGTTCGGCGTCTCCACTCCCGCTTACCCTCAGCCAAGCCTCATAGCCCGCTTTTACAGTTGAGCCGGGGTGCCGCTTGAGGCGCGAGACGAGGGAGACCTACGTGGCCGTCGAATCCTGCAAAGAAAGCAAGGTCGAGATAGAAATTCCGTTCCTCAAGCACATGCTTGAGACGCTGATCAAGCACTCGGGGCTGGGCTTATGCATAGAGGGAAGGGACCTGCTGGGCTACGACGACCACCACTTGGTAGAGGACGTGGCTATAGTGCTCGGGAGGACCCTGAGGGAGCTCGCAAGGGAGGCCTCTGAAGAAGGAAGGCTCGAGAGGTTCGCTTGGTCCTTGGTGCCCATGGACGAAGCCTTGGCACTCTGCTCCGCAGACTTCTCCGGAAGGGGCTCCTTCCACGGCGAGCTGAGCTTTGCGAGGGACGAGATAGGCGGGCTGGCGCTGGAAAACGTCGGCCACTTCTTCGAAACCTTAGCTAGGGAAGCCGGCATGACTCTGCACTTGAGGTTGCTGGCCGGGAGCAACGACCACCACAAGGCTGAAGCGCTGTTCAAGGCCTTCGCCAAGTGCTTGTCCCAGATGTTCGGCACTAGGGGGGGCATCAGCGCTAAGGGGTTCGTGGACCTATGACCTTTACGCCTAGCTCCGAGGCGGCCCTCCTCTGCCTCTCGTCCAGCGTGACCAGCGCGAGCCCCTCGGCCTCGCAGGCTGCTACGTAGGACGCGTCGTATACCGTTATGCCGAAGCCCTCCGCTATTTCGTAAGCTCTGCCGAGGTAGTCCACCACCTCCAGAACCCTCATTAAGTTCTTGACCTTCTCCAGCGCTTTCAAGGCCAGCACCTTCTCCCCCTCCTCTAGGTCCCTCAGCACCCTAACGTGCTTCCACACGGCGTTGTAGCTCTCAACAAAGGCCAAGTCGAGCGTAGAGGAGGGGAGGAGCCTGTAAAGCCCCTCCCAGCCCTCCTCCTTCAGCACCAGAGCGGTGAGGGCGGAGGCGTCAAAGAGAGTCCCTCTCAACCCTTACCACCGAGCTCCCGAAGCCCTCCTTCTTTTCCTTCATCCCCTTCAGTATTTCGAGCAGTTCCTCCTTCTCCTTCTGCGCTTCCAGCTCCCTCAGCCTCTCTTCTATGAACTCCTCTATTTCCTTCCTCCAGTCCACGTCGTATCTGCTCATCCTTTCCTTCAAGTCCTTCCTTATCCTTATGGACAGCACGGCGCTCACGCGGCTCCCCGTATACGGGCGTATACGGGCTTAAACGCTTCCGGGAAAATCTCTATTTACGCCCATAGGTGGGACGCTGGGGGGATAGCGTGGTCCTAGAGGCCCTCCTGGTGGGATTCATCGCCCTCCTGGCCGCGGCCGTGTACTCTCTGGAGAGGGGAGGTGAGGAGGAGTGATCGGCGCGGCCGTGGTGGCGGCTTATTTGTTGGTCAGCTTGGCAATAGGCTTTCTCTTCAAGTCTAAAGCGGACACCCTCAAAGGCTTTCTCGTGGCCAACAGAGAGATAGGCGAGTGGCTGCTGGCCTTCACCTTCGGGGCCACGTACTTCTCAAGCGTGGTAATAGTTGTGGGCGGCGCCTGGGCCTTTCTGTGGGGCTCCTCGAGCTTGCTGATACCGGTCTTCAACGTGGCGCTCGGGGCCTTTCTGACTTTCGTTCTGGTCGGGAGGAAGATAAACGAGCTCAGCCAGAAGTACGACGCGCTGACGGTTCCGGAGCTCTTCGCTAAGATATACAACGACACAAACCTGCAGAAGATCTTGGGACTGGTAACTGCGATAGGGCTCACGCTCTACGCCGCGACGGTTATAAGCGGAGCGTCTGCGATGGTCGGCTCGGTCTTCGGACTGGATATGGCCACCGCAGCGATCCTAATAGCTTCTATCATGGCCCTCTACGTCGCAGCGGGAGGAATGTACAGCGTCGTGTGGACGGACGCCCTCCAAGGGATAATAATGGCCATCGGAATATTCATCTTAGCCATGCTTGCCCTCAACAGGGCCGGCGGGGTCGCGGCTCTGGAAGCGGCAAGGCCCGCCGCCCCGGTCAACATGGGCTTGATACTGGATCTGGCCCTCCTCACGAGCATAGCTGTCTGGGGCCTTCCGCAGCTGATCAACCGCTTCTACACCGCCAAGGGACCCAACGTGGTGAGGAGGGCCGCCGTGATAGCGACGGCGTTCGCGATGGTCGTCACGTACGGGAGCTTCCTGAGCGGCTTGGCCGGGAGCTTGGTGCTGGGCCAAGTTGAGCCGCTGAAGGTTGTCCCCCTCCTCTCCCAGGAGCTGATGGGTCCCGTGGGGGCCGCGCTCTTCAGCGCTGCTGTGCTGGCAGCCGCAATGAGCACGGCGGACTCCATATCCCTAACTGTGGGGAGCGCGATAGCTTACGACATGTTCGGAATTAGGAGCACGAAAGTGCTGAGGGCCCTCAGCTTCGCCAGCATGCTGGCGGCTGCATTAATTGCCGTCGCGACCCTCACCCTGCCCAAGGAGCTGGCCGGAGCCGTTACGGCCGTCTTCAAGACCGGCTGGACCCTGGCGGCCGGGGCGTTCTTGGTTCCGGTGCTGGCCACGGTGTTTCAAAAAGGAAGCAAGGAGGCAGTCCTCGCGAGCTCCGCTGTGGGGGCGACGGTCGCCTTGGTCTACGGGGTCGGGAGGGCCGTCAAGGCCCCCCTGCCCTTCTATGAACTGAGCTTTGCGATAACGATATTTCTATCTGCGTTGGCATTCTTGGTGGTTTACGCCCTTAGGAGGTGATGAACTGTGGGCAGGCCTTACATACTCAACCCTATAGAAAAGGCCCCCCGCAAGGAAATAGAGGAGCTCCAGCTCAAGAGGCTCAAGCACACTGTTAGGTGGGCCTACGAGAGGGTTCCCATGTATAAGAGGAAGCTCGACGAGGCCGGGGTGAGCCCGGACGACATTAGGAGCTTGGACGACGTCAGAAAGCTCCCGTTCACCTACAAGGACGACTTGAGGCAGACCTACCCCTACGGCGCGTTTGCGGTGCCCCTGAGCGAGGTGGTGGAGATCCACGCGTCGAGTGGGACCACGGGCAAGCCCACCGTAGTGGGCTACACGAAGAAGGACTTGGACAACTGGTCGGAGCTCATGGCAAGGAGCTTTGCGGCTGCAGGAGTTACGAAGGAGGATATAGTCTACATAGCCCTCGGCTACCACTGGTTCACCGGAGGCTTGGGCTTCCACTACGGAGCGCAGAGGCTCGGGGCCCTAGCCGTTCCGGCAGGGACCGGCTTCACCAAGAGGCACGTGCAGATGATAAAGGACCTGGGCGCCACGGTGCTGGGAGCGGTGCCGAACTACGCGTTGCGCTTGGCCGAAGTTGCTCTCGAGATGGGAGTGGACCCGGCCAAGGACACCAAGGTCAGGACCGGCGTCTTCGGCGCGGAGATGTGGAGCGAGGAGCTGAGGAAGAGGATAAACGAGCTCTGGGACATGGACTCCTACGACATCTACGGCATGAGCGAGCTCTACGGCCCCGGAACGGCGATGGAGTGCCACCACCACGACGGACTCCACGTGTGGGAGGACCACTACTTGATAGAGGTCGTGGACCCCAAGACGGGGGAGCCCTTAGAGCCCGAGGAGGAGGGGGTCCTGGTGGTCACCCCCCTCACCCACGAAGCCTTCCCCCTCTTGAGGTACTGGACCAACGACCTGACCTTCATCTACGACGCCCGGAGCTGTGACTGCGGCAGAACCATGAGGAGGATAGCCAGAATCAAGGGGAGGGCGGACGACATGCTGATAATAAACGGAGTCAACGTGTTCCCCTCCGTGGTGGAAGAGGTTCTCCTCTCGCACCCGCTGGTGGGCAACCAGTATCAAATAATCGTGGAGAAGGAGGGCGAGCTGGACCGGATGTACGTGGTTGTGGAGAGCAAGAGGAGGCTGACGGAGCAGGAGAAGGAGGCCCTGGCTAAGGAGCTGGAGGAGAACCTCCGCGAGGCTCTGATAATTAGGCCCAGAGTGAGGGTCGTCGACCCCGGCGAGATACCGAGGGTCGAGGGCGGCAAGGCCAAGAGGGTCATAGACAAAAGGCCTAAGACTTGAGCTTGAACGATCTATCTTTCTCACAGCACTTGCTCAGAACTTCCCTTATGCTCTCCGGCAGGGCCCTCGAGCCGGACGCCCTTATCAAGCCCAGCAGGCCCTCCAGCGCCACAAGCACCTTATCCAAGTCGACTTCCTTGCCCTCGTCATAGTTCTTAAGACCTTCAACAACATCCATGGCAAATTCAACGGCTTTCAGCGTTATCACGCTCGCTATCTTCTCGTCCTCGCACGGCACCTCGCTCTTCGAGAGCCTCTCCCGCGCCGCTTCAACTTCCTTCCGCAAGGCCTCTATCAAGTTCTTCACCGAATCGTCGCCGCTCAGCAAGTACTCCTTCAAGAACTCCTTGGCTGGGAGGAGGGGGACGTCGCTGGGGGTTACTTCCCTCAAACCTCTCACTCGCCCTAGCCCACAACCCGGGGATATAATGTGGGAGTGGAAAGCGGACGACGAAACCGGCGTTTTACATTCGACTTTCTAACCCATCCGTCTAGTTAGGTTCACCTAACGAGCGGCGGGCTCAAGCGCCTCCACGCCCACCCGGGCAAGGGCTCATCCAGCTCGAAGGGAAAGGCGCAGTGCCCGCGGAGGGCGCGGCCCCTCACCTCCCTCCAGCAGCCGCCCTCGCTCCTGATTCCGGGCTCTCCCCTCATCAGCTCCCCGACTCCCTTGAAGTACTGCAGGCCTCCCTCGAGCACCTCCAGCGGGTCGTATCCCTCGACCAGCGCGTCCGCCATCCCGACGAAGGGGTGCCCCAGCACAGAGGCGCCCAGAGAGGCCGTGGAGGAGAGAGGGTAGCTCACGCTCAGGACCGGCCCATCCGCCTCCACGAGGGCCTCCCCAAGGTAGCTGGCCCTGCACCCGCCCTCTGAGAGGAACTCGTCGAAGAGCTCCGACAGCCTGGTGCGGAAGGGGAGGGAGAGGAGCGCGGCTCCCATAAACCCTCCCAAGAACGCCGAGAAGAGCGCGGCCCTCGCGGCCTCTCCCATGTGCCTCAGAATCTCCTTCAAGCTCAGCGCCTCCCTCAAGGAGGAGTAGTACAAGTCCTCCCCGACCTTGTGCCACCCTTGGCGGGCCCTCGAGGTTAGGAACTTCCAGAGGAACGGCACGAAGGCCGAGGACCTCAGCACAGAGAGGCACGGCTCCTCGTACGCTTGCTCGCTGTAGACTTTTATTACAAACCCCCTGTCCAGCGACCACCTAACGGTCTTCACGGGCTTTATATTCATCATTAAGAACTTCTCCACGGAATCCTGGTACTCCTCCAGCAAAGCCGGCACCGAATAAGGGCTCCGGGGAGCCGCTTATTGCGGGATCAGAGCTTGACGTGCTTGGCCATAACCGGTCCCCCGGGCTCGGGCAAGAGCACCCTCGCTAGGAGGATAGCGGAAGAGCTCCGGAGGAGGGGCCTCAGGGTCTGCGGGATCTCCTGCCCGGACGTGAGGGAGGGCGGGAGGAGGGTGGGCTTCGTGGTGGAGGACTTGGAGAGCGGCGAGAGGGCGTGGCTGGCTAGGGTGAGCGGGTGCTCTGGGCCTAGGGTAGGGAGGTACCGCCTCTGCCCGGAGGCCGAAGATCTTGCGGTGAAGGCGCTGAGCAAGGACTGCGACGTGTATTTAATTGACGAGATAGGCCCCATGGAGCTCAGGCTCCCCCGGCTGAGGGAGGCGATGCTGAGGGCTCTGCGCTCCGGGAGGCCCTTCATCGCAGTTCATCATTTAAAGCTGCGTGATCCGGACTTCCTCGAGGCCTTGAGAGGGTGCGAGAGGGTGCTGGTCACGAGGGAGGGAAGGGAAGAGTCTTGGGAGAGGGCGCTCGCTTGGCTCTCGCGCTTCTCCTCCTAGCGCTCCCGGCCTCTGCCGTGGAGTACGCCGTAACGAGCTTCCCCACGCAGAGCGTAGCGTACTTGGTCGGCACGGCCACCCTCACCTCCCCCGGAAGCCGGGTCGTGAGCCTAGTAGTTCCCTTAGGCTTCTACAACTACGTGTATGTTTATACCGAGCCCTTCACGACAGAGTTCACCGTAGTATGCTCCGGGAGCGCGACCTTAGCGTTCTTGACGCCGACGGCGGTCGTTACGGCCGGCGTGATAGCTACTGTGGTAAGCAACGTGAGCACGGTTGTCTACAACAGCACGGTAGTAATCAGCCTGCCCTCCTACTTCTACTACCTCCTCGGAGGAACAGAGAGCACCAGCTACGCCCTTGTAGAAACGGCCTCGCTCTCCACGCTGGCCCTCTCCACGGTCACGGCCGAGGGCACCGGGGTGCTCCGCGGGGAGGCGTTGCTCATACCCAACAGCTACGTGGTCTGCACCTACACCCCAGCGCCGGTTACGACCGTCGTGCTGATTGACGGCCGGAAGGTCACGCTTGGAGCGAGCCTGGCGACCCGCACCGCTCCGCTCCTCGCCACAGCCGAGTACCCGCTCCCCGGGACCGTCACGACGGCCTTCCCGGTCTCCGCGTCGGTCAGCGGAGCCACGGTCCAGTGGGTGTACGAGTTCGTCTTCAGGGCCCCGCGCCCGGCCGGGGCAGAGATACCGGCCTCCTTGTTGCTGGCCTTAGGCTTGGCGAGCTTGCTGAGGCGCTACGCCAAAAAGGAGTAGACCAAGTACGCTGCCGCTAAGCCTCCCAGAAGAGAAGCTACCTCCACGGCCATGTTTCCGAGAGTTTTGAGCACGAAGTACACTGCTAAGAAGGCCGCTACAGCAGCTCCCAACGCCAAGTAGCTCATGGGCCCCGCCGCCTCGATCCCCTTAAAGGGCTCTAAGGGCTTTACGCGCGGGACCGCCCGTGGAAGCGTTCGAAAAGATAAGGCCTCCGGAGGAGGGCGAGTTCATAGAGGTCAGGGAGGGGAAGCTCGTTGTTCCGGACAAGCCCATAGTGCCGTACATAGAGGGCGACGGCATAGGCCCGGAGGTCATAACGGCCGCTAGGAAGATAGTGGACGCGGCCGTCGAGACCGCCTACGGCGGAAGGAGGAAGATCGTGTGGTGGAAGGTGTACGCCGGCATAGAGGCTGAGCCCATATACGGAACCCTCCTCCCCGAGGATACCCTGAAAGCGATAAGGAAGGCGAAGGTCGCGCTCAAAGGTCCGATGAGCACGCCCATAGGCTCCGGGTGGAGGAGCGTCAACGTGGCGCTTAGGCAGTTGCTGGACCTCTACGCCAACATACGGCCGGTGAAGTACATAAGGGGAATACCCGCTCCGCACAAGTACGCAGACAAGGTTGACATAGTCATTTTCAGGGAGAACACCGAAGACGTCTACGCCGGCATAGAGTGGAAGTACGATTCTCCGGAAGCAGAGAAGGTGAGGAAGTTCTTGAAGGACGAGTTCGGCATAGAGCTGAGGCCCGACACCGGCATAGGGCTCAAGCCGATCTCGAGGTTCGCTACTAGGAGAATAATGAGAAAGGCTATGGAGTGGGCAATAAAGTACAAGCGCAAGAGAGTAACTGTAATGCACAAGGGAAACATAATGAAATACACGGAGGGCTACTTCAAAATATGGGCATTCGAGCTGGCTAAAGAGGAGTTCGGCGACAAGGTGGTGTTCGAGGAGGAGCTCCAAGGCGAGGTTCCGGAGGGCAAGATACTGGTGAACGACAGAATAGCGGACAACATGTTCAACCAAATAATAACCAGGCCTTGGGACTACGAGATAATAGTTACTCCGAACTTGAACGGCGACTACTTGAGCGACGCGGCGGCGGCCCTCGTAGGGGGCTTGGGCATAGCTCCCGGAGCCAACGTGGGCGACTACATAGGCATGTTCGAGCCCATCCACGGCTCCGCGCCCAAGTACGCGGGCAAGAACGTCGCCAACCCCAGCGCGGCGACCCTCAGCGCGGCCATGATGCTGGACCACATAGGGTGGAGCGAGGCGGCGGAGCTGGTGAGGAAGTCCATCGAGGAGACCATAGCGTCTGGAAAAGTCACCCAAGACATCGCTAGGCATTTGGGCATAAAGCCTTTGAGCACCACAGAGTTCACTGAGGCGGTCATAGAGAACGTCAGAAGGCTGGGTGGTAGGGCTTGAGCGACCTCCACTTGGCCTTCTTGATATACGCCACCAAAGTCGTCCCCCGGGCACAGCTGGACGACGTGATGGCTGAAACGATAGCGGCGGTCATGAAGAGCGAGGAAGACTTCCCGGAGGCGCTCAAGCTCAGCAAGGTAGTAGGCCTGGACCTCCAGATACTGGCCAAGGCAGCCGTCAAAAGGTTCGGCGAAGGCGCGCTCAAGTTCAAGGACTTGGTCGAGGCGGAGCTGAAGCAGGGGGAGGCTTGGGAGAAGTTCGTCAAGAGGTTCGTGCGCTTGTACAAGAGGTGAGGACCTTTTGTGCGAGCTGAGGGAGCTCCAGAGGTTTATAGAGAGCAAGTACTTCGAAAAGGACTTCAACCGGGGCCTGGAGGCGACGGCGCTCTGGCTGGTGGAGGAGGTGGGGGAGCTCTCGGAGGCGATAATAAAGAAGAGCGAGAAGGTGGAGGAGGAGCTGGCCGACGTGCTGGCGTGGCTCCTCTCCGTGGCCAACCTGCTCGGCGTTGATGTGTGCGACGCCTTCAAGAAGAAGTACCTAGCAGAGAGAGGAACTCTTTCTTGAGCTTTTCCTTAAGCTCCTCAGATTTATACTTGGTGACCTCCTCAAATATCCTGTACACGAGCTCTGCGGCGCGCTCGAGGAGCTCGTCCCCGCCCTTGGCGCAGAGCGCTTGGTCCGTGTAGAAGAGGGTCCTCTGGGCGCCGTCGTGGAAGCGCACTATCTCGAAGATCACGCACACCTCCAAGCTCTCAGCCTTTGAGACCGCCACCACCCCGCCTATGCCGAAGCGCCCCTCCTTGAAGGCGAAGGGCGCGCACAGCCTCTTGCCCTCCACCTCCATTACGCTGAACAGCTCTTCGCACTGCTCCTTCACGATCATCCTTATCTAACTTAATTAACCCCGGAAGGGTTTATGAGGTCTGGGGAGCGCCATGGGGTCCCACGGTAGCCTTACCAAGGCCGGAAAGGTGAGGAGCCAGACTCCCAAGATACCGCCCAAGAACCCCAACCGCAAGAACAGGCCGCCGAGGGTTAGGAACAGGAGGGAGTTCCTCAGGCTCCAGAAGAAGCTCCTCGCCCAAGCTTGATTTTTCCCGCCTCCTTCGCGCTCCACGCGTACAGAGCTGAGGACACCACTCCCATTCCGGCTATGACCCACAGCGAGGCCGGACCCAAGGCCTTGTACAGCACCGCTCCAACGGCCGGACCCAAGGCATTTCCCAAGCTGAAGGCCGTCTGCCTCGCGCCGAAGTGCTCAACCTTCCCGGAGAGGCTCCCTTGGGCCGCCTTCGAGGCTGAGACGGAGAGGGTCGAGCCGAGCCTTCCCAAGGTCATCAAGATCACGAGCCCCCACACGTCCCTCACGAAGGGAACCAGCGCCACGGAGGAGGCCTGGATCAGCTTGAACGCCGAGGATGCGTAGAGCTTGCTCTCGGTCCTCAATCCGTCCAAGAGTCCGGAGAGGGCGTAGCTTATGCCCATTGCCAAGATCCCCGGAAGCCCCCAGATGGCGGAGAATGAGGACGGCAGGGCGGAGACGTGCTGGAGCGCGTAGGCCGAGAGGGCCGGTCCGCGGGCGCCCAAGGAGAGGCCGTTCACGAACGCCGTGAGGTAGAGTATCCTCAAGGCCTTGTTGGACTTGGAGCGGCTCTTCGGCTTCAAGGTCCGGGGGGCCGCTACGGAGGCCCCGAAGAGGAGCGGGGCTGTGAGGAGCAGAGGCTCCTGCGGAAATCCCATGACAGCTCCGGCGAAGAGGGAGCCGGCGGAAAAGCCCAAGTTCTGAGCAATCCCGAGCCTGACGAGCCCCCTCACGCCCCTCTTAGAGGCCTCCGCCTCCAGGGCGGGGAAGGCCAGCCCGGAGCCCAGGCCTTGGAGGGCCCTCCCCAGCGCCACCGCCGGGAGGGAGGGCACGCTCATGACGACCAAGCCGATCCCGGCCAAGAGCGCTCCGGCCCTCGGCCCCACAGCCAGCCAGCTGCCCAGCGCTCTGGATACCATGAACGCCGTGTTGACCGCTCCGAGCTCCACCACTATCCTCTGGGCCGGAACCTTCTCTTCCAAAGGTATCCCCTTCAGCTGGAGGAGGAGGTAGGGCAAGGCCACGAACGCCGCCGACGCGGCGAACGTCAAGAGAAACGCTGTCGCCTCTCCCCTCATCGCTCACTCAGCCAACTCTGCGACGAACTTCAGCTTATCCAAGCTTATGCCCACTTTCTCTACGATGTCCATTTTCTTGAGCTCGCCGCCCTCTACTACGTATGCACTTATGTCGCCGGCCTTGATGATGCCTTTTTCAACCATCTCGTTGAGGGCGTATATGGGCGCCAGGCGGGAGGTCGCTATGAAGACTGTTAAGTCCTTCTCCAGCGCTATTTTCAAGAACTTCTCCACCTCGCCCATAGTGTCCTTTAGAGTCTTGAATATGCCGGGCTCCTCTACCACGACCAGCGAGTTGGGCTTGACGCTGGTGCTAACTATGTTGAGGAGCGATGAATCCACCTTGCCCAAGGTTGCGGCCTCTGCATCAACCAGCTTCTTGACTATTTGCTCATTTATAGTGAGGTAGTCGTAGGAGCATATGTCCGCTCCCGCGACGCTCTCCAGGAAGAGCCTTATCGGGGAAGGCATCGCCTCGACGAAGGCAGATGCTGTTATGCCGAAGTGAACCGGAAGCTTCGCCATCCGCGCGAGGGTGGTGAGGGCCACGCTTCTGAGCGCGGGGAAGTAGTACATGTACTCCCAAGGAAGCTTGACCCTCCTCAGAAGTATTCCGTCGTGGCTCAGCTCGAACTTAGAGTCGCCTAAAGACATCTCCCCGCCTCCCTCGAACACCTTTGAGGCCGGGAGCCCGAAGGACTTCCTAAAAGCTATGTGAATATCGTTGCAGCAGTTGGCTATGTACATGGCAGCGAGGGCCTGGCTCACCTTAAAGGTGCCGCGCTCCTCGCTCCCGACGACCAGGGTGACCCTCTTCAGCACCGCCTCTCCGGACGGCGCGCCCCTGACGGACTTGAGCGAGAACTTGATGCCCTCCAACCCCGGTCACGCTGAACTCCCTCAGTTTCGCTATTTAATAAACTCAGCCTCCGGCCACTATGGGGTTCTGCACCTCTCCTTGGAGGTTCTCCGGGTAGGGCGGAATTATGAAGGGCAGGGCGAATATTATCAGCAGAGTCATGATCAGCACTATTAAGGCGTAGAAGAGCCCGGCCGCGACGGTGCCCTTGACCACCTTTCCGGTCGCTATGCCGGCGGTTATGGATAGGCTCACTCCCATGTAGAAGATGTAGCCCAGCACCTCGAGCGGATCTATGGGCTGGAGCTCCTCCCTCCCTATCCTTCTGTTCACCTCTACGGAGGACGCGTACATCTGAACGGCTAAGTAGTAGAGTATTGCTGCAGTGGCCACGAATATCAGAACGCTGAACAGTATTATGAAGCCTTGGTTCTTCAGAGTCTTCTCCCTTTCGAGCTCGAACTCCCTTATCCTCCTCGCCAGCTCGGAGGCCTTGTCCAGAACTTCCATAGCCCTTCCTCCGCTCTCGTAGGCCTCCTCAATGAAGTAGAAGTACTTCCTCGTCTCCCTCGGCAGGTCCCTCAGCACGAGCCTTATGGCGTCGAGCAGGTCGAGGCCTAGGAGGTAGATCATGCTGGCTATCCTCCTCACGTAAGGGGTCAGGGCTCCGTAGTCCCTTTCGGAGATCTCCACGAACGCCGCGTACACCTTCACGCCGCTCCTCACCGTGACCGCCAGATCTTGAAGCATCAGGGGCGTGTGGTTGATTATGCTTTCAACCCTCCTCATGTATTTGTAGTAGCCTATTGCTGGACCGGCTATTATGAGCGTTAGGGCAACTCCGAGGGCCCTCAAGGTCTCCGGCGCGTAGGGGAGCGATATTCTGGGGAGGGCCTCGAAGACCTTGTCTCCCGGGGGCTGGTAGAGGATGATGCCGGCTACTATTCCGATTATCGGCAGTACTATCATTATCGCTACTTCATCCCTTCCCATCTTTACCACTGCTCACCACCCTCTGATCTTGCTTAGGGTGCCGTCGACCATGAGGATCGCGAATATGGAGAGCAGCGGTATTGCCAAGAAAGCCATCATTCCGGCCAGTATGCCGGGCGGCACGGGCATGCTCAGTCCGAAGGTCCTGGCCGCGGGGCCCATGGTGTTCAGCACCACTGCGAACGAAAGCCCGAGTATGGGCATCACTGCGGCGCCGGTGACGTATATTTCACTCATTATTTCGAGAGATCCCATAACCTCCTTCATCTTTGCCTCCATGCTGGCCATAGACATCTCGAAGCCCACGTCCGCAAACTTCTCGAGCCCCGTTCCGGACTCTATCACGTTCGCGAGCCCCCTCAAAAAGTTGGCGAAGTCCTTCTGGGGGGTCATGTCTGCCACCTCCTTCAGCACCTTAACTATGTCCTCTCCCAGTATGAAGACCCTCTTCACCACCTCGCCCAGCTCCGGCTCTGCGCCGAGCGCCTCGCTCTTCTCGTACAGCTTCCTTATCGCTTCCGAGTACGTGGTCCCCGAGACGCCCAAGGCCGCCAAGTACGCGTAGAGCACCACGAGGCTCTTCTCCAGCTGGGGGGCCCTTGAGTTGAACATCAGTATCGGAGTCAGATAGAGCAACATGAAGATTGCCGCGTAGCCCAGAGCGAACGAGAGGAAGGTGAGCATGAAGACCGTAGGCACTGGCATGTAGAGAACGTAGAATGTCAAGAAGAAGACGAAGAGCGATATTATGGGGGCAATGAAGAGCGGGAGGAGAACCATGGTAGCTACGTATACCGGGTAGGACACCTTGAGCTGAGAGCCGACGATGTACTTCTCTAAGTCCTTAAACATACGCTCAAGCTTCTTTTCTATACCTAAATCCCTTGCTATTCTGTACATTATGTAGAATATCTGGTTTGGCGACTCGAGCTCCTTCTTTTTCTTCCTTTTCTCATATTTAGAGAAGATCTCTTCGAGCACCACCTTGGTGCTCATATCGGCAACACCTCCTCTACCAGCCCCGAGACCCTCAGCTCCGAGGCCACTTGAGTGTAGACCGCGTTGGGGTTCCTTCTATACTTCCTCGTTATTTCCATTACGTCCTTTACTGAAGTCTTCTCCCTCCAGACCAGCCACTTGATCACCACAGCCCTCCTCTTCATCTCGTTGTAAACCTGGTGGTAGTCCATGAGCATCTTCTCGGCGGCGTCCTCTATTAGGTAGAGGTGCTGGGCCTCCTCCCAAGAGTCGGTCTCGTGGTCCCACTTGAAGGCTGTGCTCATTACCAAGTCTCCCCTCTCGTCTATTGTAATTATCTCCCTCACCTCGAGGGCCCTCCTAACTATCTTCCCGCCGTACTTAACCCTCGCCATGTGAACGAATACTTTAACGGACGGTATCAGCCCCTTGGGCACGTTCATCGGCTTGGTTATCAGCCTCTTTATAGCGGCATCTATCGTTTCGCCGTGGACTGTGCCGAGGCCGCCGTGGCCCACGGAGACGGCTTGGAAGAACGTGAAGGCCTCCTCGCCCCTTATCTCGCCCACTATGATGAATTCCGGCCTCTGCCTCAGCGCGGACTTGAGGAGGTCGTAGAGCGTGATGTCCGCGACGCCCGGCTCCGTGGAGGGCCTCGTAACCATAGCCACCCAGTTCTCGTGGGGCAAGCGTATCTCCGGCGTGTCCTCCGCGGTGACTATCTTGCTTTCTGGAGGAATCATCATTGCAATTGCGTTAAGCATCGTAGTTTTACCAGATGCCATTGCACCGACTATCAGTGAGGAGTTTACGGAATCAACAAGTATCCACAAGTAGGCCGCTATCTCGGGCGATATTGTTCCTAAACGAACCAGCTCTGGGAGCGTGAAGGGGTTCTCGCGGAACTTCCTTATGGTGAAGGAGGGCCCGCGGTAGGTTATGACCGGGTGAGTCGCGTGGAGCCTGTACTTCCAAGGGGGGATGGCGCCGTCCAGAATGGGCTGGGCGTAGCTCAGCTCCTTGCCGGCCCTCACGGCCAGCTTCCTCACGTACCTCATCAGCTCGTCCTCCTCTATCCACACCACGTTGCTCCTCAGCCACTCGTACCTCTGGTGCCAGACGTAGATGGGCAAGTTCGTGCCGTCGCAGAAGATGTCCTCTATCGCTGGGTCGTGGATGATAACGTCCAGAGGGCCGTAGCCGACGGTGTCCCTAACGACGTAGTAGGTGATCTTCTCAACGCTGAGGACCGGGAGCTTGAGGCCGTAGTCCCTCGCCATCCTTCTGACGGTCTGCGCGATCAGCCTTCCGGCCTCCAAGGGATTCTTTACAGTCTCCTTCAGTATGTCGGCCCTCGCGTGGAACTCTTGGAAGAGGAGCGCCTTGAGCTTGAGGAGCCCCGCGAGCTCCCTCCGCGTCAGCATGGGCTCTATGACGTGGTACCTCATTCGGTCCTCCTCGTCTATGTAAATGAGCACGTAGCTGTAGGGAGGCCTCACGGAGTAGAAGTCTATGAGCCTCTCCGGGGGGATGAGGCTCCGGAAGACCCTCGCCCCTCCCTCCGTGGTTATCGCCGCGGTCCCGCTCCCCTCCCTCCTCGCTTTCTCGATCAGGTCGCTGGCGCTCTTCTTCTGCCTCAAGCGTTCGAAGATATCGTTCAAGTTCTTCTGGACGCTCTCAATCACTTCGCCGAGCGTCGGCATTTCTCCCGGTCCTAGCGGTACCTACGAGCGCTCCTTTAAGTACAGCCGCTGTCGCGGCCCCGGAGGCCAGGGCGAAGGAGAGGGCCGACGCCGTGAAGACCGCGTGCGGAGAGGACGAGTAAACGGTCCCGGCCCACAGGGAGGCCAAGCCCATGGACACTTGGGTTATCGAGCTGTACAGCCCCACCATGAAGCCGCAGGCCCTTCTGCAAGAAGAGGCCACCAGAGCGTCCTGCGCGACGGAGCTGGCGCCCACAGCAGCGGTGATGAGCGCGAAACCCGCGCTCGCCAGCAAGAGCTGGCCGGAGAGCACCATTAAGGAGCCGAGCGAGCCGAAGGAGTTGAAGAAGGCTAAGGCGATGAGCGGCGCGAGCAGGCCGGCGAGGCGGGGCGCTGCTACCGCCGCGAGCGCGGATGGCGCGTAGGCCAGCATTACCCCGAGCGTCCCCAAGCCGTAGAAGTCCCTTAAGAAGATTGGGAAGAACGGCGTGACGGCGCCGGAGGAGAAGGCCACCAGCGAGCCTATCCCGGTGGCCAAGGCCCACCCCCACGAGAACTCGAACTCTACTTTGGTCTCCCTCGGCTTCGTCTCCGGCAGCTTTGAAGCCTCGAACAGCGCATATGCCGAAGCTAGGAAGTAGATGAAGAAGCTCACTCTGAATCCGTCAATCCCCATGAAGTTTATCAATATTATTGGTATCACCGCACCCACGGTGCCTCCCAGAGCCATGTAGCTGGTGAGCCTCCCGTAGGCCTCCGGACTGCCCAGTATGTCTGCTACAATTACTATTGCAGAGGTCATGGTAAGCATGGCCCCGGCGCCGCAGAGGGACCCTCCGAGGGCCACCACGTCGGCGTTCGGCGCTACGGCCATAAGGAGGAGGCCCAGCGAGTAAATCGCTATGCCGAAGAGGAATGTCGACTTCCTCCCGAACACGTCCGTAGCGAGGCCGCCTATGAGGCGGAGGGCGGCGAAGGAGAGGGGGCCGGCGCTGGCGGCCATGCCTATGAGCTCGCTCCCCCCGCCCATCTCTTGGATGTAGATGGGCAACAGCACCAGCAGTGCCACGCCGGGAAGGGCCAGTATCAACGCGAGCCTCTGGAGCTCCCTAAGCACGTCCAACTCTGGTCCTCGCGCCTCCGGGCGCGGCCTAAATAGAAGACTTTACCGCCCCCGCGGGGCCCCCTCGGTGGTCGAGGACGAGCACCCTCGTCCAGCTCGTTAGGGGACGCTGGATATTGGACTCCAGAGGCAACCCGACAGTCGAGGTGGAGGTGCTGACCGAGTCGGCGATGGGGCGCGCGGCGGCTCCGGCGGGGGCCTCGAAGGGGAGGAGGGAGGCGCTGGAGCTGAGGGACGGCGGAGAAGCGTTCCTGGGAAAGGGAGTGTCGAAGGCCGTGAGGAACGTTAACGAAATCATAGGACCAGCCTTAATAGGCATGGACTCAACCCAGCAGAGGGAAATAGATTATAAAATGATAGAGCTTGACGGCACCGAGAACAAGTCCCGCCTCGGCGCAAACGCGATCGTCGCTACGAGTATGGCCGTGGCGAAGGCGGCTGCCAACAGCTTGGAGGTCCCCCTCTACTACCACTTGGGAGGGGCCCTAGCAGACACGCTCCCCACCCCTCTGCTCAACTTGATAAACGGCGGCGCCCACGCGGGGAACGACTTGGCTATTCAAGAATTTATGATAGTTCCTTGGGATTTTTCGACCTTCTCTGAGGCGCTCCAGGCGGCCTCAGAGATATACCAGCACTTGAAGCACTTCCTCAAGGAGAAGTACGGGAAGGGAGCAATAAACGTAGGCGACGAGGGGGGCTTCGCGCCGCCGCTCAAGACTACAGAGGAAGCGCTGAACGCTCTGGTTCAAGCAATAAGGAAGGCTGGATACGAGGACAGGGTGGCGCTCGCCTTAGACGCGGCCGCGTCCCACTTCTACGACCGAGAAAGGGACCTCTACCTCATCGACGGGAGGGAGCTCAGCAGAGAGGGCCTCCTCGAGTTCTACGAGGAGCTGGTCAGGGACTACCCGATAGTGAGCATAGAGGATCCCTTCCACGAGGACGACTGGGAGGGCTTCAAGGAAGCTGTGAAGAGGCTCAAGATAAGGATAGTCGGGGACGACCTGCTCGTGACGAACCCAAAGCTGGTCAAGAAGGCTATAAAGGAAGGAGCGGCCAATGCGGTGCTCGTGAAGGTTAACCAGGTGGGCACCGTTACTGAGGCTACGGACGTGATCGAAGAGGCCACGAGGGCCTCTTGGGCGGCCATAGTCAGCCACCGCTCGGGGGAGACGGAGGACGCCTTCATAGCGCACTTCGCTGTGGGCGCTAGGGCCCCGGCGATAAAGGCCGGCGCCCCGGCGAGGGGCGAGAGGACCGCCAAGTACAACGAGTTGCTGAGGATAGAGGCCGAGCTGGGAAGGCCAAGGTTCGCTAGAGATAAATACTTTCGCTAGCCCCCGCGCTCACTAATAAAGCTCTTTGTGGTTCGACTCTGGCACGGGTGCGGAGCAGTGGAGGCTGAGAGGAAGCCGATATCGGTGGCGGAGCTCCCCGGAGTGGGGCCCTCCACGGCGGCCAAGCTGATAGATGCCGGCTTCACGACCATAGAGGCCTTGGCCGTCGCCACGCCCGAGGAGCTGGTCGCCATAGGAATTCCGCTGACCACCGCCCAGAAGATCATAAAGACCGCGAGGCAGATGCTGGACATCCGCTTCAGGACCGCCAAGGAGGTCAAGCTTGAGAGGATGAACTTGAAGAAAATAACCACGGGCTCGAAGAACTTGGACGAACTGCTCGGAGGAGGAATAGAAACGAAAACGATAACCGAGTTCTTCGGGGAGTTCGGAAGCGGCAAGAGCCAGATATGCCACCAGGCCAGCGTCAACGTCCAGCTCCCGGTGGAGCAGGGAGGCTTGAGCGAGGACGGCAAGCCGGCCAAGGCGGTGTACGTGGACACCGAGGGCACCTTCCGCTGGGAGAGGATAGAGCAGATGGCCAAGTGCTTGGGCCTCGACCCCGACCAAGTGATGGACAACATCTACTACATAAGGGCTGTCAACAGCGACCACCAGATGGCCATAGTTGAGGAGCTCTTCAGCCTGGTTCCGAAAGAAAACATCAAGCTGATCGTTGTGGACTCCGTGACCAGCCACTTCCGCGCCGAGTACCCGGGGAGGGAGAACCTGGCCGTTAGGCAGCAGAAGCTCAACAAGCACCTCCACCAGCTGGGCAAGCTCGCCGAGGTCTACGACGCGGCAGTAATAATAACGAACCAGGTAATGGCGAGGCCCGACGTGTTCTACGGCGACCCCACCCAAGCGGTCGGGGGCCACGTGCTCTACCACGCGCCGGGCATAAGGGTCCAGCTGAAGAAGGCGAGGGGCAACAAGAGGATAGCTAGGGTGGTGGACGCGCCTCACTTGCCCGAAGCAGAGGCCGTCTTCGCGATAACGGAGTGCGGCATAAGGGACCCGGAGGAGTGAAGGCGGGCATTCTGTAAAAATAAAATTTTGTGGCACTATTTGCGGGCCCTCCTTCTGCCTAGTACAACCAGCAAGGTGCTTAGAAGCGGCAGGGCCGGTATCTGGAGGGAGCTCACGGTTACCGTCTCGACCTCAACTACCGGCTCCTCGGGATACAGTATCCGCCCCAGTGCCGGCATTCCGTAGCCCGTGTACGGGTCCACCCCTTCGATGGTCACGTCGTAAGAGTTCTGTATGATTTCGTCCAAGGAGTAGCCTAAGCTGTACAGATACGCTATGGCGCCGGCCACCTCCGGCGAAGAATAGCTGGTGCCGCTACTGTACGCTAGCACGTTGCCGAGGCCGTCGTAGCCGAATACAAGGCTTGCCATGTCACCTAGTAGCGAACCTTTAGGGTACAATCCGAGGACGTAGTCTCCCGGAGCTCCGAAGGCGGCAGGGTTGTAGTTGGAGAACCACGCCAGGCTGTTGGAGCTGTCCAGCGCCGAGACCGGTAGCACGCCGGGGCACTGCGCGGGTACGTTGTAGTATCCGTATGCTGCATTTATGACACCCATGTCAATCCCATCGTTACCGGCGGCTACGACCACCGTGGCTCCGACGTCTACCATCGGCTGGACCCAGCTCTGGCAGGAATCTACGTAGCCGCTGAGGTCTGTCCACCCACCGAGGCTCATGTTAACGACCTTCACCTTACCTTCGAGGACTAACTGGGCGACGTACTGCCCAGCGGCTGTCAGAGTGTAGTAGTCGAACATATTGAGCATAGTCACATTAGTCAGATATATTCCGCTGTCCGTTGTTATTCCTTGTCCGGAAAGGAGTTCCGACAGCGTTGCATATCCGACGCCGAAGAGTATGAGCACGTGCACATCGGCCTTAATGGGGACAACCACAACTCTGTTCTCAGCTCTGGGAGGGGCGACTCCCGTCACCACCGGCTCCTCTAAGTTAACCTCGGAGACCGGCGTCAGCATCAGCGGGCTGTCGTAGACTATCATTGTAACGTTGTTGATTTCGCCTATTATCTGCGAAGCGACGAACGTGCCGTGGCCTATCTGGTCGCTGATCTGGTCGGTCTGTAGGAATACCAGCGTATCCGTGGTCCCATCGTAATCGATGTCAGTGGTTACCAAGCAGTACTTGAAATACAAGTCGGGGAAAGTATAGTTTACACCATAATAATGGTATACGATGTAGCCGTTGAGGTTCACCGTACCATAGTCGCTACAATAGCCGGCAACCTCAAGTAAGTCAACATAGGTGGTCAGCGCTATCCCGCTCTCAAAATCAACGTTCGCCGCCATCGGTTCGGGCAAGGCAACGGATATTCCAGTGTCTATTATTGCCACGCCTACACTGCTACCATCGCCCTCGCTCCACGCCTCCACCGCATACATGTGGTCGCGATCTAGCTGCCAAGGAATCACGATGGTTTCCCCGTCAGGGGTTATGTAACTCCCAGAGTACGGCAGTGCTATGCGGGCGTCGTATTCGGGAAGCTCCGGGATCACGACCTTAATGCTGTAGAAGCGCGTGACCAATGGCACGCAGCCAAGCTCTTCCAGATCTGCTACCGCCTGGGCGACCTCGCCGGGCTCTATTACTTTGGCTACAATCTCCCCACCTGTTGAGGGCTTGCACAAGACAAGCGCTTTGTCCGACAGAGGGCCCGCCAGCGGGACCACCTCAGCCAGCAAGATCAGCGGGAGGGCGAGCAGCAGTAGGACTGCCCGCCTCACCTTCCCACCCCGAATTTCCTTTTGAAAGGATAGGATATTTTTTAAAGGTATCGCTAAGACCTTGTTTAAGGGAAGCGACACTTTGGACCCCGTAGAGGCTTTGAAGAAGCTGGGAGGTAAGGCAACCTCAAAGGAGCTACTCGAGCTCCTCGCTCCCGAGCTGGGTCCCTTGGGGGCGCGGAAGGCCATAGCGGACGCCGTCAGGGAGGGAAAAATAAAGAAAATTCCAGATAGAGAAAGGAAAGTGGAGGTGTTCGTGCTCTAGGTTTTTACCCCTTAGGGGGCTGAACTCCACGTGAGCGGCCTGGAGTGCCCGCGAGCGGCAGTCACGCCGGGCGGACCGGCGGAGGTCACGTGCCACTACGTCTGCCAAGCTCCGCTGAGCTTCGTGAGGTGCGCCCAAGACTTCTGCATAGAGGACGGGGAAGTGATAGACGCCAAGGGGAAGCTCGTAAAGGAGGGGGACAAGTGCGTCAAGGTCCAGTTCGGCAGCGGAAGGGGCTCCGTGGTTCTACTCCTACCTCCGGGAAGGCACGAAGTTGACGGAGCCGTTGTGGAGGTGCACGAAGTGAAGGCAAAGGTCGACGGAGTGCCCTACTACTCGCTCCCGGTGGAGGTGGAGCTGGAGGACCGTTGCCCCGGGTGCGAGAGGAGCATTACGGTGAACGTCTACGGAGAGCTCGTTGAGCTCAAACCTAATGAGAAGAAGAAGGTTAGGGTGGTGCCCACAATTCCAACAATAGAGGCCGGGGGAAGACAGCTCCCGGCCCCGGAGCCGAGGAGCGCGGCCGAGCTGCTGGACGTCCAAGTGAAGGTTCTGGGCAGGCCGCTCAAGGGCTTCCCCGTGGACGTTTACGTGAAGGCGAGCTCTCCCGTGCCCATGAGGGTCGTTCTGGACATATACGGCCAGAGGCTCGAGGGCAGGGCCCCCTTCGAGAAGACGGTTACGGTGGTCCCGAAGAGGCCCGGGGGAAGGGTCTGCGCCGGCACGTGCCGGGAGCTGGAGCTCCCGGAGCCGCTCTCCCCGGTGGAGGTGGTCGGGGTCGAGGGAAGGGACGGACGGCTGAAGCTCTTGCTCAAGTCCCGGGTGGAGGGGAAGGCGGAGCTGGAGGTGGAGGGTGAGAGGCACGAGCTCGACCTCCGGGAAGGGCTGGTGGAGGCCGAGGTGGGGATTCCGAAGAAGAGGGTGGCCGGACCCACCTCTATAATGGCCGTCTTGAGGGTCGGCGAAGCGGTCGAGGGCTTCACGGTAGATGTAGAGGCTCCGGGGGAGGTGAGGCTGGAGGTGGTGGACGGCAAGCTCTACGCCGTGGGCCCGGAGGGGAGCAGGGAGGTCAGCCCAGACGAGCTGGCCAAGGAAGGAATAATAATCAGCGGGGTTAAGCCCCTCCTCCTGTGGAGGAGGGAGCTGGAGCCCCCCGTGGCCTCGGTGTGCGTCAGCGGCAGCTTGGTAGCGGTCGCCTCCAGGAACTACGGCTACGTCTTGAAGGAAGACGAAACGGTCAGCACGGTGGAAGGTACAGGCAGAATGAGCTCCGTCTCGTGCGGCGACGAGTTCTTCTTCCTCAACACCGACGGCTACGTCTACGTGCTGGGGAGGGGGAGGAGGAGCGTCAAGGTGGGGATGGGCTTCGAGAGGACCTTGCTGGCTGAGGGCAGCTGCTTCTACGCTTGCTACTCCAAGTGCGGGAAGTTCTGCCGGAACTCGAAGCTCTGGGAGGCCGAGGTGGGGGAAGCCCTCACAAAGCCGGCCAGAATAGCGAACGCACTCCTCGTCCCCGCTGGGGAGCTGGTGGCGCTGAGCGCCTCCTCCGGGAGGAAGCTGGCCTCCTTCGACCCGGGCTTCCCCGTCGTCAGCGTGGCGGCGAGGAGGGGAACAATATTTGTCGGGGGCCCCGGTAAGGTTGCCCTCCTCAAGCTCAAGGGGAAGACCTTCGTAACCGCTTGGGAGAAGGAGGTGGGGCTGGGCTGGAACGCGGCCATGGCGCCGGACGCCTCGGCGGTGGCGGTGCTGGACAAGAGGGGGAGGTCGCTGAAGTTCTTCGACCTTCGGGGCGAGGAAGTTACAGAGGTGAAGTTCGACGCCGTCCCGAGCGCGATGGACTGGGACGGGAGGAGGCTGGCGGTGGGGTTTGAGAACGGGGCAGTAATGGTGTTCAGAGTGGAGGAGGTGGTCAGCGTCAGAAGCCGAAGATCTGGGCGTGGAGCGCCTCCTCCTCCATAGCCTCTATGCGGGAAAGGACCTTCTTCAGCTCCTCCTCCGGCACGCCGAAGGCCTCGGCGGCGAGGGAGACGGTCTCCTTCCACTCCTCCAGCCTCTCCAAGAAGCGGTCAAGTATTTCAAAGTAAATCCTCTCCTCAGCCACGCTCACAGCGCCCACCCGCTGTAAGGTAGCGGGCAGAGGACCTTCTCTGCGCAGGGGCGGTAACAACTCAAGGAGATCCCAGTAGTACCGTCACGGCCTTAGCGCTCAGCACGGAGAGGAGCATCGATATTAAAACTGAAAGCACAACGTACTTCCAGCTTCCCAGCTCCTGCCTCATCGTAGCCACGGTGGCCACGCACGGCACGTACACGGCGAGCGCGAACATTAAGGCCAGCGCTTGGACTGGCTCCAAGCCCAAGATCGCGGCCGCTTCCCTTATGTTGCTGGTCCCGGCGCTTATGGCCAGCACGTCCAGCACAATCTCCTTGGCTACTGTGCCGGCAAGCATGGCTATGTTTACTATTTTAGCGGGCTCCTCCCCCACCCCTAAGGCCCATGAGCTCACCGGCGCCAAGGCGCTTCCCACCGCGTCGGCCGCGCCGAACTTCATGGCCAGCCAGAGGACCACGCTGAAGGCCAGTATCAGCGTCCCGGCCTTCTCTAGGAAGTGCTCGGCCTGGTCCCACGTCATCCACAGTACGATCTTCAGCTTCGGTACGTGGTAGGGCGGGAGCTCTATGATGAGCTCCGGCCTCTCCTTTACTTTAAACAACAGTCTGGACGTTATGTACGTCATTATTATGAATACGGAAATAGAGTAGAGGTAGACGGCCGCCACGGAAGGGGCCCTCGCCCAAGCGGGCAGGAGGGTCGCGAGCGCCAAGAACACCACGAGCCTCGCTTGGCACGGCACGTACATGACGTTCATTGCCACTGCCTTCCTCAGGCCGGGGCTTTCCATAACTCTGGAGGCCAGCACGCCGGGCACGTTGCACCCGACGCTTATGAGGAGCGGGAATATCGCCTTGCCGGTGAGCCCCACGGGCTTGAAGACCGGGTCCACAGCCACCGCTATCCTGGGCGCCACCCCGGAGTCCTCCAGCAGCGCCAACAGGAAGTATATGGTGAAGATGAGGGGGAAGAAGGAGAGCACCGCGCCGACGCCGGCTATTATGCCCTCCCCCAAGAGCTCGCCCCAGAAGCCCGGGATGGACTCCTTTGCTAGGAGGGCCAAGTGCGCGAAGAAGGAGCCGAGCATTTCCGAGGTGTTGTAGTGCTCCGCCGCTCTGGCCAGCCCGTGGAGGCCCGCGAGGTCGAAGAGCACGTTTGCGGGGAAGCCCGTGTTCAGCGAGAACGCTACGAAGAGCACGGAGAAGAGCACGGCGAAGGCCGCGAAGGGGCCGAGCACGGGGTTCAGCAGAGCTCCGTCCAGCGCCTTGGTCCACCAAGCCTCTTTGACGACCCTCTCAACGCTTATCGCTCCCTCCACCAAGCTCTCGATGAACTTCCACCTCTCCGAGATTATTATCTTGGCCAAGTCGTCCTCTCCGAGCTCCCGCTTGGCCTCCTCGATTACCGAAGATACCTCGCCCCAGAGGCCCAGCTTTTCCAAGACTTCCTTGACCACGGGATTTCCGGCCAAGGCCTCTGCGGCGTACCAGCGGGGCCCTCCCTTGACCTTGCCCCTCAGCAAGTCCGCTATCCTGCTCACGTAGTACTCCAGATCGCCGTAGTTTATGTAGAGCTCCTTGGGCTTCTGAGGCTTGAGGGCCTCCTCAAGCACCTCCTCAACTCCCTTGAGGCCGTAGGAGCTGAAGGGGATCACCGGGAAGCCGAGCCTCTTGGAGAGTAGGGACGTGTTCACGTGTATTCCCACCTCTTCCGCGGCGTCGGCCTTGCCCAGGGCGACCACTCCCTTGCCCTTCAGCTCCAGCGCTTGGACCACCAGGTAGAGGGTCCTCTTGAGCGACGTCATGTCTGCAATTAGAATGTGGTTGTCAAACTCTGTGCTGACGAACTTCTCCACGGCGATCTTCTCCTCCTCGGAGGAGGGGCTGAGCGAGTACATCCCGGGGAAGTCGTAGAGGCACAGCTCCTCCCCGTCGTACTCCACTCTGATCACTTTGATGTCGACAGTTACCCCGGGCCAGTTGGCCACGTGGCTCACGTACTTCCCTATCAGCACGTTGATGAAGGTAGACTTGCCCACGTTAGGCTGTCCGACAACGGCGATGGAGTAGCACAACTCCTACCCCGTTAGGTAATCCTAACTCGAATAAAAAGCTATTTCCCGAAAGCCCGAGCCCCCAGCTCAAGGATCTCGGAGAAGGTCCTGACGAGGCCCAAGCTCTCGTCGGTCTTCCTCAAACTCTCTTCCCTGGAGGCGAGCCCGAAGAGGGCCCTCACCGCGTCGAGGTTCTCCGGAGTTACGATGCTCTCCTGGTGCACGGCCTGCATGAGAAACAGCTCGTCGCCCTCCACGGCCACGCTCTCCTCGTAGACCGCCAGCTCGTAGAGGTCGTGCCTCTTCCTCCCTACGTCCCTAGCAAGCTCAATTATCTTGGCGGTGTCCTTCACCCCGCTGAGCTCGCTGGGTATGACCAAGATCCTCGGGGCCTCCTCCAAGGCCCTCAGCACGTCCTCCCTTGCGACCGCTTCTCCCAGCCTTACGTTGAGGATGTGGGTGTGCATGAGCGTGGTCGGCACCACCACCGCTGTGGTCTGTATGTCCAAGTCGGGAAGGACCGTCTTAACGTCAACTCCGTGGTGGCTGGGCAGGGTGACGGGGTTCGGGACTATGGCGTCTATGGGCCCCCTCTTGGTCTCGTGGGGGTCGGCCCCCCTCCTAACTATTGTCGCCCTGACGCTCCTGACCTTAAAGTGCTTCCTCAAGGTGCATATCAGCCTGAGGAGGCCGGTGGTGTTGCACGAAACGACCCTCGCGAACTGCTTGCCCTCCGCCTCTTCGTAGTTGCAGAGGGTGGAGAAGGAGAAGCCCGCGACGTCGTGCTTCTCCCCTCCTTGGAATATTGCCTTTACTCCAGCCTTCTCATACAAGGGCTTGTACTCCTTGCCCACTCCGCCGGGGGTGGCGTCGACTACCACGTCCGCCTTCTCCAAGAGCTCCTCCAGCGTGCCCTGGACCTCAATGCCGGCCTTCTTGAACTTCTCCAAGCGGTCTTGGGGGACGTAGAGCAGGCCGAGCTTTGAGGCCAGCATGGCCAAGTAGTCCGGCCTCGTCTTGGTTACTCCGACCAGCTCCATGTCGTCTTGCTTGAGGACAGCCTCAGCCACCCTCTTGCCTATCGTTCCGAAACCGTTGACGGCTACCTTAACTGCCACGGGGGACCTCCGTTTTAAGGGACGTTAAAGAAGGCTTTAAGCTCTCCAAGCTCATGACAGGCCGGAAGGAGCGAGAGGAAGACGTCGCACTCACTGGAGCAGTTGCCGCCGGCTACGCAATAGCTGAAGGTAATCACAACATTATTCCTCTTCCTAGCTCTGAACAGCCTTTCCAAAGACTGCAAGGCCTTCTTTACCCTAGGATCCATGGACGAACTGCAACAGAATAACGCCGCTACCTTCACCTTCAAGGGACGCTCGAGGCGAATGCCGGATGACAAGAAATGTACGCTTGTGCAAACACTTTGATCACGTGCTCCGTAAAGCGCTTTATGCTCGCGCTCCCAGAGCACTTCAGCTGTCTAAGCACCTCCTCGCCCACTATTTGCTTGAGCGCATCGTCGGCCGGCCATCGTATCCCTCACACTGTTTATCACACGGTTTATCCGAGCCCCTCCTATTCGAGCTCTCCGCAATTCTTTGGTAGCTCGCAGAGACTCTCGGACACTTCTTCTCAACTTCGACCAACAATACCTTCTTTCTCTCAAACAAGGAAATGTCAAACGCCTTTATGTCGGGGAATAAGGGCGACCACCGCTTTGCCCACGAGGCGAGCTTTCCTAAGCACTCCCGACAGAAGCTCTCTTCAAGACACAGAACTCTCAAGGCTTCCCACCGAGCAAGAGGGCGGCCTTCTCTGCCTGCACGTCGTCGAGCGCTTCTATTATTGGATCCTCTTCTATGCCTATTTCTTCGTTTACTTCCACGCTCTCGGCCGTACCCTTATCGAGTAGATACACCCTTAGTTCTTCAGCACTGAGCCTTCCCTCTAGCAGCTGGACGTCCAGCTCCTCTATTATGAGCGGATCGTGCGTAGTGATCAAGAACGCATACCCCTGGCGCACGAGATCTACGATCTCTCTGATGACGCACCGCACTGCCTTGGGATGGAGGTGTGCTTCGGGCTCTTCGACTGCTATTAGACGGGTTGGCTTGGGTACCTTTTCTTGTGCAATTGCCAGCTCCAGTGGGGCCAGCTCGAGCCAGCCAGAGGCGACCTCGTTCCAGCGGAGCTCCTTTCCGTTTCTTTTGAAGGTAATCTTGCCGGGCTTGTAAGATATCCAAACATTAAAGCACTTGGATCTAGCGGAGGGAGAGCTCTGTTGCAAGCTTAAGAGGAACTCTCTGTAAGCGAGCGGGAACTGCTCCAAGGGCATTACCGGCATTAGTACTATGAGCGCCCTAAAGGGCGGTATGAATGTCTTCGGCACCAAGTTCTTGTAGTACCCCACGCGGGCGGAGACCCGAAGGCCCCCGTTCCCAGGCTCCAAGCGGATCCAAGCATACTTGCTCCAAGCGAGCCCCTCGCCTTCCCTCTCGTGCTCCTCCAGTGCCACAGACCAGCCGCGCCAGGAGATCCCGGGAACGTACTCTCCCGGATCTATGGAGAGCCTCCTAGGGGCGTAGCCCTTCCTCCTGTACTCATCTCTCCACATCCTTAGAGCAGAGTCGGCGAGGTGCATAGAGAGGAGTAACTTGGTCTTCCCGGACGCGTTGGGTCCGACCAAAACCGTCACTCCGGGACCGGGTACTTCGATCATTGCCTCCTTTATTGGAGGTATGTTCTTTACCGTTAGCTTGATCATTCTTCTAGGGGGCATGGAGCTCGGCGCCCGCTGTTCAGGTTACGCCCGCAGTATTTTGAACTGTGCCCTAGGAAGGGCCGAAGGGAATGAGGACGCCGTCCCAGAGCGAGCGGTGAGCGCTGGCAAACCGGCTGACCCTCAGAGGAGCAAGTCCTCGAGCGCGGCCTCCATGCTCAAGAGCCCGCCGGCCTCCAGCGAGCTCATGAGCCGCGCCAGCCGGACCTTCCCTTCTAAAAGGAACTTGTTGAGCTCCGAAACGACCCTAGCCAGCCTCTTCGCGTCCTCGTCTTTGAAGAGTGGGAAGTAGAGGCTGTCGTTGCTCCTAATTATCACTCTGTAGCAGCAGTGCGACCTCTGGACGCCGGAGTACTTGAAGCCCGCCCTCTTGGCGTGGTCCACTATGTCCAGTGCCTTCTGGAGGTCCTTGACGGCCACGTCCAAGAGCGGGTGGGAGGACTTGGCCCATATGTGCTTGCACTCTGCCTTCTCTATGGCCCTTATTAAATCGTTCACGCTTATAGTTGAATGAGACTTGAGGAGCATCTTAGTTCCCTTCTTGTCGCACGGGGAGACGTCGTTGCACGCCACCACTATCCTCCCGGAGCAGCTGCTGGTGGTAAAGACGTCCTCAGTTTTGTTCAGCAGCTTTAGGAAGTGCATCAGCTCCTCGTCCACGAGCCCCAGCGCGGCCTCGCTCTCCAGCCTAGAGAGCGCCTTGTCCCTCAACGCCTCCCAACACAACGTCGGCTCCCAAAGCCCTTCTCCGTGCACCTTTAAAGTTGGAAACCTCCAGAGAGGAGGTCTTACCCTTTGAGGAGCTCCTCCACCTCCTTCATTCCCTCCTCCACCAGCTTCTCGAAGCCGGGCTCGAGCTCCTTCAAGAGCCTCAAAAACTCCCCGAAGTGCTCCGCCTCCTCCCTCGCCACGTCCTCAAACACCTTTCTGACCCTCTCATCCTTCGCCTTCCTGGCTATCTGCATGTAGAACGATATAGCGTCCAGCTCAGCTATCATGGCCAGCCTGACCGCGTCCTTCAGAGACTCGCCCTCGAGGGAGGGCTCCTCCACGGGGTTGCGGGCGAACAAGGGGGGCACCGGGCTCTCCTTCTCTATCGGGGTATAAATGGGCGCGCCGTGAAAGCCCTTTATAGCCTCCTCCGGCGCCGGTGCCCGGGTGGCAGATGTGGCGAAGCCCGCGAGGTGCTTCACTAAGAGGCACGCCAAGGCGTTCAGCGGGCCTCCCTACACGAGGAAGGAGTACATCCACGGAGCTCCCATGCCGAAGGTAGTGAAGTGGGTCATGGGCAATCCCCACGTCGAGGCTGAGGTGGAGCTCAGGCTGGTGGCGCTCGAGAGGGCGCAGATAAGGCACAACGCCCTGGAGGCGGCGCGCGTAATGGTGCACAAGAACCTCTCCAGCGAGATAGGGGAGAGCAACTACGTATTCATAATTAAGAGGTATCCCCACCACGTGCTGAGGGAGCACAAGTTCATGGCCTTCGCGGGCGCGGACAGGCTGCAGGAGGGCATGAGGCACGCCTTCGGCAAGCCCGTGGGGCTGGCGGCTAGGGTGTACCCGGGCATGGACATACTTGTGGTACGCACGAAGAAGCAGTACGCGGACAAGGTTAAGGAGGCCCTAAAGATAGCGGCCTCCAAGATGCCCATCCCCTGCAGAATCGAAATAGTGGAGCTGAAGAAGTAGC
>JAADDE010000052.1 GCA_013154085.1 Thermoproteota archaeon | reverse complement strand
CTTGCGTTCTCGATCAGAACGTTTTTCTCCACAATAGAGACCATCAGTCGCACGCGGGCCCATCAAAATGCGACACCGGTTCCGGCGCCCGGGGGAGTACAGTGGGGAGAGCGTGAGCGTGAGGAAAACACCAACCACGAGAGTCTTCGTGAGCTGGGCGTTCTACGAGCTCCTCGCGGAGCTCAAGGCAAAGACCAAGAAGAGCTTCGCCGAGCTGACCGAGCTGATCGCCGAAGTGCTCCTGGGGTGCGAGGACTTCAGGCGCAGGCTGGAGGAGCTCTGCGCCCTCACGGAGGGTGAGCGCCGCTGGGCCGGGTTCGTCCTGAGCAAGGACGAGGAGGTGTGCGGGATAAATCTCTCAAAGGAGGTGAAGGATGCTGAACGTGAGGCTTGAGGGGGCCCTGAGCGTAATGGCGTTCTTCGAGGACCCCAACGACGCCATCGAGTTCGTCCGGCAGTTCGCGGGCCTCGCCGAGGACGTGAGGATCGAGAAGGGGATTGCATACGTCGTTAAGGTAGTGCTCAGGAGGTGATCGGGATGGCGCCGGTCGTTGCGGTATCCAAGACCTGGCCGTGGATCGGCGAGGTCAAGGCGCTGGCCGTCGTGATAAAGCGGAGGGACCTCTTCGAGTTCGTCGAGCACTTCGAGAAAGACGCGGAGAAGATCATGCTGAAGCCGATGAGGGGCGAGTGGTGGAAGGTGGCGGTCCTCTTCAAGGGGGAAGAGAGGGAGCTCTGCCCCACAGAGCAGGGCAGGGAGTTATTATCCCACGGCGGGTGTCAAAAAGAGCGAGGTGGGTAGAGATGAGGTGCACAACCATAACTACCCACAACTCATCGCCGCTCCTCGTCCCTCGGAACGCCTCGTCACGGCCCTGTGGGGGCTCTGGCGCTACGCTCCCGAGGAGGTCAAGGGCGTGGAGGTTTATATGCTTTGGGCGATGGGGAGCGGCTTCACGGTGGGCGAGGGGTCCGGACAGCGAATGAACGGGGCCGAGGTGGGGAGGGATGGCAGTAACGAGGACGGCGCAGGAGACCCCGCGGCCGTCCCCCACTAGCATTGGCGCGGCGCCTGAAAAGTCCAAGGCCTGGATCGAGAAGCTGAAGGCCGCCCTCGAGCGGGCTGGGGAAGAGCCCAGGGTTAGACCCGACGAGATCGCCGAGCACTTGAGGCTGATTACGGGGAGCGAGAACAAGCCTGTGGTCATCTGGCAGAAGGAGGAGAGGGGCTCGGTGACGCTAGCCTTCGAGCGGAAGAGCGACTTGATGGAGCTCTTGGAGAACGAGGACTTCCTCAATGCCTTGAGTAATGCCAACACATACGTCGCTGTTGCGATAGTGGACGTCGAGAAGCTGAAGGTAAAGAAGGTAGAAGACGAGGAGAGCGGAGAGCTCGTAGACGCGTTCGTGTTTGACGAGAGGCTCAAAGCTTGGGTTTCAAAGAGCGAGTGGAAGAACGGGAGGAAGAAGAAGGAGGGTAAGAGGAACGAAGGTGAAGATGCAGAGGAGTTCAACGTTCTGGTGCTCGACTTGGACTACAAGGGCAAGTTTGAAGAAGAGAGCCTAGAGAAGCTAGCGGAGTTCCTGACCTTCCTCGAGGAGAAGGGCATTGACTTCAACCTCGCCTTCAGCGGAGGAGGTTTCCACCTCTACGTCTTACTCGAGAGTCCGCTCAAGCCCGAGGACTGGAGGAGGTACCAGGAGCGCTTCATTGAGCTCGGGAAGAAGTTCGGCCTCCCGGCCGACGGGACGATCAAGGACCCAGCGAGGGTGATGAGGCTCATCGGAACGATCAACTTGAAGTACGAGGAGCCAAAGCCCACCTTCTGGGTCAAGGGCGGAGCGGCTCCGGTGAGCGTCAGCACCCTCGGGGTGACCCTGCCGCGCTCGAAAAACGCGGAAAGGAGGTCGGAGAGGCGCAGCCCTCGCCCCGCGCTCCTCAGCGTCGAGGAGTGGGCTCCCAAGTTCCTGAGGTTCTGGAAGGAGGGCATAAGGCACACCTTGGCTCTCGGCATAGCCGGAACACTGGCGAAGAAGAGAATCCACCCTGCCGAGGCCATCAAGCTGGTCGCGAGGATCGCGGAGATGGCCGGGGACGAGGAGCTCGCGGACCGCGTGAGGGCGGTGCTCGACACCTACGCGCTGGAGGGCTGGGATGGGAAGGAGCTCCGCGAGGTGTGCAAGGAAGTCCTCGGCGAGGGAGGACCCTGCGCGCTCAGCGGGGGGCGGAAGAATGAAATCGCGACCCTCCGCACGGTGGTAGAGCGGAATGAGAACAGCTTCAAGGAGATCCTCGTCGACGAGTTCGACGAGTTCAAGGAGCTCGTCTACGAGTTCACGAGGGCCGTAGCCGTGGTGATGGTGGCCGGGTTCGGCGACACCTCCTTCAGCCTGAACTTCGCTGAGAAGACCGTGAAGGCAATCGTTGGAAGCAAGCCCGTCTCGGAAACTCTCCTCGCGGGCGTCCCGGCGAGAGTGGTCAAGCTCGGCACCGGCGAGGTATACGTAGAGTTCGACACGAGCGCGTTGGAGAAGAAGAGCTTTGGCCCGGCCGACGTCGGGAAGCTGGCCGAGCTTGTGAACGACGAGCTCGGGGTGTGGGCGCGGAGGAGCTACAGCCCGAAGGCGCTCGTGAGGAACTTGATACTCAGCATCTTGAGGGAGAGACCGCCCAAGGTGAAGGTAGAGGAAAGGCCCGGCGTCTGGCCCGGCCTTTACTGGTGGAAAGACAAGTTCGAGCTCATCGACGTTCCCGAGCCCAGCGAGGAGGAGCTCAGAAGCGCCTTCGAGCTGCTGATGGCCTTGAGGGGGTTCTACCCCAATGAATGGAGGCCGATATTCTGGACGGTGATCAAGTGGGGACTGGTCGCACCAATGTTCTATGCTTTGAGAAAGAGGTACGGGAGGAGCGTTCAGGCGCTGGTGCTGACCGGTCGATCAGATGCGGGCAAGAGCTCCTTGGCGGAGATTGCGGTGAAGATGAGCGGCGGCGAGGTGGGCGGGGCCGACACGGTGGCGGCATTCGGTCAGCTCGTCTCGAGGGGACTCGCGCCGGTGCTCATCGACGAGGGGGAGGCCTTCCTCGAGAGGGTGAAGGACGATGCGAAGTTTATGGCTACAGTGAAGAGGCTGTTCAGCGACAGCGTCAGAGGCGTCGGAACTCCGATCGGTAAGGTGAAGACCTACGAGCCCAGGAGGACCTTCGTGATGGCTGTTAACGAGGAATTCAGCGCGCTTCCGCAGATAGCCAAGAGGATGGCTGCCGTCGAGTTCCCCGAGAGGGCTGTGGCGGCGTCGCCCGACTTCGACAGGCTGAAGTGGAAGGTCGGCGAAGGCGGGTTGCTTCCGCTGTCGCGCTGGGCCCTCAACGAGTTCGTCGAGGGCGAGCTCTGGAAGGCCTTCGAGGAGGGGGACTGGAAGGCCCTGGCCGATGAAATCGTCAGGAGGCTGCTGGTTAAGGTCGGGAGGGAGGACTTGATCGACGAGGCGAGCGCCTGGGCGCTGAAGGGCAGGGAGCGCCACGAGGACGACCTCTACGACGCGGTAATTACCAAGCTAAAGGGAGTTTTGATGAAGGAGGTCAGCGAGGCGAAGCGGGTTTACTGCACCCAAGCGTGTCCCCCCTTCTTTGTGTTGCAGAACGGAACGGCGCACTTCAGACTGAATGTAGACGAGAGGACGGGGGAGGTCACGCTGATAATCTTCGGCACCAAACAACTGCTCAACGATCTCGGTCTCCAGCTCACGCCGAAGCAGCTCGCCGACCTGCTGGGGGGCGAGTACCACGATGTTACGAGGAGGAAGGGACTGACCGGAGGGGGTACGAGGAGGAGCGTCCTCGTGGTGCCTGTTAAGAAGCTTCCCGAGGACGTGG
>JAADDE010000007.1 GCA_013154085.1 Thermoproteota archaeon | reverse complement strand
GGTCGCAACTTCCCTCAGAACCGCTTGGACCAGCAGGGCCCTCAGATTGGGGTCGGAGGCGATCTCTGCCGCTATCGCCTTCATGAGAGCATTTGCCTTCCCCTCCGCGATTTCTTTGGCTAGGCGGTCGGAGAGGGACACGGTTCCCATCTACACCGGCAGATCCAAGGAAATAAGGGTTTAGAGGGAAGGGCCCCAGTCCGAGAGGCCGGCGGGGCTCGAGCAGTGTGGAGGGTGGCGGTTGACGTGGGCGGCACCTTCACGGACCTCTTTGCAGTCGGCCCGGGGGGCCGGTACGAGAGGGTGAAGGTGCTCTCGACTCCCAAGAGCCCGGAGAAGGGGGCGCTCGGAGCGATAGAGCAGTTCTTGGAGAGGGCCTCCGCGAGGCCGGAGGAAGTGGGCATAGTTATCCACGCCACCACCGTTGCAACGAACGCCCTGCTGGGCCAAGAGGGGCTCGAGCTGGGCGAGGTGAGCGTGCTCACCACGAAGGGCTTCGAGGACATCTTGGAAATACAGAGGCAAGCAAGGCCGAGGCTCTACGACTTCACCGGGAAGAAGCCCAAGCCGCTGGTCCCCAAGGAGCTCCGCGTCGGCGTTAGGGAGAGGACCGACTGGAGGGGGAACGTGCTGGAAGAGGTGGAGGAGCGCGAGATCCGCGAGGCCGCCCGGAGGCTCAGGGGGACGGTTGCGGTCTGCTTTCTGCACAGCTACGCCAACCCCTACAACGAGCTGAAGGCGAAGGAGGTGTTACGAAAGCTGGGCTTCGAGGCGGTCGCCTCCCACGAGTCAGTAATGGAAAGGAGGGAGTACGAAAGGTTCAGCACGACCGTGATAAATGCCGCCTTGAGGCCCGTGGTGAGCTCCTACATCCTCCGCTTTAGGAAGGGGCTGAACGCGCTCGGAATAAAGGCGCCGCTCATGATAGTGGCCAGCTCCGGGGGGCTGGTGGACGAGGAGGAGGCGAGGGAGAGGCCCGGCCAGCTCGTCGAGAGCGGGCCCGCCGGCGGAGCCGTCGGCGCGGCCGCCTACGCGAGGGAGCTCGGGCTCGGGGAGGTCATAGCCTTCGACATGGGGGGCACCACGGCCAAGGCAGCCGTAATAGTGAACGGTGAGCCTGCCTTGACGCACGAGTACGAGGTCGGAGGGGAGGTCCACGCGGGCAGGCTGGTGAAGGGCTCCGGCTACCCGGTGAGGTATCCCTTCGTGGACCTCGCCGAGGTCTCGGCCGGAGGGGGCACGATAGCGCGGAGCGAGGGAGGGGTGCTCCGGGTGGGCCCCCTTTCGGCCGGCGCCGACCCCGGGCCGGCGAGCTACGGTCGAGGAGGAAGCAAGCCGACCGTGACCGACGCGGACCTCCTCTTGGGAAGGCTCCCCGAGGAGCTCCCCACCGGGCTCAGGCTGAGGAGGGATCTGGCGCTGAGGGCCTATGAGGAGCTAGCAGAAGAGCTGGGCTCCGAGCCCATCGAGGTGGCCAAGGCGGTAATTGAGGCCATAACGGAGGAGATGGCCAGAGCCGTGAGGATCGTTACCGTCGAGAGGGGCTTGGACCCCTCCGGCATGGTAATGGTGGCCTACGGGGGCATGGGCCCCCTCCACGGCCCGGAGCTGGCGGAGCTCTTGGGCATAAGGGAGGTCCTAGTCCCTCCGGGGGCCGGCGTGTTCACGGCGGTTGGAATGCTCTTCGCGGACGCGAAGTACTCTGTTTCTAGAACCCTCGTGAGGAGGGCGGAGGAGGACTTGGAGGCCTACTACTCGGAGCTCGAGGAAGCAGCGAAAGAGAGGATGAGGAGGGGCTCACTGAGCCCGGACGAGGTCTTGAGGACCGCGGAGGCGAGGTATGAGGGCCAGGGGTGGACGCTGGAGGTGCCGGTCCCCAAGCCCTACGACGGCAGGGCCGTGGTGAGGGCATTCAGCGAGGAGCACAGAAAGAGGTACGGGTTCACGCTGGACTCACCGGTAATCGTGGAGGCCGCCCGGGTCTACGCGCTCCACAGGTCGCCGAAGGTCAGAGTGAGGGCCCCTCCGAAGGGACCGGAGGAGCTGGGCGAGAGGATGGCCTGGTTCTTGGGGAAGGGCTGGGCGGACGCGAAGCTCTACTCCAGGTTCGGGAGGGGAAGGATCGCCGGACCGGCCGTGGTGGTGGACTACGACTCGGTAGCCTTGGTGCCTCCCGGATGGGAGGCCGAGGCGCTGGAGGACGGGAGCCTCCGCATCAAAAAGATCACTTCATGAGCCAGGAGAGCGGTATTACTGCAACGCCCTCTCCCAAGTTGCCGCCTCCGGCCGTGGCGGCGGCCACGTAGCCGTCTCCCTTGCTGAGCTTGTACACGTTGGGAACGCCGACCGTTACCTTGAGGCTTCCGTCTACTAGAAGCGCCACGCCCATGTTGATGTTCTTAAGTCCAACGACGACCTCGTTGGGGCTGAGCGCCAGCACCGCACAGGCCTTCCCTTGAGTGGGCTTCCAAACGTAGAGCTGGGACTCAGCGGTCATGCTGTAGGCCACGACGGTGCCGTTGGCCGCGTAGAACAGCACGCCGCCCAAGTAGTCGGCGTCCTTGACAGTAACGTTGGTTATCTGCGTGTAGTTGCCCTCGGAGTACACGTAGAGCCCGGAGGGGCCGTAGAAGAGGAGCACCTCACCGCCCTTGACCTTGGCCTCCGGCGCGTCGAGCTCCATTTCTTTCACTAAGTCAGTACCGTTGAGTTTAAAGAAGTACGCCTTCAAGGTGCCGTTGCTCTCAACGACGCTCACGAAGTAGCCTTCGTACGAGGCGCAGCCCGTGGAGGTCCCCACCAGCGCGGGCAGGGTCTCGTTGCCTTCAACGACGTTCTGCACGGGGATGAAGGTATTGTTGGCTATTATTACGAAGTGCGTGAGGCCCGCTGAGGTGGTGGCGGCCAAGAACTCGGCCCCGTAGGGCACCACGCACGTGACGTTCTCGCCTAGGTCTTGCTGCGCTATTACTAGCCCGCTGGAGGCGTTGAGCAAGTAGAGCACCGGGCCGCTGGCGGCCGCTATGACGTTGCCGGAGCTGGCCAAGGCGCTTATCATGCCTATTAGGAAGAAAGCCCCGTACATCTGCCCCTTCCCGGGTTCTATGGGGGAAAGGGGGCTATAACTCCAAAAACTCACTTGGCGACCGAGACCGGCTTCTCCCGAGTCCTGCACTTCTCGAAGCCTTGAAGGGCTTCGAATATGTCTATCAATGTCCTCACGAGGCTGTTCACTCTTGGATCGGCTAGGCCCATCTGGGCGCAAGCGTCGTCGTCGCCGCTTAAGCACCTTCTGGCGAGCTCGGCTTTGTGCAGGAGTGCCTCGCACACCTCCTCGGCGTTCGCTACCTTCACCGCTCCGCCCTCTACCTCAATCCCCTCGAAGAGCTCAGGCAGAATTGCGACGTCCTCCTCGAATGCCAGCCTGTCGCTGTAGAGGAATATCCCGTGCTCCTTGGCAAGCTTTTTCACCACTTCCCACAGCTTTTCTATGCTCATCCCCCTAGCGGGGCCGCCGCTTCCCTCTATTGCAATAATGGCGGGCAGGACCTCGGCTGGCACGGCACGCCCCAACAAGGTTCACTGGATCTATTGTTTATTAATTTGAGATACGTATTACCAAGGTGCTTTCTAGTATTACAAAGCTGGAGAGGGGCCGGAGGGTGCGCCCTTTACGGCCTTTACAATATCCGCTACCTCTTCCATGAGCTTCTTCAGCACTTCCTTGGAGCCCTCTGGGTAGTACATTTCAGAGGCCGGCATTTTTGCCAGTATTAAGGCCGGCTCGTCCTCAGAGAAGAGCGCTCCCTTGCCGGTGAGCAACAGCTCGCTTCTGCCCTTCTCGGATCTAATGTATATGTACGGATTTATGAGGAGGAACAGCCCCCTCTTCTGG
>JAADDE010000014.1 GCA_013154085.1 Thermoproteota archaeon | reverse complement strand
CGCCTCCGACCCCAATCTGAGGGCCCTGCTGGTCCAAGCGGTTCTGAGGGAAGTTGCGACCAAGGAGGACATCGCCAGGCTGGAGGAGAAGCTGGATAGGAAGATCGAGAGCGTGAGGATCGAGCTGGATAGGAAGATTGAGGACCTTAGGAGGGACTTCAGCAGTTTAATGAAGTGGATGATAGGACTGATGGCATCTATGTGGATAAGCATTGTTGTTGGAATAATTGTGGCTTTGATGAAGCTGGGCTGAGCTTGAGGGGCGCTTCCACCAGCCTCCTCACATTCCGGCTAAACAAGCGCTCCCAAGAGGCTGACTCGCCCCAACTCAACCCGAGTTAACCTCGGGTTCAGAACTCCAAATCGGCAAATGGCTCCACATAGCTCTCTCAAGTTCCAGTTGGAAATAATTTCGATAAGTGGAATGGGTGGACCCGAATCGAGTGGTGTGCCCAGGCTCCACACAGCTTCGGGAAGCTTTGCTGCTATTCGAAACTGAAAGCGCCCAGAGGAGCTAACAGACCCCTCAGAGAACTTCAATCCTCTCAACCAACAGAGCGCTCTGATTTCGAACTAATTCACGGAGCTAAGCTCCTGAACTCGGAGGATCTTATGAGAAGTCAGTTCGGATACCATTTAGGGTTGAAGGAATTGAGTCGTTTAACTCCACCCGCTCCGAAGGTAAGGGTTTTGAGGGAGGGTTGAAAGAGCAAGTGGAGGCAGGCGAGAGTTTAAGCAAGGTTAGGAAAATAGAGGAAGTTGATCTCCTACCGGACGAGCTTGAGGCCCTAGAGAAGGCAGAAAGCGGGAAGGCTGAGTATGTACCCCTCGAGGAGTTTCTCAAGAGACTCGAGCTCCAAAGCCTTTAGCTTCCGGGCAAGAACCCTCTCGGGATCTCTCGTGGAAGACCTGCTAAAGAGGATAGCAGTTGATCCCAGAGTGATGGGAGGAAAGCCCGTCATAAAGGGAACCAGAATAACCGTTGATCTGATATTAGAGCTTTTAGCCTCCGGAATGACTCCGGAGGAGATAGCTGAGGATTACGGAATAAGCGTGGAGGATGTTAAAGCAGCTCTGCTTTACGCTTCCAAGCTCCTCAAGGAGGAGGAAGTGCTTGAAGCTACTGCTAGATGAGAACATGGGAAGGAAGGTTCACCTAGAGCTCAAGCGATTGGGCTATCAAGTTCAATCGATTATCGAGGAACGCAGAGGGGCCCCAGACGAAGAAGTGGTCGAGATCGCAAAGGAACACGATAAGGTTATCGTAACGATGGATAAGGACTTCGGATTGCTAGCTAAGGCCTACAAGCCTCCCGGGGTAGTTCTATTAAGGCTCAAGGAACCGACCGTTGAGAACAGGCTGAAGGCCATGTTGAAAGTATTGAAATCTGGGGTGGAGCTTTACGGCTACATCACGGTGGTTACGGAGGATAAAATCCGGAGAAGGCCCATAAATCGTTAGGTGAATAGACGCTCCACCTCTCCGAACACTATCCTCACGAAGTCATAGATGACTTCGTGAGGATCTTGGACTCCTTCCTCCAGCCCTCTTTGGTCCTCAGCTCCTTTCACGTCTCTCCTTGTGTAAGCGCACTCGTCCCAAGAGGCTATCCCTAGGAATATTGGGAGAAGGCGAAGCCCCAGCACCTACTTACACTTCAAGAAGGGGCTGGGACCGTACGGTGACGCGGCAGCGGGCGGGGTCTTGCGCCTTAAGCCTTTAGCCCCGGCCGAGCTGGGCCCCCGGGCTCGAGCCTTGAGTTGAAGGGCTCCAGCGGGCGCCGGAGGACCGGGAGCTCTTGAAAGGGCGCCCGGGTCGAGCTGAGACAGGTGCGCTCATCCGTTCGCCGCCCGTGGCTCATCATCCCCGATGAGGACACGACGGTATTCCGACAGGTGAGGAGCGTTTCCCCTTGCTGAGGGAAAAATCAGAAGCCTAGGGCCTCGAGCACCTTAGGGTATATCTCGCGCACGACCTCTTCGAAGAACTTCTCGAGGGTGTAGTTGTACCACACTCCACCGCTCTCCGAGCGGCCCAGCGCCCCTCCCTTTATCTCCTTCCCTATTTCCTTCACATCCCTCACATCGACCACGTTCTTGAGGCCCTTCGCTACCTTCTTCGCGTGCTCCAGATCTTGGGCCCTCACGTACACTATAACCCTATCCTCGCCGGCCTCCTCCGAGAGGGCCCTCAGCGCCTTCTCGAGGAACCTCTTGTAGGCGTCGCTTCCCTTCTCCGCCTCCTCGAGGGCCTTCCTCCAAGCTTCCTCGATCACCTCTTGGTACAGCCTCTTCTTCAGCTCGTCCAGCTTCCTCTTCTTCTCCATCTCGAGCGCGCTCTTCTCCGCGTTCAGCCTGGCCTCCGCGTCGGAGAGGAGCTTCTCCACGTCAAGTATCGCCCTGTCCAAGAGCTCGGTCTTCTTTTCCTCTAGGAGCTTCTCCGCCTCCGCCACGGCTTCGTCGACGACCTTGGCTATCTTCGCCTTCGCGTCCTCTGCCATGTAGTTGGTCAAGTTCTTGACGTCGCCAACGGTCTCGACCTTGGGCACACTCCTCCACCCCCACCGAGGGCTTTCTCTCTGTTAATTACTTCATCCGAAGCCGAGGGCCTTGAGGAGCACCTTGTTGGGGTCGAGCTTGGGCGGCTTGTTCTTCCTGCCGGGGATGAGCGTTATGACCGGCCTGGACACGCTCGAGGACAGCTCCCTTATCTCCTCCTCCTTCCCGACGGCCACGTCGTAGGAAACCATCACGACGGCGACGCTGGGATCCTTTATGAGCTCGCTCAGCACCCTCATGGCCTCCTCGGGGCCCTCCACCTCCGCCACGTGGGCGCCTATGAGGCGGAACAGCGGGGACGTGTCGCGGTCCGTTATCACGTAGACCTTCCCTTCCTCCACTTCCGGGCTCCCGCTGTGCTCTCCCCCTGCTCTCTTAAGATCCTTCCATCCGGCACTTGAGCCTCTCCTTGCCCAGCGCCCACCGGACGAAGGTCCTCAAGGCCCTCCACCACCACCCCAGCACCTCGTCGGCCTTCTCCCAGTTCGCCAAGAGAACAGCGAAGCCCGCCGCGGCGACGTCGGCCATGGGCGTGAATACAGAAACGTAGAAGGTGTAGAGAGTCTTGTTGCCGGCCACGTAGACCAGCGAGAGGCCCAGCAGAGCCGAGACCAAGTAGAGGGAGGCCAGCCAGCTGGCGCGGTATGGCCTCTCCTTCCTCACCGGGAAGAGGAGGGCGAAGGCCATTAAGCCGAGCATCATTATCTGCGGGTTGGTGTATACGTAAAGGGCCGGGTCCACGTAGAGCGGGCTCGGCTGGGTGCCCAAGACCCAGTCCAGCGGGCTGGCCGGAGGGGGGCCGGAGGGGCGCGACATGAGGAACCACTTGAGGCCCCAGAGCAGCTTGCCGAGCCACTCCTCGAAGCCCAAGCCGAGGATTATCGGCAGAGAGGTCAATAGGAGCGCCGCTACGAAGGCCGCCAGCGGCCTGGCGAGGGAGCCCAGCGGGCTCTTCCCCTTCTCGAACCAGTAAACGTAGGCTATCGGTATGAAGTAGAAGAACGCGGTGTACTTGGACGTGCTCGCGAGGGCGTAGAAGAGCGCGCCCAAGGCGGGGCTGAAGAGGAGGGCCCCCAAGGAGAGGGCCGAGAAGGAGCCGGCGTAGCCGTCTAGCATGGCGACCATGCTCATTACTCTGAACGCCTCGTCGAAGTAGAGGAGGAGCAGGCTCGTGGCGGCCAAGAGCAGGCTCCTCGAGTACAAGTAGAGCGCGAGCGGGAGGGCGAAGATCACTAGGGCTCCCAGCACGACCCCGGGAACCCTCCAGCTGGGGGGAACGTCCTTCTGGAGCATCTGGTTCATTATGAAGTACTTTGCCAGCGGCGGGTGCTCCAAGTTTAGGTACTTCAGTATGTCCTTCTGATCTGGGTACTTCCATCCCGGCTGGACCAAGGTTAAGTTGTACTTCTCCCCCTCCTCCACCAGCCTCTTGATGCCCTCAGTGCTGTTGCCCACCACGTAGGCGGCGTTCTCTATCTTCGTGTACGGCTCCGAGGTGACTATGCCGTACTGGTAGGAGTAGAGCGAGATGAACTTGGACAGCGCCACCACGTCCTTTGCTTGTACAGTTGCGTTGGGGGAAGGCGGGTAGGCGCCGAAGACCTCCCTCAGCAGGTTCCTCGACGCAGAGACGTACCACACCTCGTCGCTTATGTAGTTATATTTAAATGGGTAGGAGTTTATGAACTGCATCCCGAAGTTCAGCGCGCTCAGTGAGAGGGACGCCGCGAGCACCGCTATTAAAACTGCCTTCGCCAGCTCGGCCCACTTCAAAGCTCATCCTCTTCCTCCCACTCCTCTTCCTCTAATTCCTCTTCCTCCTCCATCTCTTCCTCAAGAAAGTACTCCTCCTCCTCCAGCAGGTCCTCCTCCTCCAGCTCCAAGAGCCTCTCCTCGAAGGACATGCTTCCCCCGGGAGAGCTCACCTACCGGAATTAAAGTTCCGCCCGCAAGGCGCGCGGGAAGGGCCGAGTTGGGCGACCCGCTGGAGGCGCTGCTGAACGAGCTGGTGGCGCTCACCGACGAGTACGGCCTCCTCGGAGTCTTCCTCATATCCTTCGTGGGCAACGCAATCCCGTACGCAACGGTCCCGTACCTCGCGGTCATAGCGGCGCTGGCCGGGCAGAAGGGGCTGACCCTCTGGGACGCGGTGCTCTGGTCCGTGGTGGGCGGCTTAGGAGCGGCCTTGGGTAAGGTTGTGGTCTACCTAACCGGCCTGGGCACCTCGGAGCTCCTCCCCGAGAGGGTCAGGAAGAACTTTGAGATATTCTCGAAGATAGCCCAGAGGGGCATATTCATAGCGATCTTCCTCTTCGCGGCCCTTCCCCTCCCGGACGACGTGCTCTACATACCCCTGGGGGTAGCGAAGTACCCGCTCCACAAGTTCTTCATAGCCGTTTGGCTCGGAAAGACGATAATTACCTTCATGAGCATAGCTTTCGGAAACGCGTATGCCAACATAATGGCCGAGTACAACATAAACATAACCGAGAGCACTATAATACTGATCGTGGTGACTATAATACTGATGATAATTATAGGCAGAATGGACTGGGTTAGGATAGCAATAGCGTTCTCCGAGAAGGGAACGCTCCACGCCCTCGCGGTAGTCGGAGAGGAGCTGGCCAAGGCGCTGGGGATAGAGTGGATAATAAAGAAGCTGAAGAAGTAGCTAGCGCCTCCTCCTTCCAAAGGAGAAGGCGCTGGTCACCAGCACCTCGCTCTCGAATATCTTTATGGTGACCCATATGAGGGCGGCCGTTATTCCTATCATGGTCAGGCTGCTCTGCACCACGCCCAGCCAAGATCCCTTGAGGGCTTGATCTATTGCCAGAACCGCATAAGTGTGCGGTATTGCGTACACCAAGGCCCCCCAAGGCATCGGGACGGTGGTTATGTCGGCGTACATCGCGTAGAGGATTACCAAGAGCGGTATCATCTGCACCACGCCTCCGACCGACTGGGCGCTCCTCACGCTGTCCGTAAGCGAAACTAATGGCATAAGCATGGCGGCCGTTGCGGCTATGACCAAGAGCATCACCAGCCCGTGGAGGAGCACTATCCACGGATCCAGCGTGAGCTGGAAGGCCATGCTGCCCATCTGAGCGACGCTCATCTGGGTGTTGATTATCTGTATGTAGGCGATCAGCCCGGCCATGTCGGCGACTGCCGCTATTAGGCCCAGCACCAGGGCGGCGCCAAACTTCCCTAAGACGATGTTCCTCCTCTTTATGGGGGAAGCCAAGAGCGTCTCGAGGGTCTTCCTCTCCTTCTCGCCCGCCACCGAGTCGCTCACGAAGGCCAGCACCGGGACCGTCACGTAGAAGATGGAGAAGAGCAAGAGCTTGGCGCTGAGCATCTTCCCCAGCTGGGCGGCGCTTATCCTCTGGCCGGTGACGCTCACGTACTCCGTCTTGACCTCTATGGGGGAGAGCACCGCCTCCGGGGGGACTCCGCTTACCTCACAGCAGGCGAGCAGTATCTCTACCCTCTGCTTGGCAAACACTTGAGTCGACAAGTAGTTCAGCACCGTCACGATTGTCTGGTATATCGTCGTGGCCCCTATGCCCAGCCCGCCGGGCCCCGCGCGGTAGTAGACCTCCACGCGCGTTCTGTTGAACCTCTCCGGGTTCAGCGTTAGGAGCTTCTGGCTGAAGTCCGGGGGTATCACGACGAGCACGTTGTAGTACGGCACGTCTTTCGTGCTGTTGAGCACCAGCACCCTTGCCGTGGGGCTCACCTTGAGCACGCTCTCCTCTATCATCTTCGCCACTTGGAGGCCCAAGTTGACCCTCTGAACCCCTCCGGCCTCCAGCGGGAGGGGCTGGAGCACGAAGGCCGGCACGTCGGCGCCGCGGTCCAAGTTGACTACAACCACCACCACTGGGGAGCTCTTCTGAGCAATCACCAAGAGCTGGGCCATGAGAGGGAGCATGAAGGCCGGCAGGAAGACCGCCGTAAATATGGTCTTCCGGTCCCTAGACAGATCCTTTACCTCCTTCCAGAGCATAGCCTTAAGCTGCACCCTTCGCCACCTCCACAGCCTTAACGAACGCTTCCTCCAGGTTGCTGGCCCCGAAGTGCGACTTCAGCTCCTCGGGGGTTCCGACCTCTATTATCCTCCCGTCCGCGATGAAGGCCACCCGGTGGCAGAGGTACTCGACTTCAAGCATGTTGTGGCTGGAGAGTATTACGCTTGCTTTGGTCTCCTCCACGAACTTCTTTATAATGTTCCTAACTTTTATGGACGAGTACACGTCCAAGCCGGAGGTGGGCTCGTCCAAGATGGCCAAGCGCGGCCTCACCATGAGGGTCCTCGCCAAGGCCAGCCTCCTCCTCATGCCTTTGCTGTAGGTCTTGGTCGGCTTGCCCAGCGCATCTCCTATGTCGGCTATCTCTGCGCCCTTCCTCACAATCTCATCTATCTCCCGCGGGTCGTCGGAGTACAGCATTGCGAAGAACTTCAAGTTCTCGTAGCCGGTGAGCCTCAAGTATACGTCGCTCTCCTCCGGCAGGTAGGAGGTGAGCCTCCTCACCTCCTCCGCCTCCTCCGGGATCCTCTTGCCGTATACCAGCACCTCGCCCTTATGGGGCCTCAGTATTCCAGTTATGATCCTCAAGGTTGTAGTCTTTCCAGCCCCGTTGGGGCCCAGGAGGCCGAAGATCTCGCCCTCCTCCACTTCGAAGCTCACGCCCCTCAGCACTACCTTCTTCCCGAAGGAGCGCCACAAGTCCTTCACTACGACTGCCGGCAAGTCCGACTTCCGCGCGGCTGGGGGAGGAGAGCAATATCAGTAAAACTTCAGGAGGAACTCGCAGTGGGGCTCGCCCTTCGCCACGCACCTAACCTCCTTCCCCTCCACCCTCCTTCCCGTCGCCTGCTGGAGCCACCCGGCCATCATTCCGACTATCACCGTGTCGGCCGGTCCTTTGCTCATCCTCACGCTGGTCCCTATGCTGGCCCCCTTTACCTTGAGCAGGGCCATATCGTCAGTAAGCTCCACCACTTCAACTTCCTTAACGATGTTGCTCTTGAGCATCAAATATATTACAGCCTCAAGGGCTTTGTCCAAGAGCATGTTTTTGGTTCCGAGAGCCCTCTTGGCGGCGTTCATGCCTACCTTCTTGCCTATGTTGTACAGAAGAGCGGAGGTGAGGCCTATTGCCTTCTCGAAGGCCTCGTAGAAGTCGCCGAGGACCGAGGCTGGGAGGGTCACCAGCTCCTCCTCGAGCTCTAGGTCCGGGCGCCCCTCCAAGTTCAGAGCATTGCCCACGAAGCGTCCACCGGCTGTGCTTCTTACCTCCCAGTTTAATCCGGTCAGTTAGCTGAGTGCGCTTGCTCTAGGTAAAGACCGATATATGTCGAACTAGAGATACCTAAGGATGTTAAAGAAAGTGTCCCGCTGGGCCGGCACCCGGCCGGAGGTGCGGGCGTAGTGCGCCAGCTCGTCGAGCGTCGCGTAGCCCTCGTGGGGCTTTGCGGACCGGAATATCTTCTCGCTGAAGGCCGTTCCTACCAAGTCCGAGCCGCCGAAGGACAATAGTGCGGAGGCGTACTTCTTCCCGTAGCCGACCCAGTACACGGATATGTTGTCTATGAAGCCGCTCAGCACGATCCTCGAGAGCGCCACCGCCTTAGCGTCGTACGTCGCGGGCGCCTCGTCGTCCACCAGCCCTTTCTCGTGGAGCTCGGTGTTCCACGGCTTGAACTTCAAGAGGATGAAGGTCAAGAAGCCGCCGGTGCGCTCCTGGAGCTCCCTAATCCTAATCAAGTGCTTCACCAAGCTCTCGGGCCCCTCCACGTGGCCGTAGAGCATGGTTGCATTCGTCCTTATCCCGAGGGAGTGGGCGACTTCCATCACGTAGAGCCAGTCCTCGGCCCTCTTGGGAGGGGCGATGACCTTGAGCACCCCGTCGTCCAGAACCTCCGCCCCTCCGCCGGGCATGGCGTCGAGCCCGGCCTCCTTCAGCCTTCCAAGCACCTCCCTGACGCTCATCCTATTTATCCTCGCCAAGTAGCTTACCTCGGTGGCCGTCAATGCCTTAATGGTTAAGCTCGGCCACCTCTTCTTCACCTCCCGGAAGAAGCTTTCGAAGTACTCCACCGTGAGCTCCGGCACAAGGCCGCCGACCACGTGTATCTCAGTAGCTCCGAGGGATACCGCCTCAGCCGCCTGCTTGAGCATGTCCTCGACGCTCAGGAAGTAGGCGTCCGGGTCGCCCTTGAGGCGGTAGAAGGCGCAGAGCGGGCACCTATAGGAGCACACGTTCGTGTAGTTGATGTTGTAGTTGGCGACGAATGTAACTACATCACCTACGGTCTTCCTGCGGAGCTCCTCGGCCATGAGCTGGAGCTCGTGCAGGTCGGCGTGCCAGAGGTCAAGGGCCTCTGAGTAGCTCGGAGGGTCCCTCGGCGCCCTCAAAACCTGCCTTCCCGGAGGGCCCTCCGGGAGCTCTTTTCAAGCGATGAGGACTGCGGGACCTAAGCTGACGGTCAGTGATGAGGTGGACCGGCCCCGAGCTACTTGAACCAGTACCTCCTCCCTCCGACTTCCAGAAGCACTTGCCTCCTGTAGGCCATCTGAATTATCCACCCGGCGCTCCTCTTGAGGCCCTCGGCCCTTACGACCAGCAAGGGCTCCCTCACCTCGAAGCCCACAAGCCTTCCTCCCATCATCTCTATCCCCTCCCTCAGATCGGCCCCCTCAACGGGAGGGAGCCTCTCGCACAGCTCCCTCTCGAAGATGCACGAGTCCCAGCACACCTCCCCGTGGTGCCTCGCGTTGGCGTCGCACGCGGTGTGCAAGACCCTAAGGCCCATCCTCTCCGCCAGCTTCGCCACGCGCCGCCTCAAGTCCCTCGTGTTCACGTACACTTGCCTCCTCCCCTTAGGGGCCTCCCTCAGCCTGCCGCGGAGCCTCACCCCGAGGGCCTCGAGGCTCCTCAAGATCCTCTCCGTCACCCTCAGCCCTCCGAGCACCACGTCCCCTATGCCGTAGCTCAGCGCCAGCTCCAAGATCTCCCTCGCCTCTGCGTCAGTCACGCCGGGCAGTATGGGCCTCAGAAATAGCGCCGCCGGCCTGCCGAGCTTCGAGGCTAGCTCCAGCCGGAGCTCCGGGGGAGGCAGCTTGGGCTCGAAGTCCTTGTGCCTCCTCAAGGTGCTTATAGACACCAGCACGCTGAGCCTCTCCTCCGCCGAGCTCTTAAACTCCGGTATCCTCTTCCCCGGAATCACCATCTTGAATGAAATTTGAGTATAGTTGCCCAAGTACTTAAGCCACTTGAGGTATTCGAAGGTCTTGTTCAAAAGCATGGGGTGGAAGGGCTCCGTGACGGAGCCCACGGCCGCGTACGTCCCGGTGGGACCGGGGGCGACGCTGGGGTTGAGGGCTAAGGCCAGCGCCAGCTCCGGCCCCGACAGCGGGTAGGGCTCCACCTTGTCCGTCGGAAACCCCATGTCCGGGACGTAGCAGTAAACGCAGCCCAAGTCGCACCCTATCCCGGGGTGGACCGTTATTCCGCAGTCCCTCGGCTCCCTCTTGGCGTGCCAGTCGCTCCCGGCCCTTTTGGGGTCGGCTATCTCAATCAGCTCCTTCCTCTTCCTCTCCTTCTCCTCCAGAGCCCTTACGAGCCTCATCCTTCCCAACGAAGCGGGCGAGGGAGGTTTGTTTGTATGCCACCTCGTAGGCCTTCCTTAAGTCCCTCAAGAACTCATCCTTGAGCCTCGGGTTCCTCAGCACGGCCGCCGGGTGGTAGGTCACCAGCACCTTGAGCTCCGCCCGGCCCAGCTTGGCCGGGAGCATCTTGCCCCTGAGCTCCTTTATCGGCGCGTCGAAGCCGAGCAGAGCCCTCGCGGCGGTCCTCCCGAGAGCTACGACGAGCCTCGGCTTGACGCACAGAAGCTCCCTAACCAAGTGGGGCTTGCACGCCTCCACCTCGCTCTGGAAGGGGGTCCGGTTCCCCGGAGGGCGGCACTTAACTGCGTTGGTTATGTAGTACCTCTCAAAGCCCAGCTCCTCTATCGCGCTCCTCAGGAGTCTCCCGGCCCGGCCCACGAAGGGCCTCCCTTCCAAGTCCTCCTCCTTCCCCGGCGCCTCTCCCACGAAGGCGACCTCCGCCTCTGGGTCGCCCTCCCCGGGAACGGGGTTGGTCCGGGACTTGCAGAGGGGGCACTTGCAACACCTCTTGACCTCCTCCGCGACCTCGGGCAGGCACATCTGCGAGCCCGCTCTATATCTTGAGAAGCGCTCCTTTTTTGAATGCGCAGATGACCGGCTTATCTAAAATGAGAGGGGTTTCGAAGCTGAAGGAGAGCTTCCGCCACGTGCAACGGCCTCGGTGGAGGCGAAAACCGCCTTGGAGCTTCTGGTACCGCTCACGATGAGGTGAGGTTTTTCAGCTTGCTCTCCAGCTCCTCCCTCTGCTTCTTGAGGGCCTCAATCTTCGCCTCGATAAGCTTTATCTCCTCCTCTATCATCTCCCTCGCCTTCTCCGGGTCCACCTCGAGCGCCACCCTTCCGCCGAACACCCTGTAGACCGCCCTCGGCCGGAGCTCCTCCATCCACTTGAGCGCCTCCTTGAGCTCGGCCAGCTGGAGCTGGTACCTCGCCAGCGCCTCGTCGACGGCCTTGAGGGACCTCTCTAAATAAAAGAGCTCGATCAAGTTAGGAGGCCTCCTCCCTCACTCGCGGGAGGATCTCGTTTATCTTGCGGTTGAGCGCCTCCAGCCTCTTGAGAAGCTCGAGCCTCAGCGCCTCCAGCGCCTTTATCCTGCTCTCGATGGCCTTCTTCGCGTCCTCTATGGGGACCTCCAGGTTCAGCCTGCCCCCTACGGAGGTCACCACGGTGCTGGTGTCCTCAATCTTGGCCTTGATAAAGTTCCCAGCCCCTATGGGGACCAGCACCACCTTGCCCTTGCCCTCCTTGGCCACGTAGTCCAGCACTTGGAGAGACGCGTAGAGGTCCTCCACCACGGCGTCCAAGGCCTCTATCTGCTCGCGGATGTACTCGGCCTGCGCGAGCAGGCTCCTAAGCTCGTCCTGCAAGAGCTTTACCTTCTCCTCGGGCTTCTGCTCCTGGGCCTTTACCTCTTCCGCCACGGCCCTTCCCCGGGAGTTCAATTCCCTTCTAGGGATATAAGTTAGGGCTACTCTATACTGTTCAAAAATCCCTACCATGAAGCACGCACGGGTTCAAACCGTGCAGGCAATAGCGTGGCTAGGCCTCGGAATAGGCATTGTGGAGCTGGCCATGGCCTATTTTGCCTACAGGCTGTCGAAGGAGAGCAACGTTCTGGACTGGCTCCGGCTCTTCGCGGCCGGGGTGCTCCTCTTGGGCATAGGCCAGCTCTCGTGTAAATTCTTTCTTCAAGGGATAATAGGAATCAAGCAGTTCATCGGCGTGCCATTCAAGGCGGCGGGGCTGACGCTCGTAATATATTCTATCCTTAAGGGGATAAGCTACCAGCGGGCTAAAGAAGTGGGCATAGTAGCGGCCGCCGTTGCCGTTGCGTTTGTGCTCATGAGCTACCACCACTTGTACGGCGACAGAGGGCCGGCGGGCAAGGCGATCTTCGCGCTGGCGCACTTGATGTTCCTAACGGCGCTGCCATTCGGGATAGCGTACCTCACTTGGAAGGCGTATGTGGAGAGCAGGGACCCGAGCGCTCTCGCGATGACTCTGGGTCTGGGCCTCTACGGCGCGGCGACGATAGTTAACATGATCCTCTACAACGCGCTGGGGCTGGCAATGATGCAGAGCATGAGCGTGGCTCTGGTGGTAAGGCTCTTGGGCGTTGCCACGATACTGGGCGGGATGATAATTGCCGTCAGAAAGCCGGCCTGAAGAATATGGCATATTCTATGAGCCCGGTGCTCCCGTCTGCCCTAACCTTCCTCAGCACGGCCTCCATCTCCATTCCTATTTTCGGCTCCTCCAGCACGTCCGTCAGCCTTGCGATAATCCTGCTCCCGTCCTCAAGCTCTACCAGCCCGAAGTAGAGGGGCGAGAAGTCCTCGAAGCCCTCCGGCACTTGGCACACCTTGGCCCAGCTCAGCAGCTTGCCCCTCCCTGCCATTCTGACCCTCTCGGTCCTCTCGTTGCACTTCGGACACACCTCCACCTCCTCTCTGAACGCCCTTCCGCACTTGGGGCACCTCCTAACCTCCAAGCGGTACCGGTAGGGCTTGTTCCTCCAAACTACTGACGGGCTCACCTCCATGGCTCACACCTCCCTCAAGAAGCTCAAGTACGTGTTCGCGCCCAAGAGGTTCGAGCTGTGGACCAAGAAAGAGCTCACCTTGCCCAGCTTGCCCAAGCCATCGGTTATGGCGAAGTACGCCTCGGCCACTTGGTACACGCCGGTGGCGCCTATCGGGTGTCCCCGGGCCTTCAAGCCGCCGGAGGGGTTTACCCTCCTGGGGCTGTGGATCAAGTAGTCCAAGCCCTTCCCCCTCGCCGCGAGGCCTAGGGACTCGAGGGCTATTACGCCGGCGATGCTGAAGGCGTCGTGCACCTCCACCGCCTCCGGGTAGGGGTTGCCCAGCTTCTCCATCGCCATTTTCGCGCTCTCCATGAACGTCAGGTCCCTCTCCGCCAAGGTGAGGGGAGCCGAGGCCGAGGCCACCTCTATGCTCACCGGGGAGCTCTCTGAGGTTATCATCACAGCCGCCGCCCCGTCGCTGAACGGGTGGGAGTCCAAGAGCGTCAAGGGTTGGGCGACGGAGTGGCTCTTGAGCACCTTGTCGACGCTCACCGGGAAGGGGAGCTGGGCGTGCGAGACGGCGGTGGCGTTCTCGTGCATGACCACCGCCCACTGCGCGAGCTCCTCTCTGCTGACGCCGTACTTGCTCATGTACAGCCTGGCGGCCAGGGCGTGGGCTCCGGCGTAGGTGAGGCCGTAGAAGGACTCGTAGGGGCTTATGAGGGTCTGGAGGTCCTTCACTGCCCTCTTGGACTGGAAGTCGTTGCTCTTGTCAGCTCCCACCACGAGGACCCTCTTAAATCCGGCCTTGACCAGCCTGACAGCTAAGGAGACCGCGGCGCCGCCGCTCCCGTCCCCGGAGCTGACCTCGTACACCTCCCCCTTGAAGTCCAAGTACTCAGCGAGGAGGGATCCTAAGTTCCCGAAGGAGTCTTGGAAGCGCGAGAGGTAGGTGCTCACCACCAGCGCGTCCGGCTCCCCGCAAGCGTTGACCACCGGCGCCGCCGCCTCCGCGGCGAGGGCGCTGACGCTCTTCTCGTAGTGCCTCCCGACCTTGGTCACGTGGGCTCCGCACACGTACATGGCTACCTCACCAGCTTCTTTATCTTGCCTCTGTACCTAAGGTAGGTCGCGTAGTCTATTTCCTTCCTCCGGTCGAAATACTCTTGAGTCTTCCTAGCCAGTCCCTTGGCCTCCTCTATTCTGTCCGTGGCCTCGAAGAGGTAGGCATCCGCCCCGGCGCCGGAGCCGAAGGGCGCCATGAGTATTAGGTCCCCCGGGGAGGCGTTGTCGAGGACCCTTGTCATGCCCATAAATGCGGAGGCGTTGTATGTGTTCCCTATGTCTGCGGTGGTGAGGCCCAGCACAACTTGCTCCTTCTTGAAGCCCAGCATCTTCGCCAGCTTGAGCGGGAACCTCGCGTTGGGCTGGTGGGGGACGAAGTAGGTTATGTCGGAGGGCTTGAGGGAGTGCTTGTCCATCAAGTGCTTTATCGCGCTCACCAAGTGGTGGAAGTAGGCCGGCTCGCCGGTGAAGCCCTCGCCGTGGTTTGGGTACTGGCTCCCGTCCCTCCTCCAGAAGTCCGGCGTGTCGGTGACGTAGGTGTAGGCATCTATGAAGTTCGCAACGACGTTCTCATTAGAAATCACGAAGGCGGCTCCCCCGGAGGCGGCCGTGTACTCCAGCACGTCCCCCGGAGCCCCTTGGGCCGTGTCGGAGCCTATTATCAACGCGTGCCTTATAGTTCCGTTCTCAACCATGCTGAGGGCATGCCTCATGCCCTCGCTGGCGGCCCTGCACGCGAACTCCGCGTCGACGGCCATGGTCTCCGGGGCTATGCCCAAAGCGTCTGCGATTATCGTAGCTGAGGGCTTAACAGCGTAGGGCTTGGACTCGGAGCCTATGAAGACCATCCCTACCTCGCTGGGCTCTATCTGAGCCCTCGCCAGCGCGTTCATGGCAGCTTCCCAAGCTATGGTCACGGAGTCCTCGTCCGGCCCGGCCACGGACTTTTCCTTCACGCCCAAGGATATTGGAACCTTGGGGTCCGCCCCCCAGTGCCGCGCTATCTCTTCTGCTGACACCCTGTAGGCGGGCACGTAGGCCCCCCAGCCGGCGATCCCGACCAAGCGTCCCTACCTATGGGGCACTCCGGAGGGGGCGGGTTAAGACGCTAGTCCAACTCTCTGTTAGGCTGGCGTCTAACTCAGCGCCAGCGCTCGTTGAAAGCCTTCGAGAGTGCCATTACTGCACCCATCTTGCAGAACTGCCTGCGCGTCACGGCTCCCTTGGTCAGCACGCCGACCAGGCCTCCCCTCCTCCCCAGCTCGAGGCCTCCGAACTCCTCCATCATTTTGAAGAACTCATTCCGGTCCCTCCTTATCCTCTCGGCCCACCTCTCCGGGAGCTCGAAACCCGGGCTCAGGCCGAAGTGCAGGCCCTCGTGCTTCACAGCGACAACCGAAACCATAAACAGCTTCCCGTTCATCTCTATGAGGCCGGATTCGGGGCCCACCCCCACGTCCCCGAGCTCCGAGGCGCCCTCTGCCCTTCTCTTGGCGCCTTCGAATATCTCCTCTCCGAAGGGTATGCTGTGCACCCCGCTGGGGACCTCGGCGCTCGCCAGCTCAGCCTCTATCCCGAGCTCCCTCAGCGCGTCTTCCACCGCCCCGACCTTCACCGGGTTGGAGCTCCCCACTACGACGCGCATGCGCCCCTCCGCGGGCGCGAGGAAATTACTCCCCCTAAGAGGCTCTCTGGGCTCCCGAAAGTGCGCCCGGTTCTCCTCGTCGATCACAGAGACAGCTTCGTGCACAACGTGGAGCAGATAATAATGGACGAGGGCTTCACTGTGGCCACCTTGAGGCAGGAGGAGCTCTCGCTGAGCGCCGTGGAGAGGCTGAGGCCGCTCGCGATAGTCCTCTCGCCGGGCCCGGGAAACCCGCACAAGCAGAGGGAGAGGTTCAAGACGAGCATTGAGATCGTTAGGAAGTTCTCGAAAAAGACGCCGGTGCTGGGCGTGTGTCTGGGCATGCAGATCATAAACATAGCGTTTGGAGGCACGCTGAGAAGGGCGAAGAGGATCTACCACGGAGTGGTGGACGAGATAATGGTGCTAGAGAGGGGCCCGCTCTTCTTCGGGGTCCCGGAGAAGTTCGAGGGGACGAGGTACCACAGCTTGGTGGTCGACCGCTTGGGCGAGGGGCTCAAGGTCGAGGCCCTCTCCGCGAGCGACGGAGAAATTATGGCGGTGAGGCACGAAAGGCTGAAGGTGTTCGGCGTTCAATTCCACCCGGAGAGCATAGGCACCCTCCCCCTCGGCCAGAGGATGATAAGGAACTTCTTGGAGCTTTCAAAGCCGACATCTCTGTTCTGAGTGGTAGCCTTGAGGCCCTCAGACCTCAGAACCTTCGCATTCTGCCCGCGCCTCTACTTCTTCGAGGTTCATCTGGAAAAGAGGATAACGCTGGTGCAGAGGATAAAGATGCTGCTGGGCAAGATTAGGCACTTCATATTGGAGCTCCGCTACGAGGAGAGGGAGGTGGAAGCTCTGGGGGAGCTCTTCGGACGGAAGGTCTTCGGGAGGGCAGATGCGGTCGAGGGGGACTACGTGGTGGAGGTGAAGAGCTCCAGGGGCCCCGAGGACGGCGCTTGGTTCGGCGACTACCTCCAAGCCTCGGTCTACGCGCTGGTCCTCGGGAAGAGGAGAATCAAAATAAAGTACTCCGACGGCGAGCGGGAGCTGGAGCCGGACCCGGAGGAGCTGGAGGAGGTCATCAAGCTGTTCGAGCTGGTGAGGGAGGGCTACGTGCCTCCCCCCAAGAGGAGCCGCTGGTGCTCCAAGTGCCCGTTCCGGGACCTCTGCGAGGAGCTCGGCGAGGAGGGCGACGGGTGGTTCCCCCGGCTTCCCTACGTCAAGCGCTGAGCTTTAACCGAGGGGCCATTTACCCTTAAGCGGAGCGCGCCATGGACGTGCGGTCCTTGGTTAAGGCGTACGAGCCGGAGGAGCTGGCCTCCAGAATAGACCAAACTCTGCTCGCCGCGGCGGACGAGGAGGCGAGGGCCTTCGCGGAGAGGTCCTCGAGGTACCCGTTCCGCTCCTTGGTGGGCTTCCCGAAGGCGGTTAGGGCCTTTAAGGAGCGCTGGAAGGGAAGAACTTGCGCGGTGGTCAACTTCCCCTTCGGCCTCTCCCCCCTGAGGGCCGTAGAGGCTGAGCTGGAGGAGGCTTGGGACGCGGGGGCCGAGGAGGTGGACTTCGCGGCCTCTCCCTACTTAGCCAAGGACAGCTTTGACAAGTACAAGGAGTACGTCAGAGCGATAATAGGGCTCGCAAGGGCTGTTGGGTTCGACATAGTAAAGGTGATAGTCGAAGCTCCGGTGCTCACTGACGAGGAGCTGGCGAAGGTCGCCGGGGCCCTCTACGAGCTGGGAGCCGACTTCTTGAAGACGGCCACCGGAACCCTGCACAAAACGAGCTTGAGGGACGTGTACGTCGCGAAGGAGGCGGCGCCGGGCTTGGAGGTGAAGGCCTCCGGAGGGATCAGGGAGCCGGTCCAAGCGCTCTCCTTCATAGAGGCCGGAGCTTC
>JAADDE010000013.1 GCA_013154085.1 Thermoproteota archaeon | reverse complement strand
TTCCTCGCCTCCTCGAAGATCTCCCTCAGCCTCTGCTCGCTCTCGCCGTAGTACTTGCTCATGATTTCGGGGCCGTTTATGGCGATGAAGTACGCCCCGATCTCGTTAGCCAGCGCCTTCGCGAGCATGGTCTTGCCGGTTCCGGGCGGGCCGTAGAGGAGCACTCCCTTGGGCGGCTCGATGCCCAAGTGCCGGAATATCTCGGGGTGCTTCATCGGAAGCTCCACTATCTCCCTCAGCCTCTCCTTGGCCTCCTCGAGGTCGCCTATGTCCTCCCAAGTGATCTTGGGAACGCCCTTGATTGCCTCCTCCTTTACCGGCTTCTTGCTGATGTCTACCTCAGTCTTTTCCGTCACGTAGACCCTCGGGCCCGGCTGGGTGCTGACCACCACTAGGTCTATGGTGGTTCCGAAGAAGGGTATCTGGACCTTCTCTCCCCTCATCAGCGGCTTGCCCAGCAAGAATCTCTTCACGTAGTCAACGAAGTCCGGGCCGAACTCCAAGGGCTCGGTGGGGGCGAGCACCACCTTCTGGGCCTCTTCTACCTTGGTCTTTCTGACCGTTACGTAGTCTCCGACGCTGACCCCTATCTGGTTCCTCGCGTATCCGTCTATCCTTATGATGTTCTTGTCCTCGTCTTGTGGGTACGCGGGCCACACTTGGAGCACGATGCTGCCCTTGGGCCCCTCCACCTCCACGAAGTCTCCGGTGACTACGTCCAGCTCCCTCATGTTCTTCCTGCTGATCCTCGCGATCTTCCTGCCGACGTCCCTCTGCTTCGCCTCCGCCACTCTGAGCCTCAACTCCTTCGCCATAAACTCCTACCGTGCGGGAAACCGGGAGAAAGATTTAAGAGTTAGGACAGTTCTGGTATTTATACCTCAGCTGTAGCACGAAGAGAATCCTTTCAATGCCCTCATAGATCTTCTCGAAGACGGGCTCCAAGTTGCCCGGAGCTCCCGGAGCCCTCCGGGAGAGGAGGGGGTCCCCTAAGGGCTCTCCCAAGATCTTTAAGGCAATTTCATTAACGTCTTGGGTTTTCTTCAGCTCCCTCGCGACCCTTGCATACGCGTCCCTGAAGGGAACTCCTCTAACCGCTAAGCGCTCCGCTAGGTCGGCCGCTTGGAGGGGGAAGCGGAGGAACTCCCGCGCCTTGGCCTCGTCCAGCTCCAATTTCTCCGTGAAGTCCGCGAGGACCAGCGCGGCCTTTCTGAATATCGAAAAGGCCCTCCAGAGCGAAGGCGTCATCTGCTGGAGGTCCAAGGAATAGCCGGAGGGGAGGCCCTTGAGGAGGGCGTGCTGGAAGGTCAAGATTCCTATCAGCTTGCTCAGCTCGGCTCTGGCCACCTCCAGAGTGGCCGGGTTCCTCTTGTGGGGCATTATTGAGGAGGTCCCGGCGTGGTCCTCCGGGACCTTCACGAGCCCGAACGAGGGTGATGAGAATATGAACATGTCCTCGGCGAAGCGCGTCAAGGGGAGCGAGAGCGCTAACAGCGCCGAGGCGGAGGCCAAGGCAAAGGCCCTCGAGGTCGTGGCGTAGAGCGCGTTCAGCGCGAGGTCCTCAAAGCACAGCTCGGAGCACCTCTCCTCCCTTCCCAACGGGACCGTCGAGCCCGCGGCTGCCGCCGCTCCCAAGGGGCACTTGTCCGTCAGCTTCAGCGCTGTTACGAGTAACGGGAAGGAGTCCACGAGCTCCTCCGCGAAGCTGGAGAAGTACAGCCCCGCGCTCCCCGGCTGGGCGGGCTGGAGGTGCGTGAAGGTCGGGAAGAAGGTTTCCCTGTACCTCTTTGCCTTCACGTAGAGCGCCTTGATAAAGTGATATAAGGCCTCGAGCGCGTCCAAGATTTCCTCTCTGGTTCTGAGCCTTATCGCCGTAGCCACTTGGTCGTTCCTGCTCTTGCCCAAGTTTATCTGCTTGGCCTCCTCGCTCGCACTTATCAAGTAGTATTCAATGGCTTCGTGGATGTCCTCGTAGCCTTCATAATTCTTCGTGCAATCGAAGTTTTCTATAAGCTTCAACAGCTTTTCGGAGGACTTGATGAATCCCCTGCGCTCGAGCTCCCTAACGTGAACGGCAAGCACGTCCAAGACGTAGGGGCATATCTCCTTATCAAAGCTGAGGGAGCTTATGTACTCAGCCAGCCACCGCGGCTGCTGTGCCATTGCGTAGCTCCGGTATCCCAAAGCCTCTGGCCCTCACCCACGAAGCTTTTTGCTGGTTAAACGCGTTGATCGCGGGATGCGGGTTGGACGAGTGGAGGCGCGCCGCCGAGGAGTTCTTATGGACGGCAGAGATATTAATGACGATGGGAAGATATCCGCAGGCCTTCATGCTCGCGTGCCACGCGATAACGCTGTGCAAGGGAGGCCGGAAGCCTTTCGAAGGGGCCCCTAGGGAGTGCTCAGAGCTCATATTCCCCAAGGACGGGAAGACCCCAGAGGACTTGGTTGACGAGGAGACCGCGAGGAGGGTGGTGGATGAGGCCAAGAAGTGCGTGATGCGATGAGGTGGAATCCGGGAGCCGAGCTCTGCGATGAGGACTAGTGCTCGCAGCCGAGCGTGAAAGCGTTGATCGGGATACTGATAGAGAGCACCTTCCTCCTCTTCTTCCCATTCGTGGTTGTGCTCTCGTACCTCTACCTCGCCGGCCTCAAGGCCACCGTGGAGGGCCTCAAGAAGGGGCCGAGGCTGGCCGTGTTGACCGGCATAACCCTCTTGTGGCTGGCGACGGTGCCGGGCCCGATAGCGTTTGCCGGCGCTCTGGCAATAACGATAGCTTTCGTAGTTTTGGCATTCTTCGAGAATATTGTAAAAGGAATAATAGCACTGCTTAAGCTCCTAAATCCGAAGCGGTTCTGGGAGGGGCTCTTAGAAGGGTGCGGCAGCGAAGAGGGCTGCGCCGCGCGCTACCTGGCCGCTTGGCCGGCCTTGGCCGCAGCGGCCGCCACCACGCAGCTGATCACGGGCCCCCTCACGATGTTCGTGCTCGGCATGATATCGAGGCCCCCCAAGCTGAGCGGGCGCTTGAGCCACCTAAGCGGGCTGGTGGGGCTGGCAGTGGTCTTGATAGCCTGGGCCTTCGCCGTTATAAACGTGCTGAAGAACTTGGTCCTTCCCCAGTGGCTACTCACTCAAGAGTACGCCATAAGCGGCGAGGTCTCAAAGCTGCCCCTAACGGCCCGCCTGCTGGCCTCCGTGCTGGGCCGGGAGGCCGCCTACGCCTACGTCGCCCTCCTCATAGCGCTGGCAGTTTACACGGCCAGCAGGGTTCACAGCGCGCTCAAGCCTGAGACCCGGAGGGAGGTAGTAGCAGCGATAGCTCCGTTTGTGGCGTACTCCGTGTCTATGAACAAGCTCGGAGAGCCGCTGACCTCGGTCGCCTACGCCCTCGGCCTTACGGTAGCGTATTCGATGCACAAGCGCGGACTGGAAGTGCCCGGGGGACTCTCTGAGGCCGTGCTAAGGGCTTTCGCTAGGATAGGGAAGGGCATTCTTGATTATGCCGTACCTCTAGGCCCGCTTAGGAGGCTGCTCTCTTGAGCGAGGAGGCCAGAGTCCTGGAGAGGGTCAACGAGCTCATCACGATGATCAGCAGCTGCAGGGTGAGGTACCTCGCCAGAGCGCTGGTTTCCCTGACCTTGATACTGGGCTCCACCCTCACCGCGCTCACAGCCGCCTTGATACCGGACTACTTCACCAGCAACATAATTATAGGGACCGCTTTGTTGCTGTTTTTAATACTTTTCTACAGCTCAATAATGCTATACACGTTCAAAAAGACGTTTACATACACATTCGGCATGGCATCGCTCGTGGGCGAAGAGGCGAAGCTCTTCGACGCCTTGCTGTTCCCGGCGGTGATGCTGGCGGTCATGATAGTGTCCAACTACCTCCAGTCGCCTCAGCTCTTGATGTCGTCCCCCTTCATAGGCATCGCAATTCTCAAAATAACTTCTAGAATTAGAGAAAAGGTTATCAGCGGTTCGGTTCTGCTGAGCCTCAGCATGATAAGCTCGGTGTCGAAGGTGACGACCCTTCCAGCCGCCTTGGCCTCGGCGTATGCCATCAGCTCGATGTTCGAGACGTTAATGAATTTGGAGGAGGCTGAAAGGTGTGTCTACGCCAGACGAGCTGGAGAGGCTTAAGCAGCTGATAGGAAAGAAGATAAACATGACCAGAATAGCAATACTGCTGTACTTAGCCGCCAGAGGGGAGGCGCACTTCAAGCAGCTGTACGAAGAGCTTGGATTGACCCCCGGAAACGCGTGGAGCCACTTGGAGAAGCTGAGCAAAGACGGGTTGGTGAAAATAAAGAGGGAGCTCGGAAAGGGCAGGCCGAAGGTCATCATAAGCCTGACGCCCCAAGGGGTGAAGGAGGTCGACCGCCTACTGGAGATCTTTGACATACTTGTTAAGCTTAGGGACTTTGTCCCGGGCGCTGGAGAGGGTTCCGAAGGCCCTAAGGGGCACTAAGCCCGCCTTTGCGCCGCAGGCCTCTTCGAGGAGCATCAGCGCGGAGGCCAAAAGCTTCACACCTTCTAAGGTAGTCCTAATTATGACTGCCCCGGCCACCGGGTCGTAGTACACTACCTTGGGCTTGGCCAAGGCCAGCCCGAGCGTGCCGTAGAGCTCCTTCAGCGCCCCCTCCACCGCGCTCTGGAGGCACTCCTTCTCCACCTTCCCCTCGCTCAACAGCACCGCCAGCACGTAGCGCCTCCTCTCCTTCTCCCTCTTCTTTGCGAGCTTCTTCTCAACCACCTCCAGCTCCACTTTCTTGGAGCGGAGGAAAGAAGCCAAGGAGAGGACGAAGGCCAGGGCGGCCAGCGCTTCGCAGATCACGCCTCCTCCTCCTCGCACGGGAAGGGGCTCTCTCCAAGGGCTCTCTCCAGATACTTCTCCGGCTCCTCGAACTCCTCAACAAAGTACTTGATGAATATCCTTTCCGAGGTTCCTTCGGTCGAGATTCCCTGCACCTCCTCGCCGGTCCTCTTGGCCCAGAGCACGGCCTCCTCTGAGGTCAAGACCTCCTCGCCGGCCTCCTCGGGAGAATAGGAGTCCACCACCACTACCTTGGGCTCTCCGTCTAAGAAGAGCACCCTCCAGTGGCCGCACGAAAAGGCCCTCAAGGCCTTCACGCGTCGGGCGTTATTACCGGCACCAGCTTGCTCCGGCAGTACGGACAGCGGCCTCCCAGCTCCTTGTACTCCTCAGCGCAGAAGTACACGTTCAGCTTGGGCGTGCACTTGGGGCACTTGTAGACAGGCTCCTTGCTCACGTCCGCGTAGCGGGCGTGGATGGCGCACCTAACGGTTATCCAGCCCTTATGGCCTTGGGCGTTTACGCCGTAAACTCCTCCGTACGACACTCCTTCCTCCCCGCCCGCCCACGCTTGTAGCCTTATAACGATTGGGCGGGCCCAAAGGGCTGATGGAGATGAAGTGCACGCGCTCACCCGAGGAGCCCTCAACGCAGGTCTGCTTGGTAGCCCAGAGCTACCCGCTGGGAGGGGGCGAGCCCTCTAGGCTGCCTATTCTGGCCGTCAAGGTGTCGACCGGGGGCGTGCTCAAGCACGGCGGCGTGGAGGGCGTGAAGCACTACTTGGAGGCCGAGTGGAAGGAGGGGTGGGACAGCTGGCTCAAGCAGGCGGTGGAGGGCTTTCCGAGCGTGCTGGAGCACTTGGTTATGACGTTCTACGTGGACGGCTGCTCGAGGGTTTGCTCTCACCAGCTCGTGAGGCACCGCTTGGTCTCGTTCACCCAAGAGAGCCAGAGGTATACGGAGCTGAGGATTGTGAAGGCCTTCAGCAGGGCGTTCGAGAGGGAGCTGGAGGGGGAGGAGCTCTGGGAGACCTTAGAGGAGCTCATGTCCCTCTACTCCTTCGACCTGTCAGACTTCGAGAAGAGGCTTTTGCTCAAGGACGTGGAGGAGAGGGGCATACCGGTTGACGGCTGCCGTGAGAGGGTGAAAAGGCTCTTGAAGCTATTGTTTGTAATCCCTAAGAGCTTGGACGAGGAAAGCGCCGTTAGGTCCTTCGCCCACTCCCTAGCGGACTACGCCTCGTGCCGGAGGAGGGGAGGCAGGATGGAGGACTGCCGCTTCCTCCTCCCCCAAGCTGTTAGGACCTCCCTCCTCGCGACGGCGAACTTGAGGGAGTGGTTGCACGTGATAGGCTTGAGGGCCCATCCGAAGGCCCAGTGGGAGATCCGGGGGGTCGCCCTGGCCCTACAAAAACTGATCAAGGAGGAGCTGGGCTGGCTAGAGTAGCTCTATTTCCACCAGGTCGCTGTAGACCTCTTCCAAGTCCAAGAGGGAATCGTCCCTCTCCACGGTGGCCGGCAGGTCCAGTCCGGCCTCCCTCAGCTCCTCGTACCTCACCTTTTTCTTCCTTATCACGGTCCCGTTGCTCCTCATTAGCTTCACCTCCACGTCGAACTTGTCGAACACCACTTGGAGCAACAGGTCGCTGAGCTCGTCGGAGCCGGCGTAGAACTTGGCCCTCGAGGGCACTACCTTCCCCAGCTCGCGCATCTTCTTGAGGAGGGCTCCCACAGCCCCGGCTCCCTTGGCGGCGAAGAGCACGTCGTCCACCAGCGCGTCCGGGTCAACGGAGGTGGCCGACTTGGGGAAGAGCAGTATTGAAGTGACTACGAGCTCCTCCAGAGGAACGCCCACGTTCCTGGCTATCGTTGACAGATACCTAAGCCACTCCTCGCCTATGACAGCAGCCATTACCTCCTCGGGCTCCATGGGCTGACCGGGCTTGTCCCTCAACCAGCTCCTGACCTCGCTCGCGTGCCTCATCTCTTGATCCCAGAGGCCCCGAACGCGCAAGGTATTAAAGTGGGGAGCGCAGGGGCCGGCCCCTTAAGTCGTAGAAGGTCGCGCCCTCCACCTTAACCCACTCCCAGCTCCCCAGCTCAAACTTTCCTTTCAGCACCACCGGTACGTAGTTGTGGAGCCTGGCGACGTAAGTCCCGTGCTTCCGGTCGAGCTCGTCCACGAACGCCTTGAAGGTTCCGCCCAAGTAGCGCTTGTGGACCTCCAGCCCCACCCGCTCCACGACCCTCATGGCCCTCTTTACCCTCTCCGACTTCACGTCCTCCCTAACCTGCTTCATGCGGGCCCCCAGGGTCAGAGGCCTCGGGGTGTAGGCCGCCAAGTGAACCCTCTCGAAGGCCAGCTCCTCCAAGGCCTTCAAGGTAGCCTCGAAGTCCTCCTCGGTTTCCCCCGGGAAGCCCACGAGTATGTCGGTGGCCACGGTGGGGTCCGAAAACGCTTTTCTGACCTTCCTCACCAGCTCCGCGTACTCGGAGTAGGTGTACCTCCTCCCCATCCTCCTCAGCACCCCGTCGCTGGCGCTCTGGAGCGGCAGGTGGAAGAACTTGAATACCCTCTCATCCCTCATAACGTCTATCATTTTGTCCGCCACGTCGGCGAAGGTATCTGGGCTCATCATGCCCACTCTTATCATCACATCGTCCGGGAGCCTATTCAAGAGCTTTTCGAGCAGATCAGCCACGTCCGTGCCTATGTCCCTCCCGTAGGCTGCGACGTCCGGCGCTGTGAGCCACACCTCCTTGGCACCTCTCCTTACAGCCTTCACCACGTACTCAATCAAGGCCTCCGGCCTCTGGCTCCTCAACTTGGGCCTTGCCGCCTTAGTTATGCAGAACGTACAGCTGTTCAAGCACCCGTCCGCTATGGGCACCGCTACCGCGAAGCCCGCCGGCGGTCTGTCCGAGAACCAGTCCCGCGGCCTCTCCCCCTTGAGGAGGTACTTAGCCTTCCCCTCTACGGCCTTGTAGAGCTCGTGGAGGGCCGAGTTCGAGACCAGAGAGGCTTCCGGGTGGAGGAGCTTCACCAGGCCGGGCTGGGCGCTGGCCAAGCACCCGGCCACCACGACCCTCCCCATCTTCTTGAGCTCCCCTATCCGTGAGAGCATCCTCTGCTCGGTCTCGCTCCTAACCGTGCAAGTGAAGATCACTGAGACTTCAGCCTCCTCCGGGCTCCTAACGAGCACGTGGCCCCTCTCCTTGAGGTCCTCCAGCGCTCTGAGGGACTCGCCGAGCATCACCGCACAGCCGTAGGTTTCGTAGTACACCTTCATTGCGCATTCCCCCTAAAGGCCGGGGGTAAAAAGTTACCTAACGCGCAGTTCCGGGCCTATGGAGTAGCTGGCGTAAAGCGGCACGTTGCCCCGAAATAGCCTCACGTCCTCCCTGACCACCAGCTCAAGCTTGTAGCCCCGGGTGTTCCAAGCCTTAGCGGCGGTGAACTGCAGGCACTCCTTGAACGGCAGCTTGCTCAAGATAATTCCCTTCTGCGCGACGACGCGGTCGGGAGCGAAGGCCAAGTCCTCGACGGCCCTCAAGGTCGCCGGGGCCGGCGGGACCTCCCGGACCGGGGTTACCTTGGGGAGCTCCAAGCAGGCCGTGACCAAGTCGCCGGCCCGGACCTCCTGCACCGGGACCCCGTTCAAGTACCACTTCGCGGCGGCGTTGGGAACAACGTAGTACAGCACGTAGTCGTAGACCGGCACGAAGTAGAAGGCCGTTCCGTTGGCGGATAGGTAGAGTCCCCTCAAGCTGACCGTTGGGCCGCCGGGGACGGGCGCCACCCCGAAGAACTTGGGGACGGCAACGTCGATGCGGACTGCCTCCCCGGGCCGGAGGAGTGCCTTCTTCAGCGTCAAGTCCGGCGCGTTTTCAACGTCCACCTTAGCGCTTATGATATAAGGCACGTCGCACACGTTGGTGACCGTAGCGTTGAAGGGAGAGCCGGGCAAGAGGGTTTCCGGATCCGCCTTGACCTCTAAGCACAAGAACGGCCCCGCGTCGGCGACCTCGAGCAAGCGCAAGTACGCAACCTTGTTTATCTTAACGTTCCCGATCCTCATATCTACATAAATCCCCCTCACTTCGCTGGCCTTTATCGCCACGTCCGGCTCGGCCACTTCCGGGAGCGCGTCGAAGTAGACCAGCACCTTCTTGCACGCGGCCTCCGGGCCCAAGGACGCTACGGTCTCGTAGAACTTGGGGACCGTTATGTAGTCTCCGCGCACGCTAATCAGCGCTTTCATGGGAGCATCGCTCTTGAAGCACAAGTTCAGTAAGTAGTAGTTCTCCTTTGTGAGGAAGGTAACCGGCTTGCCTTCCAGCTCCCACCACACGCTCACGGTGGCAGAGCTCGCCAGCGCCGCGAGCGCAAGGGTCAAGAGGAAGAGCCTCAAGGGGATCCGCCCGCGCCTACGGCGCGGTGTCGCTAATGAATATTACAAAACTTTATAAATCCCCCTTGGTGGCGCCTCCCCCGAAGGTAAGGGGCCGTCGTCTAGCCCGGAAGGACGCCGCCCTGACACGGCGGTAGTCCGGGGTTCAAATCCCCGCGGCCCCACCACGGGTTCGACCGGAAGCTCCCGCTTGCACATCCTCACAACGAGCACCGGATCCGCGCGGCATCAAATCTCCAGCTGGACACATCCGTTCCAGCCAAAGCCCACGTGGACTTGGCCGAACTCTGCGTTCTCCCCAGCTCCATTAAGGCTACAATTATTCCCAGAAAATAGCTGTGATAGCGCGAAGACCTCGACTGAGGGCCCCCGAGCGCTACAATAAATTCCTCCCGGGAGCCCGTACCGGGGGCATACCGTGAAGCTGGACAAGAGCAACTTCAGCGAGTGGTTCGACACAGTCTTGAGGGAGGCCGGCGTCTTCGATTACGGGAGGTACCCCGTCAAAGGAATGGGGGTGTGGCCGCCCTTCGGCTTCAAGTTGAGGAAGTATGTATTAAACATAATCAGGGAGTACTTAGACTCCACGGGGCACGAGGAAGTGCTCTTCCCCGTGCTCATACCGAAGACCCTTTTGGAAAAGGAGAGCGAGCACATAAGGGGGTTCGAGGACGAGGTGTTCTGGGTCACCAAGGGGGGCCGCGAGGCATTGGACATACCCCTCGCGCTGAGGCCCACCAGCGAGACTGCGATAAGCTACATGGAAGCGCTGTGGATAAGCAGCTACAAGCAGCTCCCCATGAAGCTCTACCAGATTGTGCCGGTCTACCGCTACGAGACCAAGGCTACGAGGCCGCTCATAAGGCTGAGGGAGGTCAGCACCTTCAAGGAGGCCCACACAGCCCACGCGACCTTCGAGGACGCGGACGAGCAGTGCGCCGAGGCAATAGAAATCTACAAGAAAATATACGATAGGCTCGGAATACCCTACATGATCAACCAGAGGCCCTCGTGGGACAAGTTCGCCGGGGCCCTCTACACAGTCGCCTTCGACACGGTCATGCCGGACGGAAGGGTTCTGCAGATAGGCACGGTCCACCACTTGGGCCAGAACTTCTCCATCCCGTTTGAAATAAGGTTCCACACGGAAGACGGGGACAAGGACTACGTCTGGCAGACTTCCTACGGCCTTTCTGACAGGGTGATCGCCTCCCTGATAGCCGTCCACGGCGACGACAGGGGCCTCGTGCTCCCCCCGGAGGTGGCCCCGGTTCAAGTCGTTGTGGTCCCCATACCCCAGAAGGACGAGGAGGCCCAGAGGAAGGTGCTGGAGGAGGCGAGGAGGGTAAAGGAAGCGCTGGAGGAGAAGGGCTGGAGGGCCGTCCTCGACGACCGCGAGGAGCTCACGCCGGGAGCGAAGTACTACGAATGGGAGCTCAAGGGAGTTCCGTTCAGGATTGAAATAGGCAAGAAGGAGGTCGAAGGTGAAGAGCTCACCGTGGCCAGAAGGGATCTGAAGAGAAGGGTCAAGGTGAGGAAGGAAGAGCTCGACCAGAGGCTTAGGGAGATGAGCGCGGAATTCCTAGACAATATAAAGAAGAGGGCTTGGGACTTCATGAAGAGCAGGATAAAGAGAGTTGAAAGCTTGGAAGAGGCGAAGGAGCTGGTGGAGAAGAGGTACGTAGTTGAAATGCCTTGGTGCGGGAGGGAGGAGTGCGGCCTGAAGGTGGATGAGGAGGTCGGAAGGGTTCTGGGCATACCTCTGGACTCCGAGAGCGCGGCTGAGGGCAAGAGGTGCCCCGTCTGCGGGAGGGAGGCCAAGTGGTGGGTAAGGGTGGCCAAGACCTACTGAGGGGGATGAGCGGCACTCCCCGGCTGGAGAGGTGATGAATGAACCCGCAAGCGACCTCTCAGATCCTCTCCATCGTTTCCACCAGCTCGGCCGAGTGCAAAGCCACGTCGACTCCGAGCTCCTTTCCCTTCTTCTTCAAGGCTTCTCTGAGCTCACCCACGCTCACCTTTGCCCTCGAGAGGTCCACTATCATAATCATTGCAAACATGCCGCGGAGCACGGTCTGGGAGATGTCTATAATGTTGACCTCGTTCTCAGCTAGGAGCGAGGATATGCCGGCCACTATGCCAACTCTGTCCCTCCCCACGACGGTTATCACGGCGTGCTTAGGCAAGGGCTCCACCGGAGATGGAGCAAAAAGGGGGTTTTCACTCCCACGGGAACCTGCCGTGCTTCTTAACGTACTCGTAGATTCCCCCTTCCTTCATTATGTTCATTAGCATCTCTGGATACGGCTTGAACTTGACCTCCCATCCCTTGCTTAAGTTCCTTATTACGCCATTCTCCAAGTCCACCTCGACCTCGTCGCCCTCCTCTATCTTCTCCACTGCCTCCGGAGCCTCTATGACCGGAAGCCCTATGTTTATTGCGTTTCTGAAGAATATCCGCGCGAAGCTCTTAGCTATGACCGCGCCGACGCCGGAGTACTTTATCGCTATGGGAGCCTGCTCCCTAGAGCTCCCCATTCCGAAGTTCTTCCCCGCCACGACGACGTCGCCGGGCTTGATCTTCTTCGCCAGCTCCGGGTCCAAGTCCTCGAAGACGTGCTGGGCCAGCTCCTTGTAGTCCGTAGTCTTGGCCTTGTAGCGGAAGGGAATTATCATGTCTGTATCTATGTTGTCGCCCAGCTTCGCGACGACTCTGCCCTTTATCACGGCGCGCCCCCGGAGGGCTCTGGTCCTTCCTTTTAACCCCTCACCAGCCACTCCAGCGCCTCCGCCGGGCTCCCGAAGGCCCTAACCGGCGCGTTCCTCCGGGAGTCTATTCCGTCCTTCATTACCTCAAAGTACTTGTCGCTGTCCATCCCGTGCCCCATGACGAGGGCCACCTTTTTGCCCTCCCTATAAGCCATGAGCGCCTCCATGACCGTGCCGGCCCCTCCGCCCAGCGCCAAAAGCGCGTCGGAGGAGTGGACCAGCAGGGAGCTCCTCATGTTGGGTGTTAGGTTCGTGCTTATCACAGTCAGGCCTTCCCAAGCGCACGGGTACTCGGCGCCCAGGGGGAGGAAGAGCGTCACCTTCACGCCCCTCTTTAAGGCCTCTTCCACAACCTTCCCCATGAGCCCCCAGCACCCTCCCAGCGCCAGCTCAACCCCGAGCTCTGAGGCCTTCTCCGCCAGCTCTGAAGCCAAGTTCTGAGGTCCGTCGCAGCCGCAAGCGGCAACCGCGACCCTCACGGCTCTCGGAGGTCCGAAGCGGGCCCGCTATTAAGTCGCTCAGCCCTTCTGAGGGCTCCGTATTCCTTCAGAGCTCCGCGGTCTACGGGATGGGGCTGGAACGCTTTGTAGCATGCTCTAGGAGGCTCTGCGTTGTCGAAACTCTGAGGGAGAGCGGCAAGGGCTCATAGGTCACATCTTCTGTGCCCCACAGACCAATACTTTCTGTGGGCTACAGACTTTAAGCTGAGCTGATCCTTGCTGGTCGGGAGCAATGAAGCGTGTCGTAAGGGCCCGCAGGGAGAGGAGGACGAAGAGGAAGGGAGATAAGGCCTACGAGTCGTACATATACGTCATAAGGATTGCGCTCGGGAAGAGCTTCGTGGAGAGGTTCGGCGAGGAGTTCGAGGTCGAGGTGAATGAGGAAACCGGAGAGATAAGGCTCAAGCCGGTTAAAGGTACGTGAATAGCCTACGGGGTTGAGCCCTTTATACTGAAACTTGGCAGAAATCTTCATCACCTTTACAAGAGCTATGAGGCCATCCGAAGAGCGCGCGGTCCCACGCGTACCGAGCGTTCCGCACGGCCTCCTCGGCGAGCTTGAGGAACTCCAACGCTTTCGCCTTGAGCAAAAACGCCGTGCCCTCCGCCCGAAGGGGCGCTTTTTTGAAGCGCCGGTTCTGCTGTCAAACGGAGCTTACTTTAACAACGCCCGCGGGCGGAGCCGGGACCTAGCTTTGAGCATGAGGATGAGAACCTCCATGAGGGTCGATTTTAAAAAACTCAAGGAGGAAAAGAAGGCCGGCACCGTGCTCATCGCCACTCTCATAATCGGCGCCCTGCTTGCAGTAGCCCTAATTAAGTACGAAACCGCTATAGCAAGCACATACGTCTCCTCGAACTCCTACAGCATATACAACATACCGGCGTTCGAGAAGGTTCTGGAGGAGAACAAGTACGTAGCCGTGATGTTCCGGAGCCTCACGTGCCCCCACTGTGAGGAGATGATGCCCTACTGGATGAGGCTAGAAATGAGCAACAGCAAGGTCAAGTTCGTGGATGTGGTGTACGACACGAACACGGCCGAGCTCTTCCAGAGGTACGGCATAGAGGGCACCCCTACGTTCATCCTCTTCGTCGAGGGCAAGCCCGTCTTGAGGCACGAGGGCATCTTCGTGGGCGAGAACGTGACGGACGTGATGTACCAGTGGGCCATGCAAGGGGTGGGAGGCACTTACATACCGGGGTACAGCACCTTCGTGGCCAAGTGCTCCGCCTGCCACGGGGCTCCCACGTCGCTCGACAGAGAAGGCTTGCTCGCGTGGTTACGCTCTGAGAGAACGACGCTTGGTAGAATGCTCTTGGAGGCCTACAACAGCGGCAAGACGCTGAGCGAATATTTGGGCGGAGCCCAAGCGATAGAGCAAGCGATAAGGGCCATGGCGCAGAGGAACGGCCTCGCCTTCGATGAGGCCACCGTCAAGGAGACGGCTAAGTTCCTCGAGGGGGTCAGCGAGGTGCTCCTAGGAAAGGAGGCGGCGCTTCAAGTAAAGGAGGCCGGGGCGGCCACCGCGCTCCCGCAAGGCCAAGCCGCGCCCCTCGTGATGCTCTTGGCCGGCTTGGCCGCCGGCGTCGGGGCGGCGATATCGCCGTGCAACTTCCCCTTGTTCGTTACCTACGTGACCAGGAGCTTGAGGGAGAAGAAGGCCGGGGCCTTGAGAGCTGCTAGCTGCGCCCTAGCAGCGGCCGTGGGGGTTGGCATTCTGGGAGCGACCTTCCTCCTCTTCTCCACCGCAGTGCTGGAGGTCCAGAAGGTCCTGATACCGGTGGTTGGGGCTCTGATCGTAGGCATAAGCTTGGCCAGCTTGCTCAAGGTCCCCATAGAGATGAGCGCCGGCAGGCTCGGGAGGGTCAGCGGGGGCACCTTCTGCTTCATCTACGGCTTCCTCTCGGTCCAGTGCAACCTGCCCTTGGTGATAGGCGCGCTACTGCTCATAGCGGCCGGCGGCGGGCTCTCGACGCTCTTGGGCTTCACCGTCGGGGTGGCCGTGCCGCTGTTCCTAGCGGGCTGGGCCGGGCCGAGGCTGAGGGGGCTGGCGGAGAGGCTCACGAGGAACGCGGAAAAGGTGGAGACCTTTACCAGCTTCCTCATGTTGCTGGCCGGGATATACTTGGTGTTCTACGGCGCCGGCCTCGCATGACCCCCCCCGGCTGAGCTTCTTATTTACCATGCGGTCCATCAGAATTACAAAGGTTTCTATTAGGGGCAGAGCCTCCGGCGGGGCCTCCTCCACGAGCTCGAGGCCCTCCTCCGCCCACTTCCTAAGCTTCCTCACCCACTCGTCCATGCGGTGAGTCCCTTCTCTCCTTGCGGGCGCGAAATATAAGGGTTAGACGAACCGCATAGCAAAGGGCCTTCTGTTTCTCACAATAGAGAAGAGCCTCGCGCCCAGCTCCTCCGCCAGCCCCGGCGCGGCCCTGCTCTCTACGAAGAGTACAGCGACGGACTTCTTGACGTAGCCTCCAAGCACCTCGCTCCTCCTCAGAAGAGACTTGTCCAGCCTCTTGGCGAAGCCCACCTCCTCGGAGAACTGCTCGGCCGCCTCCAGGAAGGCCCAGAAGTCGTACCGACGGGAGAAGGCCCTCCACGCCCTCTCGAACGCGTCTGAAGTCTTCAGCGAGCTGAGCATCGAAGGCGTGTCGGCAAACGGGCCCCCGACCTCGAAGGCCACCACCGACACCCCCGGAGGGGGCTCGAGGCTGACCACGTAGCCCCAGCCCGGTCCGCCGGGCCTCTCCCGGACCGCTATCCCCCTCCCGAACGCTATTGCCATCACGTCCCCCAGCCCGGTCTTGTGGAGCACCTCGGAGACGTGGGCCTTCGCGACGGCTTCCAAGAAGCTCTTCGAGGCGCCCAGCGACGCCGCAAGGGTGACCGCCGCGGAGGTGGCGTAGCCCTTCCCCACCGGCGCGGGAAGCCTGCACTCGACCGCTCCTACCCTCAGGGCGGGCTTGATCGGAGGCCACGGCCTCCGGGAGGGCCTGCAGAGGGCGCCGGGCTCCAAGAGCACCCCGGCCCCCAGAGAGCCGGTGCTTATGGCGTACCTCCTCCAGACGGGCTTCCAGAACGCGGTTACGTGTAAGGGAACCTCGATCGGCCAGACGGGCTCACTCCTCACCGCTCGGTGCCGGCAGAGGTCCTCATCCCGCAACACAAAACGGTTCCCCCGCCGGCGCCCTTTCTCTCTTTACGTCCAGCAGAGCCAGCTCCCCGGAGGCGGAGTTGCAGAGGGCATTCGCGCCGGCTAGGAGGGAGCTCTACAAGAAGAAGATCGGCTTCTTGGAGGCCTTCAGCATAGGAGTCGGAGGGATGATAGGGGGAGGAATATTCGCGGTCCTCGGGCTGACCATATACCTAGCCAAGGGGGCCGCGCCGGTAGCCTTCTTCGTCGCCGGCCTCGTTGCGCTGATCACCGCGTACTCCTACGCCAAGCTCTCGGTGAGGTACCCCAGCGAGGGAGGGACTGTCGAGTTCTTCGTGAGGGGCTTCGGGCCGGGCTTCTTGAGCGGCTGGCTCAACGTGCTGTTGCTGTTAAGCTACGTAATAATGATAACTCTCTACAGCTACGCCTTCGGTGCCTACGCCAGCTCGATGATCTTGGGCGGCGAGAGCTGGTTCGCCAGAACGGGCTTTGCTTGGATAGTTATAGGGGTCTTCACGCTCCTCAACGCCCTCGGAGCGTACGTCGTCGGGAAGGTAGAGGATGCGATGGTGCTGTTCAAGGTAGCAGTGCTCCTGATCGTCGGAGGTGCCGGGCTCCTCGTCGGGGACCCCGGGAGGCTGGCGCCCCCGAACTGGGCCCCGCTGCTGAACGTCTTGGTTGGGGGCTTCATAATATTCTTGGCCTACGAGGGCTTCGAGCTCATAGCGAACGCGGCCAAGGACGTGAGGGACCCGGAGAAGAACATACCTCGGGCGCTCTACGCGTCCGTTATCTTCGTAATGTTCGTGTACATAATGGTAGCGGCCGCCGCAGTCATGAACTTGACGTACGAGGAGGTCATAAAGTACAGAGACTACGCGCTCGCGGTCGCCGCCAAGCCGGCCCTCGGGGAGCTGGGCTTCGTGCTCGTGGGCATAGCGGCTCTGGCCTCAACGGCGTCAGCAATCAACGCCACGCTCTACGGAACTGCGAGGATAAGCTACGTCGTGGCGAAGTACGGCGAGCTCCCGGAGAGGTGGGGCAGAAAGGTTTGGGGCACGGCCACGGAGGGGCTGATCTTCATCTCGCTTTCCTCCGCTCTGGCCGTTGCGGTGCTCCCCTTGGAGTCCATAAGCCTCGCGGGGAGCTTGGGGTTCTTGACGGTGTTCGCGGCTGTTAATTATGTGAACTTCAAGCTTAGGAAGTATACAAAGGCTAATCCCCTCCTCGCGCTCTTGGGCTTTACCTCTTGCTTGCTCGCGGCCGTGATACTGGTATCGTACAACCTCGACCCGATAAAACTGGAGGGCGCGCTCGCGGCTTTCCTAGCCGCTTTCCTGATAGAGCTCTACGTACTCAAGGTAAGGAAGGTCCGCTTGAGGGAGTTTATAGACAAGGAGCTGGAGGAGAGGGAGAGGCTCCTCAAGGAGTTTGAGAAGTGGATCGGAGAGGTGGTGAAGGCGATAGAGGAGAGGCCGGAGGTCGTCGAGGTGAAGGTCGTCGGGGGGATGGCTGAGGGAAGGGTCGAGAGCAGCCACGACGTCGACCTACTCGTGAGGGTAAGGGGGGTGGAGGACTTAGAGAGGTACCGGGAGGAGCTTGAGGAGTACTTGAGGAGAAGGCTGAAGAGGGAATACCCGGTGCACGTGCACGTGGAGCGCTCATGAACGTCAGCGGGAGGTTCAGAG
>JAADDE010000041.1 GCA_013154085.1 Thermoproteota archaeon | reverse complement strand
TGAACGCATATAAGGGAGCACTGCCCTCCCCAAGGTGATGGTCCGCTTTGGAATCAGCCGTGTTCCCAAGGATCTGCCGGAGATTCCTTGAGGGGCAGGGATGAGGGCGAGGGATTGAGGGCCGGCGAAGGGAAGGGGTTACCGGGAGAGGGGAGGGAGGAGAGAAAAAGACGGTTCGCTGAAGGTCCTCACCCTGCGCCGGCACAAGGCCCGCGCAAGCGCCCGCGGAGAAAAGTCCTATATAAGAGAAAGGTCCTCCTTTCCCGCTTACCGGCTCAGCAGATCCTCGGCACCAGCTCCCCGGAGGGCTTCTCGAGGAGCCTCAGCCCCCCTACGGGGGTCTTGGAGACCACGTAGCCCGGCCTCCCCTTCCTGACCTCCCCGATCACCGCCGCCTCCTCGAAGCCGGCCTTCCTCAAGGCCTCCAGCGCCTCCTCCGCCCGGTCTCCCTTCACGACCACCATCGCTTGGCCCTCGCTGGCCAGAGCCAGCGGTTCGACCCCGAGCATGTCCGCGTACTCCTTCACCGCCTCCCTCATTGGGATCCTCGCCTCCTCGACGTACACGGTGGTTCCGCTCCTCTCGGCCAGCTCGTTGAGCGCCATCGCGAGGCCGCCCCTCGTGGGGTCCTTCGCGGCCTTGAGGTCCTCTCCCAGGGCCTCCCTCAAGGCCTTTATCGCTGGCCACACCGGCCTGACGTCGCTCTTGAGCGTCTTCACTTGGAGGCCGAACTGGAGGGCCAGTATGACCGCCCCGTGATCGCCCACGGGCCCGGTCACCAAGATCTTGTCGCCGGGCTCGGCGCGGTCCAAGGTGAGCAGGGGCTCCTCCGCTATTCCTATGCCGACCGTAGTGATGACTATTTTATCTATACTGCCCTTGGGCATGACCTTCGTGTCGCCGCCTATTAGAGCGACCCCGAGGGAGTTCGCAACATCGGCCATAGACCTTATTATCTTCCTGAGGTCTGACAGCTTGAAGCCCTCCTCGACCACAACTGCGTCCATGAACGCCTTCGGCTCGGCGCCCATCACAGCTACGTCGTTCAAGGATCCGGTGGCGGCGAGCCTGCCTATGTCGCCCCCGGGGAAGAACGGAGGGCTTACGGTGTAGCTGTCCACCGATATGATCAAGTGCCTGCCGCCGCCCAGCGGCACCGACGCCCCGTCCTCCATGTCCTCGAGGCCGACCCCTCCCAAGCTCTTCAGCTTGAAGAGGGGGAGTATGAAGTTCTTTACGAAGTCTTCCGTTTCCCTTCCTCCGCCTCCAATCGCAAGCCCCACGCTCAAGGTCCGCGCCCTCGGCGGAGGTGATAGGCTCCCCTAAAGCCTTCTACTTTAACGCCCCCGAGCGCGGACTGCGGGAGGGCGATGAAGGCAGCGGTGTTCCACGGCTACGGCTCGTCGCCGAGCAGGATAAAGTGGCTTGTCAAGCCCTTCAAGGAGGTCTGCGACGAGGTTGTGGTCCCGAAGCTACCGAAGACCTTGGTGAAGGCGTGGAGGGCCACCAAGGACCTCCTCGCGGACGTCTACGGGGGGCACAGCATGGGAGGGGCGCTGGCGCTGCTCCACTCCTCCGACAAGGGCAGGCCGGCGGTCGCGGTCTCCCCTCCGACAGACACCGAGCTCCAGCTGAGGCACTTGAAGGAGAAGTTCCCGGAGGTGTACGAGGACATAATTTCGGAGGCGAGCTTGGATGAGATGATAGAGCTTAGCCCCATTAAGAGGCAGTACAGCGCCCCGATCTTGATAATACACGGCACGGAGGACAAGGTGGTCCCGCTGGAGCAGACGCTGGAGTTCTGCGACAAAGTGAAGACGTGCAGGCTGGTAATAATAGAGGGGATGGGGCACAAGCCGGTAACAGAGAGGGAGAGGGAGCTGGTGCACAAGCACGTGGTGGAGTTCCTCAAGTCCCTCAGCTGACCGGCTCCCACACTATCCCGAGCTTCGTGGCGTACTCCCTCGCCTTCTTGACCTCCTCCCAGCTCACGGGCCTCGCTATGTCGGGCCACCTCTCCGGGTGCTTTAGGACCAAGTGCTCCGGCCTGTACTGCTCCATTATGTTCACCAAAACTCTGTCCTTCAAGTTTTCAGCTATCCACTCGAGGATTGGAAATGTGTCGCACTCCAAGTGGTTCGGCATCACCAAGTGCCTTATTATCATGTCGCCCTTCTGGGCCGCGCGGAGGATGTTCCTCGTGACCACGCTTCTGTAGTTCCGGACCGCGCTGAGCCTCCAAGCGCACTGGTCGCTCCAGTACTTGAGGTCCGGGAGCCAGATGTCTATGAGGTCGAGGAGGAGCTCCAAGAGCTCTTCGGTCATGTACATGTTGCTGTTCCACAGCTGGGGGACGTTGACGTCTAAGTACTTGAAGCTCTCAATTATTACGTGGGCGCTGGGTATCGGATCCCCGCCCACGTGGTTCACGTTCCGGGCCCCCTCCGCCCTGAGCCTCGCTTGGAGCCTCGCTAGGGAGGGAGGATCGAAGGCCGGCGCGTCCCTCGGGCGGACTTGGCTTATGTCCCAGTTCTGGCAGAACACGCACTTGAAGGGGCATCCTCCGTAGAAGATGGTCCCGGAGGGGACCAGCGGTGCTTCCTCGCCCAAGTGGAGGAAGGCGGAGTGCACGTAGGCCTTGGCGTCCACCAAGCACGCCCCCCACCTCTGCCTCCGGTCGACCGGGCACCTACGCTCGCACAGCCTGCACGGCGGCCCCAAGAGCCTCTTGGCCAGCTCTATCTTCACGTCCAGGAAGCTGTTCTCCACCGGCTTGAAGCGCCTCCCCCTCTTGGCCTCCTCCCACCTCTTCTCGAAGTCCTCCCTCAAGCTCTTGTGGAGGTCCCACAGCTCCCTCTCGCTGAGGTCCCCGGGCCTCCCTACTCCGGAGGGGACCGACTTGGCTATTAGGAACTTTGCTTGGGCTTCGTCGAGCATCACGGCCTTGTACCAGGAGAGCCTTCTGTTTACCTCCGGGTCCCTCCACACCCTAACGGCGTCCGGCCTCACGAAGACCCAGCTCAAGCCTCCCCCTCCTTCGGGGATGGCCGGCACATAAGCTAGGCACTTATTACTTCAGAAGGAGGGCGCCCTCGGGTACATAGAATTGGGAATGGGCACGCTCTTGGCCGGAATAAGGGCGGCGCTGGACAACCCGGTGTCCAGGGCGCTGCTGAGAAGGGCGTCGAGGAGGGTGGAGTGCTACGTAAACGGGAGGCCCGTGAGGGAGAGGGTTTCGTTCTTTGCCATGTCGGAGTACGCCGGAGAGGAGGTGAGGTGCCCGAGGGGCCTCCTCACGAAGAGCTTCATAAAGTTCACGATATCGGCTGTAGCAAAGATGTTCCGCGTGAACGAGGAGGAGGTGAGGTCCGCCCTCTCGGACCCGGCCGTGAGGAGGGGGATGGCCTTGGTTCTGGAGGCCCTGGCGCTCTACGGCGTCACCGTGCCCCAGCGCTTCCCGGCGCCGTTCTTGGTGGTGTGGAACTTCACGAACATGTGCAACTTGAGGTGCGCCCACTGCTACCAGAGGGCCGATAGGCCGCTCCCGAACGAGCTGACCTTGGAGGAGAAGCTGAAGCTCGTGGACCAGCTGGACGAGGCGGGGGTGGCGGCGGTGGCGCTGAGCGGGGGAGAGCCCACGGTGCACCCGCACTTCTTCAGGGTGGTGGAGGAGCTCAGCTCCCGCTTCATCTACGTCGCTGTAGCGACGAACGGGTGGACGTTCGCCGAGAAGAAGTTCGTGGAGAGGGCCAAGAGGGCCGGCGTGAGGTATGCAGAGATCTCCCTCGACTCGGCGGACCCGGAGAAGCACGACCGCTTCCGGGGCGTGAGGGGGAGCTGGGAGAGGGCGGTGAGGGCGCTCAAGAACTCGAGCGAGGCGGGGCTGAACACTGCCATGGCCACCACCGTGACCCGGATGAACGTGGACGAGGTCGACGACCTTCTCGACCTTGCGGAGGAGATCGGCGTTAGGAGGGTGGTGTTCTTCAACTTCGTGCCCGCGGGGAGGGGGAAGGATATCTTGGACCTGGACCTCAGCCCCGAGGAGAGGGAGGAGTTCTTGAGGAAGATAGCTGTTGAGATGAGGAGGAGGAAGATAGAGATAGTGAGCACCGCCCCCCAGTTCGGGAGGGTCTGCCTCCAGACGGGCTTGGGCATGGTTGCGCCGACCCACCTATACGTGGACAGGAAGCTGGACGTGGATAAGGTCATAACTTCGCTGGCCGAGCTCGTAGGGGGGTGCGGGGCCGGGCGGATATACGCGGCCCTCCAGCCCGAGGGCACCGTGACCCCCTGCGTGTTCCTCCCGGTTCCGGTGGGGAGCGTGAGGGAGAGGAGCTTCCGGGAGATATGGGAGTCCAGCGGCCTCTTCCGGAAGCTGAGGGATAGGACAAACCTCAAGGGCTTCTGCGCGGAGTGCCCCTACCGCGAGATATGCGGGGGGTGCAGAGCCAGGGCCTACGGCTACTTCGGCGA
>JAADDE010000015.1 GCA_013154085.1 Thermoproteota archaeon | reverse complement strand
TTCAAGAAGGACGAGGCTGGGAAAGAGCCTTGGAGGCTCTGCTCGGTCTGCGCCAAGCTCCCGGGAGCCTTCATAGCGGCGGGAAGGGAGACGGACGACGGCGTTGATGAAGTCTACGAGAGGTTCGCGGAGTTCGCGGGAGCCGACTGGGAGGCCCTCACGGCGCTCTTCAAGCCCGGCGAGAGGCTGTGCCCGTACTGCCTCTTCAAGAGGCTGGCCGCGACGTCAAGAGCCTTCAACAAGGTGGCGAAAAAGCTCATAGGTTACGAGCCGGAGCGCAAGGTCTCCTTCCCGGCGACCGATGACATAGCCGCGCTGGCGACCAGGCTGGCGCTCTTGCGCTCAGTCAAGGAGGTGGACGACCTAGAGCCCTTTGTGGGAATGTACGAGGAGGCGAAGAAATTCGGCAGTAGCTTCGAGCTGAGGAAGGATGCCTTCGAGAAGTGCAGAGACCTCGAGAACGACTGCAACGTCGAGGATGCGCTGAAGGCTCTCCTCAACAGGTGGTGGACCCCCTACTTGCTCTACTTAGAGATAGAGAAGGCCTTGAACGAGTGCGAAAACGGCGCCGATCACGAGAAGAGACTTAATTGCGAGAAGAGGCTCCTTGCTGTCTTGGCCACTATAGACGTGCCTTTCTACAACATCTACCCCCGCATAAAGGGTCGCATACAGAAGATAGCAGAGAAGATCAAGGAAAAGGAAGAAAGCGAGGGGGAGAAGAAAGCTGTCTTGAGGGCCGTCAGAAGCGCTTTGGAGAGCCCGAGAACCTACGTGGCACTCCTCCGCTTCGACGCGGACAACGGAGGCTTCACGAAGCTAGGTGTAATCTCTAGGGATGGAAGGAGGCTGAGGAAGAGGGAAGACGTAATGAGCAACTTGGAGTACGTCGTCTCCTTGCTGGAAGGGATGGAATTGAAGGCCTTGGACGAGGGACAGATCGGAGGTTTCAGCGAGCTCAAGGACTCAATGCTGGACGAGGTCAAAGGAGGCCGAACTAGGGAGCCCACTCCGGCCTACCTCTCGGCCCTCTCGGCCGCAATGAGCTACACTATCATGAGGACCGTTGGGTTAGTAACGAGCTTGGGAGGGGTCGTGATCTACGCCGCGGGCGACGAGGGGCTGGTGATGCTCCCGGGCTGGCTCCCCAAGGAGCTTGTGGAAGACGCGCTGGAGAGGTACGAAGCGGGAACGGGCTACGAGCTCTCCTCGAACCAAGGCCTCAATGCGTCCGCCTTGGTGAGGAGGATATGGTGGTCTTCCTCCTCCTTTTACCCCGGCTTCCACCCGGTTAGGGAGTTCCGGAAGGGCGACGAGACGTACGCCAGGATACCGGCGGTCTTAGCCGGAGGGCTCAGCGAGGGGCTGAGGTTCCTCCACTACAAGGACCACTTACACGCGGAGATAGAGAGCGCGGAGGAGCTTTTGGAGTATGCCAAGGAGCTGGGCGACGCGCTGGCGGCGGGCTTCGGGAGAGGAGCCCCTTCGGAGCCGGCGAAGCTGGCGAAAGAGAGAATCGCGAGGCTGAGGCTGGCGAACGGGAACTCCAGTCCCGCCGAGGTGAGCTCCGCGGCCGAAGAAGTGCTCAAGGCCAGCAACTTGCTGAGATTAATAGAAAGAGGCAAGGTGTCTTCAAGCATTACGAAGTCCCTGTTTAACACGTTGGGAAGCGAGCTCTGGGAGTTCTTGAAGGGGAAGGACGACGAGGCAGTTAGGTTAGGCCTCGTCAAGAAGCTTGTCAACACGTACTCGGTTAAGAACGAGCGGATAAGGGAGCTCGTGGAGGAACTCTTGGAAGGCAAAAAGCTGAACGAAATTGAAGAGTTCTTGAAGCTGGTGGAAATGGCAAGGCTCGCCGAGAGGTGAGGGCCGTGGAGGCGTTCTTCCTCAGGCCTTTGAGCGGCGTGAAGTACGCGGGAATAGGGGAGAGGCTCCCGGCCTACCCCGGCCCGGCGGGAACGCGGAAGAGTCACTCCGCCCTGCCGAGGATAGAGACCTTCTTGGGTTCCTTAGCAAGCTTGCTGTGGTCCTCGAGAGGTGAGGAGTGCGAGGAGAGCTGGGAGACTTGCGTACGGGACGCCGTTCTGGGAGGGAGGGCCGCGGGCCCGTTCCTCCTGATCGGAGACAAGCTCTACGTCGACGTCTTCGAGGGCCTCCTCGAAGTGGGGGCGCTGGAGGAGTACTTCGAGCTCCTCCGCGTCTCCGCGGGGGACCCGCTGGAGCTCTTGGACGTTCAGCGATGGAAGGAGAAAAAGGTGCGCGAGCTTGAGGAAGAAGGGAAGCTGATACGCAAGGACTACTTCGTGGCTTCGAGGACCGGCGTCGCGCTGGACCCGCTCACCAAGACCACCGGGCACGGCGCGGTCCGGGGGATGATATACAGCATAAACGTGGGGTGGGTGGACGAAGTCCGGCGCGGCGCCCGCTTAGTCTACTTGGCAGACCTCAGCGGCGAGGTTAAAGATGTCCTTAGCTCCCTCGTCAGCAAGACGATAAAGGTCGGTCCGAAGGACTCGTACTTCGAGTTTGAGGTGCGCGGAGCGGACCTTGGCGGCGTCCGCTGCGAGGGGGAGAGCGGCGTGGTCATCTCCGAAGCCCCCTTGGAAGAGCACGCGGGCTTGGGCGACGTCGAGGGCCACCCCCTGCTGGACGGCTACTTAACTGTGAACTTCGCCAGCTACGGCCTCCCTCCCCGGAGGAGCCCCCCGCGCCCCGCGCTTAAGGCGGGGACCGTGGTAAGAAGGTTCAGAAACGGCGCGGTGGTGAGGGTCTTGGACCGGTGCGGCTTAGAGCGGGTGAAGGAGTCCTTGCTCGGCGCGAGGTGACGGAGAGTTGAGGGCGGCCGGCTTAGCTTGCTACTACGGCAAGTGCCTCAAGGTTGAACCCTTCGAGCTCGGGCCCAAAGCGGTTCTGCTCGGGAGCAACGGCTCCGGCAAGACCACCGTGCTGACCCTCTTCAACCCGTTCCTCTTCGACGTAGGAGGCGCGGGAGCCCTCAGGAGGGCGCTGGTTACCTACACGTCCCTCAAGTGGCCCCTCCCGGAGCTCCTCTACGCCGAGGCGGAGGAGCGGAGGCTCCTAATGGTTAGGCTCCATCCCTTCAAGCGCTACGACGCCGAGAGCTTCGCGAGAGAGGCTGAGGAGGTAATGAAGAGGTACGAGGGTATCGTGGAGGCGGTGAGGGAGGCCAAGGAAGCTCTGAGGGCTGAGCTGAGGTACGCCCTCACCGCCGAGGGGTACTCCTTCCAGATCAACGCGTTCATCCACTCCGACGGCCTGACTGCGCGCATCGTCGGGAACAGGGTGGAGCTCAGCTCGGAGGTCGGGGGGAGCGACGCCCCGGCCTACCTAACCCCCCACGCCCCCCTCGTGAGGAACGTGCTGGCGGGGAGCCTCAAGGAGGGGAGCTACCCCGGCCCCTGCCTCCGCGGCCTGCCCAAGGTGAGGAGAGTAATAGAAGAGGCGGGGGAGGTGTCGCCGGTCAAGGTGGTCTATGAAGCGGACGGAGAGGAGCTGGAGCTGGAGCCTTGGGTGCTGGGAGACGGAGAGAAGGCGATGCTGCTGTACTGCGCCCTGCGCGGCGCCCGGCACCTCTTCGTTGACAGCCCCGAGGCGTTCATGGCTCCGGAGAGCGCGAAGGCCCTAGCCGAAGACTTGAACGCCAGGGAGCGGGCCGTGGTCGCCACGGCCTCCGAGGAGATGGCCGGAATGCTCACGAGCCTCAAGAGGTACGTTGTGAAGAGGGTCGGGAGCGAGGTGGAGGTCAAGGCATCGCCCTAGCGGGTCCATCGCCTTTCATCCCTTTTGAGATACCCCCGGGTGCTTTGAGTGAGGAGGGCTGACTGCGCGGGCCTCTCATTCCCGTTGTCAGCATCCTAATAATTGGGTTTTCATCTCATTCTCAGTTTGAAGAAAGGAACTGAGGGCCCAGATGGACGGAGTTCGCCCCTTGAGGTCCCGGAATCGGGAGCGAGCGGCTCTCTACCTCTTTTTGAGATTCCACACAGACGGCGTGGGAATTAGGTCAGCGGGCGGCCCCTTTTACCTCCCGTTCCTCCGAAATTCTCCCAAGGCGATCAAAAATACGCCTCCTGAAGAGGGCGGTCATCCATTCTCCTTTGGGATTCCCCAACCTTGAAGAACTTGAAGCCATCGGTGCGGGAGTACTTGTCCATCCTTCCATTCTCTCTTGGGATTCATCTCGGAAGCACAGTTGAGGTGTACTACGGCTCCAATAAGAACGTCCTTCCATTCTCTTTTGAGATTCATCGGAAACATGGTGGAAGTTGAGGGAATCGGCCTCCTAGGCGGCCTTCCATTCTCTCTCGAGATTCATCGGAAGCCCCTAACCACGGCCTCGAAGGCGCTGGTCATCATGAAGCCTTCCATTCTCTCTTGAGATTCATCTTCCTCCAAAGCGCGCGATCGAGGAAGCGGTCAAGCGCCTTGAAGGCCTCCCATTCTCTCTTGAGATTCATCGTCGCTT
>JAADDE010000012.1 GCA_013154085.1 Thermoproteota archaeon | reverse complement strand
AGCTCTCCGTGAGATGCTAACCTCTTCCCTTTTGCCAAAGCGTGGGCCTTGATTGCTAAAGCAGCGGCTCCCCAGACCTTCTCAGCGGCTTCCTTGCGGCTTCCTTTCTTCAGCTCCTCCTCGGCTCGTTTAAGGAGCTCTTTGGCTTGCTCCAAATAGCTCAGCTCTTTGAGGCTCAAAGAGCTTCCCCTCATGGGTCTGCAGGCTTTCATCCAGCCTTCCCTGCGGCGGCTTTGCAGATGAGTCTGTGGCCGCGAGGCGCGCTGAGCTCACGGCGGGGCTTTACGGACGGGGGCATCATGGAGATTTAGGGGGAATCCGGGGCCCGGCCGGGAGAGCATGATAGTCTACGGCAGTTGCAGCAACCTCTTCCACGACGATCGGTGCGACAGCTACGTGGTGCTCGACAGAAGGTTCTGCGGCAGGGGGTACTGCTTCCCCGTGGCAGACTTCTCCGTTCACCCGTTCGGCAACGTGGTAGCGGCGACGGCCGCTACTGTGGACTTGAGCTCCAGAGGCTCCGTGTGCGTCTGCGACTCCGGGGGGTGCGGGAGGAGCGGCACGGTCGCAGCGGCCGCGCTCGCCTACCTCAACAGAGGGCTGAGCTTCGCCCAGCTGAAGAAGCTCCTCCGCAACGAGCACGGGCTCTTCAAGGAGTGCCCGGAGAAGGTGGAGCAGAGGGAAGCGGTTAAGATAATGTGGTCGGCCTTCCACAACTTTTCCTTGGACGGCTTCAGACTGCTCGCGCGCACCAGCTACGTGTACTTGGGCGAGCCGGGCCCTCGGGAGGAGGCGGGGAGCTTCGCGGTCGGCGTAACCAAGTTCGCGAAGAAGCTGAAGTTCCTGCCCGTAAGGGTCATCGGCAAGAGGGTTCCCTACGGAAAGGAGGCTAGGATAGCCCTCGAGAGGAGGGAGCTGGAGAGGGTCGGGGGCGAGGCGAGCGCGGCGGTCCTAGAGGAGTACGAGGAGTCCGCCGGGGAGGGAAGGGTGGTCAGGCTGGAGGACCTGAGCCCGGAGGAGGTGGCGCCGCACGCCCTCTCCTTCGCGGCCCTGGAGGGCGCGGCCTTCCGGACCCTAGACCCCGAGAGGGCGCTGGTGCTCCTAACGAGGACCCTCTTGGGGGCCGCTAGATCAAAAAGATGACCGCGAGCGAAACCAAAATTATAAAGATCGAAGCCAGAACGGGCACCCACTCCACCTCGACGAGCGGCCCGCCCGCCGGGAGGGGGATCTCCTCGCCGTTGAGATATACCCTAACCGGCCCGGACTTGAAGATCGCCACCGCCTCCGAGGCCCCTCTGGGAGGAACGTCGAGCACGCCCTCGAACCTCCCGCCCTTGAGGGGGAGCGTGGCCTCGAGCCTCTGGCCAACGAGCTTGACGCACTCGTACTTCACTTCTGGGAACAGCCCGGTCTTCGTGCATACCTCCTTAACGCACTTGTACGCGTAGCCCTCCTCAGCGCACCTCGCCTCGCAACTGCCCCCGGCGCACACTATTTCCCTCTCCACGCAGATCTTCTCCTTCCTCCACTCCGCGCACGCGCTCTCGATGCACTTCTCCGCCATAACGACCTTCCCGGCCCTCTCCGCGCACCACCGGGCGTCCAGCTCCCCTAGGGGCCCGCGCCCCTCCACGACCACCTCGGCCCTCTCGGGAGAGCTGCAGGAGTTCAGCACGTTAATCTTAACCACCAGAGCGTTCGGCACGTCGAAGCCCAAGTACCTCTGCGAGGCGCTCCCGAGCTCCGCCCTCGCGTCCAAGCACTTCGAAATCCCAATGTAGTAAGTGAACAAATACATGTTGTTGAACTTTACGACGATTACGGCTTTGGGAGGGCCGGTCATGTACAGCTGGAAGCCGGCAACCAAGCCGGGGAACGCGTCCAAGGAGAGCGCGCCGCCCCCCAGATCGCCCCTCACGGCGTAGACCGGCGAGAGGGGCCTCACCTCCACCTCGAGGCGGCCGTAGCACTTTGCGGTCAAGGATACGGAAAGCCTCGAGTAGTTGCCGATCACGTCCTTGGAGTAGCTAAGCTCCACGCACGCATGCGCCAGATAGGCGAGGAGCAGCAGGGCGAGGAGCTTCCTCATGCGGCCCTCGCCTTAGCCTCTGCCTTCTCCACCGTTATGCTGGCGGTCGGGCAGTTCTCCACGCACGCCATACACCCTATGCACGCCTCCTCCCTCACCACCTCGCTCACCAAGCGGTAGTACTCGCCGTCCTTCACCATCACTATCTTGAACACGTCCGTCGGACATACCTGCGCGCACACGCTACAGCCTATGCACGTTTCTTTCCTAACGGTCACCCTGAACATCTCCCGCGTCCCGCCGGGGGTAGGAGAGGTCCCTTAAAACGATCGGGATTTGCCCTCCGAAGGGGATGAGGTGGCCAATTTGGGCCGAGCGGTGAGGTCTGTGGGACCTCGCCGACCCGCCAGCTCCGCGTGGGCCTTGGAGTGGCTTATTAGGTCCTTGATGAGCGCTGCCCACCAGTAGAGCAAGAAGGCCCCGGCGGTCAGGGCGGTCAGCGCTAGGTACGCGCGCCTCGGCCTCTCCGGCACCGCCAGCTTGAGCGCCTCCTCCGGCGGCGGGGCCTCTCTGCCGGCCCTCCTCAAGGCCCGGAACAGCGCCGCGTAGGCCTCTGCCTCGGCCTCGCTTATCTTCCGGAGGTCTCCGCACATCACGTAGCTGAAGTAGGGCGGCGCGATCGTGGACAGCAGGGCTGCCTTTAAGGGCGGCCTCGTGCCTATGAGCGCCAGCTCCACGGCCTTCCTCTCGGCCTCGGCGCACCTCACTCCCTCTTTCCTCAGCTTCTTGATTTCTCTGTTCAGCAGTGCCACGGACTTCTTGAGGTGCTCGTTCCTCGCCTTGACCAGCGCGTAGTGGAGCGCGAAGAGCAGCGGTAGGGCGGAGAGGTAGGCCGCCAGCCAGTCCACCAGCTCCACCGTCCGGTCCCGCACGTACGTAGAAATCTCTTAAGAGATAAGGTTTACGGAGCGCGTAAAGCCCCCCGCGCGCCCCCCGGTGGGAGCTTTGAGCAGGCTTCACTGCGTGCTGGGCTTCGACGAGAGGTGGCCCCTCCACTGCTTGGAGGCGGCCGAGAAGGCCGGGCTTAGGGTAGACAAGATCATATCGTACGTCCCCTCCGACGAAGACCCCTGCGCGAAGCCCAAGAGGGATTCGGCGCTGGCCCACTTGAGGTGGTTCCTCGAGGGGAAGGGGATAGAGCTGGAGGTCTTGGGCTTTAAGGCGGAGCCCAAGGAGCTCCTCGGAATCATAGCTGGAATGTCGGCGCGCATCAAGAAGGGCGACGTGCTCTGCCTCGGAGGGGGCATGAGGTTCCTCAACTTGGCCCTCTTCGCGGCGGGGCTCGCGAGGGACCCCGAAGAATACGACAACATCTACGTCTACTTGGAGCCCGAGGGGAGGCCCACCAAGGGCAACCTCCTAAAGCTGTCCGACTTCGGGATGGTGATACTGCTCCTCCACAAGTACCACCCACTGCGGAGGGCCGTGATATACGCCTTGGAGAAGCTCGGCGAGGCCGGGCCCTCGGACGTGCTGAGGGTCATAAAGGAGGACCTCCGCGACGCGGACTTGGACGTGTCGAAGCAGAGGGTTTACCAAGTGCTCAAGGACTTCGTTGAGGATGGAATAGTCGAGTCTAGGAACGGAAAGTATATATTGAAGAAGGAGGTACTGAAGAGGTCGGACCCCTTCCGGGAGCTCGGCCTTGACGGGGACGTCTAGGGGCCCCCTCAAAGCCCCCCGCTCCGGCGCCCCCGCGGAGCCCCGCCGTGAGGGTCGCCTTGGTCGAGTTTCCCTCCGGAGACATCAAGGTCCCCTACAAGACCGTAGGCTACCTCAGCGGCCTGCTGAGGGTCGAGAGGAGGCGCGGGGAGCTTAGGGTGTGGGTGGCGAAGCTCTCTCTGGAGGACAGCTACGACGCGGTGCTGGTCCCGAGGCTCTCGGTAAGGATCGGAGATCGGGTTGAGATAAGGTTCTTCTCGATCAACGGGGCCACGCTGAAGGCTAAGGAGGTGGCGCTGGACTGCCCGGGAGGCTCGGAGGAGGCCTTGGAGCTCCTAGCGGAGGCGCTTAGGGCACTGCTCTGGCAGTCGCCGGGGCTCAAGTCCGGGACCCTCGTGGCTGTTGTTTTAGAAGTCCTCACGGTGGCGGGCTTCAAGTGCCCGAGGACCCGCGGCTCCGTCCCCAAGAGCGTGCTCAAGAAGGCCTTGGAGCTGTACGCGAGGCTCAACCCGGAGAAGGGGAGGCTGATGGAGATACTGGGCCTCACTTGAAAACTCTTCTGGCTATTTCCTCCACTTCCGGAACGGCCTCCCGCGCCTCCGCCTCGACCTCAGCCAGGCTGAGGCCCCTCTCCCTCAAGCTCTTCTCCACGAACTTGCTGGGCTTGCCGGACGAGTCCGGCCTGCGGAACAGCGTCGCGGCCACGCTGTCGGCCAAGCTCAGGAAGCCCGTCAGGATGAAGGCCT
>JAADDE010000023.1 GCA_013154085.1 Thermoproteota archaeon | reverse complement strand
GCTTGAGGAGTACTTGAGGAGAAGGCTGAAGAGGGAATACCCGGTGCACGTGCACGTGGAGCGCTCATGAACGTCAGCGGGAGGTTCAGAGACCTCGAGCTGAACAGCATCAGGCATTGCCGGTAGCTCCTCTAAGAGGACAGCTTTCAGCGCAGAAGCTTTAAGCCAGCCGCAGGCAGACTGAAGTGGTGGTAACATGCGCTTGTCTGCGTATGTTTCACTAAAGATCGAGATGCCGTTCTGCTACTTCGTGCTGAAAATCAGTACTGTTGACCATCCTTCTTCAAAGCAAGCGGAGGGCCGCGGGGCCGAAGCGTCCTGCCGAGGAGGCGGTGGGCGGTGATGTCCAAGGCCTCAAGGTACAAGCTGTTGCTGAAGCTCATGCACGACTTTGGTTGCGCCGAGCGACCCTGCACAACTTCAGAGCTTCTAGAGTTCATCCAGAAGGAGCAACCAGAGCTCTACGGAAGCTGGGAATCGAGGCACCTCTCGGCTGCGCTCAACACCCTCAGCAGGCAGGGATACGTGAAGAAGCTGGAGGACGGAAGGGGAAAGCGCATACGCTACATGCTTGCCGAAAAAGCAGTAAGGGAAATAGAGATAATTAAGGCAGGGAACGGCGGTCTAGGGCCCGGCTCGTTGGAGGGCGCAGAGCAGAGCAGAGCTGAAGAGCGCGGAGTGGCCGAGGAGCAGGAAGCGGGAATAGCCGAGCTACGCATCGCGTATCCAAGGCTCATTATAGAGTTAAAGAGGGATGGGAAGGCCCTCAAGCTGAAGATCCTTGAACGGACTGCGGAAGGAGGAGAAGTAGAAAGGGGATCAGAAGTGCTTCAAGAAGACGACATCCAGAAGCTGAAGAGCGTGCTCAGAGCGGTTGATGAGGGAGTGTGGACCTTAAAGGCACTCAAGAAGATACTGACGGGAGGCTGAGCAGGAGCGCCGTCAGCCGAGGACTTCGTTGCGGGAGCACCCAAGCTTCTTCAGCACTATCTCCCACTTGTGCAGGTCCTTCTCCAGCCGCCCGCTGTTGACGATGAAGTGGTCGGTATTGCTAAATTCGCGTATGCCCTCGAACTCAACGTCGGTGTGCATGTTCTCATCTACCGGCACACCCTGCTCCTTTAGCGCGCTCAGAAGGCTCTCGACGCACTTGGGACTGCTGGGGTTCCAGAAGCCTTCGAACTCCTTAACCTTCACCAGCTGAACCTGCTTGCCCTTCCTTCTAGCCTCTCTCACCTCAGCCTTTACGTACAGCACTCCGCACTCTTCCTTAAGCTTCCTCAAGCCCTCGGAGCTTCGGGACAGGCGCTCGTTACGGTCGTAGAAGCCCGCGAAGTACGCGGGCACTCCCCTGAAATCTTTGATGCCGTTGATGAGGGCGCGCGCCTCATCCTCCCGAATGAGCCCTCTCTTCAGTGCCGAGGCGACAAGCTTGTCTTTGATTATGCTGATTTCTTTGAAGAATTTCAGAATGTGGTCGCGGGGCACGCCTATCCTCATCAGCACGAAAACGTCGCTGTGCTCTATCTGGTCGAAGGGAACGTCAAGCCAGAGGGCGTTCAGCTTTGCGGTCTTGACGCTTATCCTCAAGCCCGGCCGGCGTCCGCCGACGGCAACTACGTCGCTCTGGAGGTACTCGTCCAGGCTCTTCTGCGCGACCTCCCAGTCCAGCTCTACCGGGCACGAGAAGCGCTCTTGAAGCCACTTCTTGAAGGCCAGCTCCCCCAGAAACCCTCTGAGGGTGTCGGCCCAAGCCTGCATCAAGTCGCGCTGGCGCGCATGCCCGAAGTCCGTCGGTGCAAGCCTTAATGCCACCAGCAGGGCGCGCAGAGCGGCCGCAAGGTAGTCGTTTTCGTCGAGTACGACTGTTGCTTCCGCGAGCCACTCCGCCCACTTCTTGAGGCCGCTAAAGTAGCCGACGTCGCCGCTCCGGAGTGCCCCTTCGCATAGGTATTCAGCAAGCGGCACGCACTTAACTTGGTAGCTCTCGCTTCTCTTTTTCTTAACCGCTTTGCAGTCTTCAACGTCAAGGTATATTTTCAAGCGCGGATCGCAGGAGTGCGAAATGAGTTCTACGCACGACGACTTGTCATCCCGGGACGAGCTGGCGCCTCGAGGCAACGTACTGATCCCGCAGGTTTGCTTCAAAATCCGATGCCTTAGAAGCCTTGCTTCTCACAGTGCTCTTGGGACAGTCAATGAGCGGATCAAGCGGCAGGGCAGGGGTGCCGGAGGAGCTTATTGAGCGGTTTCGGCGGAAGCTTCTCGAGTGGTACGGAGAGCACGGCGAGCATAGCCTCCCCTGGAGGAAGACACGCGATCCGTGGGCGGTTCTGCTTGCGGCCTTGCTACTGAGGAAAACTACCGTTCAGCAAGTGCTGAGGCTCTATGATGAGATCCTCAAGAGGTACCCCGAGCCGGGGGCGCTCGCCGAGGCCGACACTGCCGAGCTTGAGAGGATTCTGCGACCTCTGGGGATGGAGAGGGTGCGCGCTCGCCTGCTCAAGCGACTGGCCCAAGAGATCGTTCGGCGGTGGGGAGGCAGGGTTCCGTGCTCCAGAGAGGAGCTCCTCAAGCTCCCCGGCGTCGGGCCCTACGCCGCTGCCGAAGTGCTTACGGTAGCCTGCGGAATGCCGGAGCCCATGCTGGATCGAAATATGATAAGAGTAATCTCGAGAGCTCTGGGGATCGCATCTGCCAGAAAGAGGCCGCACACAGACCCCGAGCTCTGGGAGCTCGCCCGCCGCCTCATGCCCGAAGATCCTGAGGAGGCTGAGGCGTTCAACTTTGCAGTTCTGGACTTCGCGAGGAAGGTGTGCCGCGCCCGTAGGCCTCTTTGCGGGCACTGCGTGCTGAAGGACATCTGCCGTGCCGGAGCCGGAGAGCGCCAGCCTAACCCGCGCTCGAGCTCCTGAAGCCGGCTTTTCTGCACGAAGTTAATGTACCCGTCTGCGGAGCGTAGCCCTGCACTCCGGCTTTTAGTATGAGTGCAGACGAGGGGCGTCGGATGCTCTGCTCTAGAGAGCGTGCAGTGCAAGCAGGAACGAGCTCCCGCCGAACGCGCCAAAATTTACGGTGAAACCGTAGGAGCTGATCAAGGAATCTCTGAGTTCTGCAAACGGGATATGCTGTGGTTGCAAACAGCGCACCGGCTCTTAGCCCCCTAAAAGCCCGCGCGAGGCTACATCATAGTGCGCCTGGGGGCGCACTGCATGCCGCTGGGAATGCACGAGCATGAGGAGGGATGAGAAGGTGTTCGCCGTCAGCCTCTTCTCCGGCGCCGGCGGGCTGGACCTCGGCTTCAGCTGGGCCGGCTGGAGAGCCGTGCTCGCAAACGACATCAAGAGGGACGCAGCCGAGACCTACTCAAGGAACTTCGGAATTAAGGTAGTGCCGGCTTCCTCGGCCTCCGCCGAGGACCTCCCGGCTTTCCTCCTGGGCTCCGCTGAGGAGATTGCTTGGGAGGCGCTGGAGCCCGCTCTGGAGGAGCCGGACGCGCTGATCGGGGGCCCTCCGTGCCAGGACTTCTCCGTCGTCAGGGGGAAGGCCGACAAGAGGAGGGGCATAGAGGTGAGGCGCGGGCGCCTCTACCTCGAGTTCGTCCGGGCGCTGAAGGAGCTGAGGCCGAAGGCCTTCGCCTTCGAGAACGTCCCCGGCCTGCGGAGCGCCAACAGGGGCCTCGCCTACAAGACAATCTTGGAGGACTTCCAGAGGGCCGGCTACAAGATAGTGTTCTCCGACGTGGTAGATTTCTCCAAGATGGGCGTCCCGCAGATGAGGAGGAGGCTCATCATCATCGGGGTGAGGGAGGACTTGGTGGGAGGCCTTGCCGAGCTGTGGAGGGTGAGGGCCCGGACGGAGGCGCTCCTCAAGCCGAGGGACCTGCTCGCCAAGTACCCGCTGACGCCCATGGAGGCCTTCACCGGGAGGAGGCTGGACGAGCTGGAGGAGGAGTACAGGGAGCTCATGAGAGAGTGGGAGGGCGTGTGGGAGGAGGTCGGGACGGAGAGGGCCCTGCGGTGGAAGAGGGAGGTCTGGGACAAGCTGACCTTCGACGTAATTGAAGACTACCTCAAGCTGAACGGGATAAGGCCGAAGGACAGAAAGGAGCTGGAGGAGGCGCTGGACCTCCACGAGGAGGTGCTGAAGAGGCTCGGGTACTGGAGGAGGCCCGTGTGCTCGGAGCCGCTCCCGGACGGGACGTGCGCTGCACCATCCGACATCAGCACCGCCGAGCGGATGAGGAGGATACCGCCGGGCGAGAACCACGAGTTCGTCCGCGGCACCGAGTGGGAGGTCGAGGGGAGGGGGATGAGCCTCATCTACCGCAGGCTCCACCCGCTGGTCCCCGCCCCGACCGTGGTCGCCTACGGCGGAGGCGGGACGCACGGCTACCACTACGAGCGCGGGAGGGCTACGCTGACCCTTCGGGAAAGGGCGAGGCTCCAGACGTTCCCCGACTCATTCCTCTTCAGCGGGACGAGGGCGCAGATAAGGGCGCAGATAGGCGAGGCCGTTCCCCCGCTGGGAGGGGAGAGGGTAGCCTTGGCGATTCTGCCTGCCCTTAGGCACGCCGTCGTTCATTGAAAGCGGCGCCGCACGGGCTATCCGGCACGCCAGAGGGCTCTGCTCTGCCGTTAAGGACGCCCTTCAGACATAACCTCCCGGCTTCCGCTGCGGAAAGGGCCCGAGCTGTGAGGGAAGGCCTCGAGAG
>JAADDE010000028.1 GCA_013154085.1 Thermoproteota archaeon | reverse complement strand
GGTAGGCCCTTATGCCTCCGGCGCTCCCCTCCACGTCCAAGCGCTCCTCTCCCCTAACCTCCCCTACCTCCTCTAAGAACAGGGGAACCACGTTGCGGAAGCTCTCGGAGTCGATGACGCTTATTATTATCTTCTTCACCTCGCTCAGTACTTCCTTAATTTCCTCAAAGGCGTCGGAGGGTATTTCCGCCCGGAACAAGGTTCTCTCCGCTGGAGCTCTAGCGCCGGCGGAGCTAAGAATGAGATAGGCGCCGGAGGGTGTCGAGCGTCACCAGAGCCAGAGCGCTCAGCACGAGCCCAGCGCCCGCGAGCTGAGCCCCGCTCAGCCTCTCGCCGAGGACCGCCCACGACAGCGCCAGCGTTAGGAGGGGGAGCGCGTTGATGTAGACGCCGGCCCTCGAAGCGCCCACCAGCTTGACCGAGTACAGCCACGCGAAGTACGCCACGAAGCCCGGGACCAAGGCAACGTACAGGAGGCCCAAGAGCACCTCGGCGTCCCTCAAGGGAGCGGGCGAGAGGAACGGGAGCGCCAGCGCCCAGTTGAGCGGCTGGGCCATGAGCGACGCGCTCACGAGGACCTCCATGGGGCTGAGCCTCCTCATAACCCTCTTCGACGCGACCGTGTAGACCGCCCAGTCCAATGCTGCAAGCGAGCCGAAGAGGGCCCCCAGCCACGTGAGCTCGGCCCCTCCGCCCAGCGTGAGCAACGCCACGCCGGCGAAGCCCAAGGCTAAGGAGGCCAAGAGGAGGGGGCTGAGCCCCTCTCCTAAGTACTTGAACGCGAGGAGGGCGGTGAATATCGGTATAAGAGCCATAGTCAAGCCGACCACCGAAGCTTCGGCGAACATTAAGCCCAAGTAGATTAGAGCGCTGAACCCCGTGATCCCGGTCAGCGAAGGGACGAGCAAGTCCTTGCCCAGCTCCACCCTCAGCCCCGCCAAGCGGGCGTATAGGTAGAGCAGCGCCCCCGCCAGCGTCCACCGAATAGCGGTCAGCGCCATGGCGTGGAGCCCCTTGGAGACCACTATCTTGGAAACTACGAAGTTCGTCGCCCACAGGAACTGCGGTACTAGAGGGATCAGCGCCTCTATCATCTCGCGCGTACCGGGCCTTTGGGGCGCTGAGGCAGTTTTCAGCGCCCGCAGTGGCCGTACAGCCCCCTCACCACGAAGTAGGCCCCGAGGCCTACTGCGGTAGCCCCCAAGAGGCTCCGGGTGAGCGCCAAGGTAAGGCCGAAGGCCACGAGCCCTGCCCCCTTAGCTAAGGAGTCGGCGTCCAAGCGGATCCCGTATTTTGCTCCGGATCCGTGAGTTATATCCGAGGTCTGCTCATGGCTCCCGGGCTCTGCTACTTCGCGGTCCTCTACGCTCCCCTCAAGCCCTTCCTCTTCAGCTACTTGATAACTGATGCCTCGATCAACCCTTCGTCCCAGCGCTACTTCGCATACCTCGACGTGGGCCACGCGGAAGCCTGGAGGGACTACTGGCCCGGCCTAAGCCCCGAGCTGCTGCTCGGAGAGAGTCACTGGCCCGGCGAGTACTACGTCAAGTTCTGGGACCCGGAGTGGGTCAAGCTGATGAGGCTGGAGGTGGCGAAGATAGCGAACAGGGGGTTCGGAGGGATCTTCCTCGACAACCTCGACGCGTGCCTCAACGTTACTTGGGCCAACCCGAGGGCGTGCGGGGAGATGGCGGAGCTCGTCTCGTCCCTCGCTAGGTACGCGGAAAGCTTGGGCTTGAAGGTAATAGTCAACTTGGGCGCGGTCGCTTACATGGGTCCGGAGCTCCCTGTATACGGCGTTCTGAGGGAGGAAACCCTCTGCCCCTTCGACGACGAGGCCTGGAGGTACTTGGAGGAGGCGAGGTCTAAGGGGAAGGTCGCGATAGCCCTCGAATACAACGTTTCCGAGCCTTGCTACGAGAGGGCGCTGTGGGCCGCGTCGAGGGGCGTCTACGTATACCTAGCGCCCTCCGCCGAGCTGGACGAGCCCTCTCCGTACTGCATCGAGGAGGTGAGCGCTCCGGCGCTCCTCTCTCTGTTCTTCCTCAGAGGGAGAAGGGGTTGGGCCGGGAGTGACCCGCCCCGCGCTCATCGGACCCCGGGACTCGGGGCATCTAAGCGCGGGACCGGGGTTCGCGGGAGGTGAGCGCGGGGGAGTTTAAGAGGGTTGGCGCCGGGGGGAGGACTCGAACCTCCGGCCACCGGGTTAACAGCCCGGCGCTCTACCAGCTGAGCTACCCCGGCTCCGGGGGAGGGAACCTCAAAGGGTTAATAAGGTTGGTGCCGGGGGTGGGATTTGAACCCACGCAGGCCTACGCCATCGGGTCCTAAGCCCGACCCCTTTGGCCAGGCTCGGGCACCCCGGCTCCGCGAGCGCGAGGTCAGAGGTGTTTTTATAAGTGGCGGCTCCGCACCAAAAACTCACTTCTTCATCTTTATCTCTACCTTCATGGGCTTGACGTCGGTCACTATGCCTATGCCGACGGTCTTGCCCATGTCCCTCATTGCGAACCTTCCGAGCGGCTGGAACTCTTGGAACTTCTCGATAACCATCGGCTTGAGGGGCTTGAAGGTCACTACCGCAGCGTCGCCGGGCTTGAGGAAGCTGGGGTTCTCCTCTATCACCTTACCGGTCCTGGGGTCGATCTTCTGCTTGATCTCAATTATCCTGCTGGCCACGCTGGCGGTGTGGGCGTGGACCACCGGGGTGTAGCCTATCGCTATGGCGCTGGGGTGCCAGATGACGAATATCCTGGCGGTGAACTGGTCGGCCACGGTGGGCGGGTTCTCGGGGTGGCCGGCTACGTCGCCCCTCTTGATGTCGTTCTTGCTGACGCCCCTCACGTTGAAGCCTATGTTGTCGCCCGGCAGAGCCTCCTGGACCTTCTCGTGGTGCATCTCGATGCTCCTGACCTCGCCTCCCACTCCAGGAGGCATGAAGACTACCTTGTCGCCGACCCTCAGCACGCCGGTCTCTACTCTGCCGACGGGCACGGTGCCCACGCCGGTGATGCTGTAAACGTCTTGAATGGGTATCCTGAGGGGCAACTTGGCCCACTTCTCGACGCTTGGCGGCTTGAGGTTGTCGAGGGCCTCGACCAAGGTCGGGCCCTTGTACCACGGCATGTTCTCGCTCCTCTTGATGATGTTGTCGCCAGTCCAAGCGCTGACGGGCACGAAGGGTATCTCGTCAACCTTGAAGCCGAGGCCCTTCATGAACTTCTTGAGGGTCTCCACTATCTGCTTGTACCTCTTCTCGCTCCAAGGAGGCTCGGTGGCGTCCATCTTGTTGACGGCCACTATCATCTGCTCAATGCCCATGGTCTTGGCGAGGAGTATGTGCTCCCTGGTCTGGCCCTCGGCGCTCATGCCGGCCTCGAACTCGCCCGGCCTGGCGCTGACCACGAGGATCGCCGCGTCGGCCTGGCTGGCGCCGGTGATCATGTTCTTAATGAAGTCCCTGTGGCCGGGAGCGTCGATGATGGTGAAGTAGTACTTCGGAGTCTCGAACTTCATGAAGGTCAGGTCGATGGTAACGCCTCTCTCACGCTCCTCCTTGAGCTTGTCCAGCAACCAAGCATACTTGAAGCTCTCCTTACCCCTCTTCTTAGCCTCCTCCTCCAGCATCTTCAAGGTCTTCTCGTCGACGAAACCCAGCTCGTACAGCAGGTGGCCCACTAGAGTGCTCTTGCCGTGGTCGACGTGGCCTATCACCACCAAGTTCATGTGGGGCTTCTCTTTTCTGCTCACTCTAATACCCCTCCGGCGGGGCCTAGCCTTGCCGGCTTAAAAAGCTTGGGACGGTGCTGATATTTCCCCCGTTTTGTCCCTTTCGCGTCGATGAGGAGAGGGTGAGCTGAGCGAGCGGTGAGCTCAGAGGGTGACCCCGAGGCCTCAGAACAGCTCCAGCTTCACGTCGCCGAAGCCCTTGTCCCTCTCAAAGCCTATTCCATTTATCGCGGCCTTCTCAAGAATCTCCAAAACCACCTCGTCGGGCTCCTCCACCACGTGGAAGAGCGCCGTGCCGGAGAGGCCGGGCAACCACCTTCCCTTGTACAAGTACCACACCTTTCCGGTGCTGTGGAGTATGGAGTGATCCTCCACGAAGGTCTCGTTCAGCTTCCTAAGCACGTTTTTGTCGTCGGTGTAGGAGGAGAATAGGAAGGAGGGCAGCGGGAGGAAGCGCGTGGTGAAGGGGGTGTTGGACCTCAAGGGGTCCCTTAGGAGCGTGGGGCCGTTGAACTTAATTATGAGCTTCTTACCGGCTCCTACGTCTATGTCCAGCTCCTCTATGCCGTCAATAAAGAAATTAATCTTTATCTCTCTCACCTCAACCTCTATCTCGTTGAAGGTTATGTGGGGGAGCTTTTCTCTTTCAACCGAGAATTCTAGATAGGCCTTGTATGGGAGGCGGGCGAACTTCCTCTTCTTCGGCTTCTCATCTTTGCAGAACGAGCACCGGACGAGGACCTTGGGGTAGACCGCCTTCCCGCTCTCGTCGAAGATGGGCGAGACGTGCTCCGGCAGTATGGAGAGCTTCCTCACTATCTCCTCCGCCAGCAGTCCGCTGTACTCGTCGATCTCGCTGCCGTCGGTCCTCAAGTACACCCTGAACCTCGCGTGCCTCCTCATGACTCAGCCGTTTCGGGTCCAAACAAGGAAGTTATCACCTTTTGCGCGACCGCATCAGACGGTTCTCACCTTAAGACCTAGAGATTCCAGAACTGAAGCCAGCTCTCTCCGTTTGGAAGCCTTAGCGGACTTCTTCTCTATATACGCAATCTCCGGCCTCACGGCGCTCCTCTTTACCATCTGCTCCAAGAGCTCTGCGTCTAAGAGCTCCACGGCGTGCTTCGGAGCTATGTGCCCGAAGCACGCC
>JAADDE010000043.1 GCA_013154085.1 Thermoproteota archaeon | reverse complement strand
TTGCTGGGCTTGCCGGACGAGTCCGGCCTGCGGAACAGCGTCGCGGCCACGCTGTCGGCCAAGCTCAGGAAGCCCGTCAGGATGAAGGCCTTGCCGAGGTCCCTTACCTTAGAAGCAATGTCGAAGAGCTCGGAGCTGGGCTTCAGCCCCTTGAGATTTGAGAGGTGCGGGATGAGGTCCTTCAGCGCCCCAACGTCGCCGAGCTCCAAGTCTTCCTTCAAGCAGTCCCTCACCTTCCTCATCGCGTGGTGGTGCCTCAGGACCGCATACATCACCGCCGCGTAGTCCGCATTCATGAATCCCATCAGCTCCAGAGCCGCTTGGGCCGAGAGGACCTCGTGGCACCGGAAGCTGGCCCTTTCCCTCTTCCCCAGCCTCACCTCCTCGCACTGCCTCAGCGACCGCTTGTTGGCCTTGCCGACGTCGTGGAGGAGCGCGGCGGCCACGAACTCGTCCACCCACCTCAGCTCCTCCTTAAATAGGGCCAGCCCCACAGCGGCTGTCATGACGCTGTGCTCCTTCAAGTCCTCGACTATCACTTCCCCGCCCCGCCTCTCGCACCACGCGTACACGGTCTCACCTCAAGTAGCTCTCAGCGAGCAGACCCCAGCCCTTAGTGTACTGCTCCGGGCTGACCTCCACGACGATGGCCGAAGCGCCGGTGTCCCTCAGTATCTTCGAGTATCCCCTGCATCCGCGCGAGAGGAGGTAGTCCAGCTCCTCCGGTCCGAGCTCCCTCTCCTCGCCGTAGCCGACCGCCTTCAGCGCCCTCACCTCCAGCTTCCTTCTGTTTGCGGATAGCCAGTCGAGGGACACCTCAACCCTCTCCTCGCCCGCCCTCACCTCTATCAGCGCGCTGTCCCTAACAAAGGAGCACATATCGTCGAGGAGCTTTTTGATGTTCTCCACGTCCGGCAGCGGGGTAGTTATTACTTCGCTAAAGGTCGCCTCCCATCTGCTGGACCTTGCCTTGCCCTCAAGCCTCTCTATGAGCTTTAGGAATGTTATGCCGCTGTCGCTGTCGTCCAAGAGCCTCCACTCGACCTTCCGGGCCTTAACGACCTCTTGGAAGGCCCTCCGCGCGGCCTCGCCGTACGGCTCGGAGCCCGGCAGTACGGTCACCCTCGCCTCCCCGCAGTCCCTAGATCTGCACAGCCTCCCGGCCCTCTGGGCCAGCGAGCTCACGGGGGCGCTCTCAGTTATGAGCCAAGTGGCGTCTACGTCGACGCCGGCCTCTATCACTTGGGTGCTCACCACGACGCTCGCGTCGTCTATCTCGTCCACGGCCCTCTTCTTGTCTTCGTCGCTGAGCCTCCCGTGGACGAGGACAGGGCTCAAGTCCTCCAGCTCCTTAGCGACCCTAACCGCCGAGGGAACGGTGTTGGCCACTATCAGCACCTTCCCCCTCGACGCCTCGTCCTCTATTTCGCTCTTCTTCTGCCTCACGAAGCTCTCCAAATTAATCGCTTCCACTTCCGTGACCCACCTCGGGGAGCTCACCTCGGGCTCCACCCGCTCCACGTCCTTGACGTTTCCGTAGCACTCCTTGCACGCGGCTACCACCTTGGCATTGAGATTAACCTTCATCCTCTTTATATCAGAGCTCGGCAGTGTGGCGGTCGCTACAAGCGTCCTCGCCTTCATAGCTTCTAAGGCTTCTAGGGCGGCGTACAAGAAGTCCCTCCCGTTGGAGGGCTCCTTGCGCCAAGGCTCAGATATCAGGTGGGCCTCGTCCAGCACGACTAAGGAAGTCAGCACGTTGGCTCTGGGGTACTCGTGGTGGCCCAAGCTGTACTTCAGTATCCAGCCCAGCTCCGGGGGAGGGAGGCGCATCAGCGTCAGCGAGAGGTAGTCTATCGTGGAGACGACCCTCCTCCCTCCCAAGTACGAGCACTTGTCCGGTAGGGTGAGGCCGGAGGCGTGGCAGGCGTCTTCCCCGAGCCCCTCCTTAATGAACTTCAGCTGGGACTGGACCAAGCTCCTCAGCGGGAGCGCGTGCACGCTCCTCGGGAAGCCCAGCTCCTCTTGGATTAGCGGAACCCCCTTGCTCTTGCCGTAGCCCGTCGGAGCTACGAATATCGCGTTGCCCGCTTCCAGCACCTCCATAAGCCTGTAGTGTCCTTCCTTCAGTATGTTCACTGTACCACCTCCGTCAGCTGGGCCACTATCTTCTTTGCCACTGCCTTCTTGATGTCCTCACCGCTGATCAGCAGTCCGGACCACCTCCTCGCGCACCTGTAGAGGTGCTCGTAGTTGCCGGACAGCACGTACTGGAAGAGGTCGTTCACGCAAGCTCCGGCCGCGTCGGGCTCGTGGCGGAGCTGGGCCAGCAAGGTCCCCAGGAGCTCCCCGCTCTTGAGCTTGCACACTATCTCGCTGGCCATGAGGGGTATGATGGAATTAACTAGAGGTCTGTTTCCGCCCCCCTTCACGCTGGCCACGAACACGTTGTCGAACGGGTTCATGCAGTCCAGCCTCTCCGCCACGCTCTTGTGGGTGGCGAAAGCGTATGCGAAGGCGAACTGGAGGAGCACCTCCGCGCTGCAGGGGGCCTTGTCGAAGGGGTAGCGGGTTATGTTGGCATCAACCATGGCCTCGTGGCGGGCCCTCAAGTGCCTCACGAAGCTCTTGTTCTCGCGCAGGCTCTCGGGGAGGGGAGGTATGAAGAATATTACGTTCTCGTCAACCCTTCCCAGAACAGAGAGCGTGGCCCCAATCACCGCGAGGGCCTCCCCCTTTGGGTCTTCCACGTCCTTGGCCTCTGCGTCCTTGCCCTTTCCGAGGAAGTCCTTTGGGTACTTGTGGACTGTGGCTTTGAAGAGGAGGAGCCTCGAGCCCCTGCCTCCCTTCAAGTACCACTTAACTATGCGCTCCCACTTCTCCCCCAAGACCTTACTGAGCTCCTCCGCGAGCTCCTTTGCCTTCTCCCCTCTGGCCCTCTTTCGCCTTTCCTTGAGTTCGTTCTCCTTCTTGAGCAAGTCCTCTATCTCCTTTGCGACGTAATTCTTTATGAAGTACTTGTAGTCGTTGCCGTAAAGGGGCATTTCGAGGCCGGTCTTTGCTATATGGGCCTTCATCTTTTCTATCAGATCTTCCATGGCTACTTCGAAGCTTTCCTCGTCGACCTCCACGTAGTCCGGCCCGTACTCCAAGACCTTCACGTTACTCAAGTAGAGGGCCAGGGCTTGGAAGTAGCGCCCTAGTAGGAAGGGGGGCATGAGCTTGATCCTCAATTCTCCAGCACCTCCACGCAGTAATCCTTCAAGCAGAGGCCCCTGGAGATCACCCCCTTCTTTTTGGGGGGCGTGAGGACCGCTTGGGCCGAGAAGGGGCCGCTCGGGACCTTGTAGAGCGCGTACTTGGGGGCCCCTCCGCAGAACACCTCCTTTGTGGGCTCCCACAAGAGCAAGTCGGTGGAGAAGTTCTCGTCTATATCCATCTTCTTCGCGTAGAAGTACGTCTCCACGCCCTTCTCTTCCTCCGCCTCCCCGACGATTTTAGACTTCATTGCAACAATCCCCTCCTTCGACCCTATCCTCCTTATGGTAACGCCCTCCAGCACCCTCTCCACGCTGTCATCAACGCCCATGAACCTCAGCTCCCTCTCCAGCAGAGATTCGTCAAACACTACCATCATGTATATGATTGCCTTAGGAGCGTAGGCGGAAGCCACCGCTTGAGCGCCGGTCCACTCCTTCTCATCCTTCTTGCCGGTGTAGATAATTTGCATTATCTTCGTTATTTCCGCCCTCACCACTATTCCCGTAGGACTCTCTGGGCTGAGCGCGAAGGCCGCTCCTTTAACGGCCTTTCTGATCCTATAAGCGGTGCTGCAGACCCTCTTCCCCTCCCTAACGCTCTCCGGGAGGCCGTACCTAACCGCAATGCTCTCGGCCACCGCGCCTATCGCGGTGCTGGGAGGGGGCAGGGGAGGGGCCATCTGGGCAGCAGTTCCCTTGGGGTACCTAACCCCAAAGCCCCAAGCCAGCTCGAGCTCGAAAAACAGTCCTATCATTTCTCCCACCTTAGCGGAGCTCACTTCAAGGAAGCTCTGAGGAGCTCCATTGCCTTCTCGGAGGCCTTCGCCACGGCCTCGAGGTAGTTGCTCGCCCTCTCAACCCTCACCCTCTCATTCCCTTCCGGCTCGGCTAGATCCTCCTTGCTGAAGTAGTAAACGTACGCTTCTTTGTCGAGGGCCTTGAGCCTCTCCACGGTTTCCCTAACGAAGTTCAGGTCGTTGCCGGGGGTCACCTCGAACGGGATGGTCACGACAGCCGCTTGCAGGCTGAAGACCTCCCACTGCGGGTTGAACCTAGTCCTCTTGGCGCCGAAGAGCATCGTGCCCAAGAACCTCTTAAGCGCGGCTAGCGCGGCGTCGGCCCTCTTGAGCCTCTCCTCCGCCGGCAGAGCCCCGGGGTCCTTACCGAGCTCCGCGTTGTCGGAGCTCAGCCTCCCTATTTCGCTAAGGTCGATGCTGTACGTGAAGTTGTACAGCGCGCTCCCTATCTCCACGTAGTACGGTATTTGGCCCTCTTGATCAGCTCCAGAGAACCTCACGTGGAACTCGGGCTCGTTGCCGAAGGCGCCGCTCTGAAGAGTGTCGAGGGTGGGCAACATGTAGCCCACACGGAAGCGCGAGGTCCTCTTGGCCGGCGCCGGCGTGTAGAGGAAGCCTCCCACGTCTTCAACTACACAGCTGCTGATTATCTTCCTCTCCACCTCGAGAGCTCCCATCTTCTTCGAAATCGCGTGGCCGCACTTCTTGGCCGCGTTGTCGTCGCTGCTCTTTATGAAAACTCCTCTCTCGCAGCAGCTGCACACCGGAAGGCCCATCTCCTTGGCGGTCTGCGCCAAGTACACTTGGTACGCGTGAGCCAAGCTCTCCCCGCTTATTGCCGGAACGTAGACTACCTGCACCTCGTTGTCCTTCTTGAGCACCACCGGTGCCTTGCGGTGCCTCACCACGTTCCCTACGCTCTCCGCCATGTTCAGCGCTTCCGCGTTGAGGAGTATCCTAGCGGATATGCTCAGACCAACGTACATGGTCTCACCTCAGCGCG
>JAADDE010000033.1 GCA_013154085.1 Thermoproteota archaeon | reverse complement strand
TTATTGCCTCCACGTTCTTGGGGTCGGAAAGGAACTCGAAGAGTTCCTTGTCCTGAAGTATTGTCCTTATTGTGGGGTCGTTGAGTGCGTTGATGTATGCGAGCAATCCGCTGGTGACCACGGCTCCATTAGGATATTCCTTTACTCCAACTTTGATTTTTCCATCAATAACGACGAAAGCTTGAGTTATTAAGGTTACCCCTTCTACATTGACTACTGCCCCCATGGGATATATTGTAAATCCTTCGGTCCTTGCTGTAAAGTTGGCAAGTTTGATATCTAGCGGCTTAACAAGCTTAACGTACACTATTTCGTGGAACGTCAAGTTTCCTTTATAACTGAGGCTAACGTTGTTGGCTATGAGTCCAAAGAAGTAGCGCGTGTTTCCTTCTTGATCTAACATGAAGTATAACACACCCTCGCTGTCTCCAAAGGATATAGTTCCGAATTCTTTGATGACCTTAGTCTTTCCTGTTTGGGCATCGGTTATGTTAAGTGAAGCATAACTTGCGTTAATTGGTGCTACGTTGCCCAGGCTGTATATTATTACACCTTGTTGTGAGAACAAGACCTTCCCATTTCTAAGAATGTTCAGCATTTCCTTTAGTAGCGGCTCATTGTTTATAGTTTCGTTGGCTTGTTTGAGGAACTCTAGTAGTTTCGAGAGGTCTTGAGATATGGTTCTTAATGCAAGCCACGCATAGAAGTACGTGGAGCTCCTTTCTATATATTTGCTTTTTATATCTACCATAGAGTCGCTCAGTGTGTAGTTGAAGCTACTGAAGCCCAGCATGCTGCCGCCGGGCAATATGTGCTGTTTGTCGGGCTGTAGGTTGAAATTCATGAAGTAAGCATTGTTGTAAGAGTATGTGCCCGACATAAAGACCCCAATGGCAGTAATTGCCATACCTATGTGGAGTAAGGAGATACCCCAGTCCCTTAGTAGCTTATACCTTTTCACCAAGTAGTAGACAGCAGTTATGGTCGCGAACGCTGCTAAGGGTATGCCAAACGCCATCATGGCATTCGTGCTTCTAGGGCTTAGGTAAGCCAAGTTTAGAACGCCATTGTACGCGGCAATGCCAAACGCCAGCGACAGCACAATAGCCGCTGTCTCCAAAGAGATTATTACTTTCCATCCCAAGTCGTGGAGAAATACCATAGGCATGGCAACTAGCATCACTACCAGCAACGGGTAAAGTATCGGATGGAAGTACGCTATCCCGGAGGACTGCTGGGGTATCGTTGCCTCGGTCCCCATTACTACCAGCATCGACGGCGTAAACAGCGTGGCGTAAACGAAAAGTGCAGCAATGAACAGCGCCACGAAGGTCAAGAACATGCCAACGTAGTACGGCTCTCTCTTGGTCAGCACTCTGTTGAATATATCAACGAACTTTCTGTACTTCTCAGCCATCTCCTTAATCCACCACATTAGAGTAACCACTGCAGTGAAGAACAGTACGGCAGAGCCCAAGTTCGCTCCGGCGAAGCTGTGGAGCGGGCTCAGCCCGGTCCTCGTCACGAACATGGCTAGGTAGACGGAAGAGGTAACTAAAGGCGAGTAGGCTTGAGCAGCGACTGAAGCCAGAGGGAACATGTGGGGTAGCACGGTAGCGCTTAGCCAGACCGAAAGCTCGCTGGTCTCAACGGGATCCCAAGCCCAGTAACCTCCCCAGCCGAACGTCTCATAGCTCCAGTATGCGCCAAGCACTATGCCTAAGGTTAGCAGCGCCCAGCCGACGTTGTAAGTGGCTCTCGCCCTGTTGTACCCTAGAGCCAAGGCCACAGCAGAGATGGCCAGAAGGGCGTAGCCGCTGAAGGTAGTAACCGGGTGGGGGTACAGCCACGGGCTCTTCAGCAGAGGGTTCAGGCCCGCGCCTGTTACCGGGTTGCCCGGAATTAAGGTGAAGGCGTCGTTCATGTAGGCAGCGAAGAGGCTCACCAGCGTGAGCGGGACCGCTATCAGAATGAACGTGCGTCCGGCCCTTCTGCTCCACCAGAGGGCTAATGTCGCTATGAATGTGTATAGGAACAAGCTTCCGCCTCCTCCTGCCCACGAGGTGGCGACTCTCATCCACAGCGGTAGCCCCTCGCTGGAGTTCCAGTATACTTCATAGAGGCTGAAGTCCAGAATTACGAAGGGTATTACATACAGTATCCAAGCAACTGCCATCGCGATAGTTGCGTAGCTTACGAGCTTGACCGCCCTCTCCTCGTCCTTGCGGAGCGCGTAGTACCACGCTAAAGCGAGCAACGCGGCACCTACTAGAGGCGGGTATCCCGTCCAGTGAAGCACGCGTTTGACCCCGCGACGCGCATAGGTCGCGCTAAATAACGCCTCAGTTCGAACGCTTGAACGGGTACTCGTACAGTAGGACGTACGAGGTCCAAAGACCCTCGTCCGCGACTCCCACCAAAAGCTCCTCGTCCCAATAGGCCCAAATCCCCACGCACTCGTCGCTGGACTCCAGACTATCCGAGAATATCTCGTGTCCTTTGCTGTCATATACCGACACTCCACATCTAGGCACGGCGACGTACAAGCAGTCTGGGGAGATCCAAGGGGTCCCTATGACGTTCGGTATGACGCCCACAACTTCTGGATCCCCAAGCTCTTTTACGGTTAGGAGGACGTATGCCTTGGCCTCTTCGTCGTCTACAACGAGTACGGCAGAACTGCAAGAGGAAGTGACCCTCCAGTTGCCCGTGCCGAGCTCCACTTCCATGGCTAATGTAGCGTCATTTGAGTGTAGGACCACCACGCCGAAGCTCGTGCCGACGTAGAGATATCCCTTATTCTCCGCAACCCCGCGCGCCGGCACGACGTTCCACTCCCAAGCTCTCGAGCCGTCCAAGTTGTAGGCGGTCACGCCCTCATCATGCGTCACGATGATTTTTCCGTTGGTGAGCAAGATCCAGTTAATTGGCGAGCGCGACTCGAACCTTTTCAGAACACTGCCTCTGGAAACAACGTGCACGTGGCCCCCGGAGTAGAGCGCGCAGAGGTTTTCTTCGCAGCTCACGAAATCTACCGAGTCCGCAAACCTCAGCTCCTCGTACACGCTCAGATCTTCGTCGAAGAAAGTAGCAAATCCGCCCCCTTCGTAAAGGGAACCTACGGCCACGCCCTTTGAGACGGACGCTATCTCCTTCCCGGGGAGAGCGAGCTTCTTCATCCCTTCCCCCTCCCCAGCCTCTCGTGAGCCCTTGCCAGTTGCCGCGCCGCCAGCGCGGCTAACAAGTTAAGCTCGCCGGCCAAGACGGTAGCGGCCACTATCTCGGCCAGTTTGAGCGCGTTGGATCCGGGCGGGTCGCCGCCCCCGGCAACGCCCAAGATCTCAAGTGCCTCCCTCTGGGTCTGCAACCTCGTGCCGCCCCCTACGGTTCCCACCTCCAAGCTCGGAAGAGTTACGGAGATGTAGAGATCGTCACCACGCACTTCAGTCCACGTGAACCCCATCGAGGACTCGACGATCTGAGCGGCGTCTTGGCCGGTCGCTAGGAATATGGCGGCTATGATGTTGGCGAAGTGAGCGTTGTAAGAATAAGACCCGGCGAAGGCGCTCCCAGCCCAGTTCTTCCGAGCGTTTACGTCGTCTACCGACTTGGCGTCGGTTTTCAGCACCTCTCCGAGGACCTCCTTTTTTATGAGCGCCTCCGCCACTACGTACTTCCCCCTTCCGAGCAGCACGTTCAAGTGAGCCGGCTTCTTGTCCACGCACATGTTCCCGGACAACGCTACGCACTCTGCATCAGGGAAGTTGCTTTCTATGTACTCACACGCCTTTTCTGTAGCTATTGTAGCCATGTTCATGCCCATGGCATCTCCAGTAAAGTAGACGAACCGGAGCCAGACGTTGTTGCCCATAATAAACGGCTGAATTTCTTTGAGCTTCCCGTGCCTCGTCGTGCTCTCTGCCACCTCTTTGATTTCTTTAAAGTGCTCGTTTACCCAGTCCACGAATTCGTAGGCCCTCCTAACGTCCGGAAGCTTAAACACCGGCGCCCTTGCCATTCCGTCTTTCACGACCTTTACCTTCGCTCCTCCGGACAGCGTAACTGCTTTCATCCCTCTGTTTATTGACGCCACTAAGGCTCCTTCGTGCGTTGCCAGCGGCACGTAGAACTCTCCCTTAGCGTAGTCCCCCTCGACCTTCAGCGGCCCTGCTATCCCGAGCGGTATCTGAACCGCTCCTATAGGGTTCTCTATGTTCCTTCCCACTAACTCTTCAAAGTCCAAGATAGTCGATGCAATTCCGGATAGCACGTTGCCTATCCTTTTTTCAAGAAACCTCCTTCTCACAAGCGCTGCTAAGTTGGGATTCAGGAGCTTGTCGAGCTTGCTGAGGCTTATTTCTCCCTTTTCCAGCTTTTCCACGTATTCGTCCAGCGCGTCCACGCCTCCCCCCAAAGAAGTGAAGGGGGATCGCTGAAAGGAGTTGACTTCCTTTAGGGTAACGGGAACCGTACGGCCGCGTACCCCACAACCGCGCTCTTGTCGCCGCTGGTGTCGCCGGACGTGGCGTGCTTGAGCAGCTCGGCTCTCCGCGCGCCGACAGACCTGTCAAGGTACATGTTAACCATCACGGGTCCCGGGCCACACATGCTGATGTCGTACTTTATCAGCACCTCTTGCAAGCCCTCGGGATCGAGCTCCACTATCTTCTCGAGCGCTATCATGTCCTTCTTTACGGTAATATCGTGGGGCTCGTAATGGTTGAGATCGCTCGAGGAGAGCACGACGTAGTCTCTGCCAAGCGACTCGGCGGCCTCCTTAATGGCCTCCATCAGCAACCTGGAGGCAGAAGGGGTCTGCGTCTTCATGACTATTGGTACTATACGGAAGGAATCTCCAAAAAGGTATTGAAGGAAGGGTAGCTGAACTTCTAAGCTGTGTTCATAGGCGTGCGCGCTGTAGTCTTCCTCAATTATGTCACTGATCTTGACAAGTTCCCTTATTACTTCATCATCGGTTTTGACGGACCCCAAGGGGGTCTCCCAGATGCTCTCTGGCATCACAGATATCGCCGGCCCCAGGCCCGTGTGGTTGGGGCCTACTAGGAAAACGGTCTCCGGAGGACCTTCGAGTGCTAAGTAATAGTAGCTCCACGCGGCCACCGGGCCGGAATAGATGTATCCTGCGTGGGGAACCATGTAACCGACGCTGGCCTTCCTCCTCACCTTGCTCACTTCAGGAAGCTTCCCGGGGCCTATCGGGTGCAAGAAGCTCCACTCTATGAGCTTGACGAGCTCTTGAGGATCTGCCGGGTAAAACGTTCCAGCGACGGCTGGCGGCCTAACTAGCACGCTCCTCACCGCCGGAACGCTTGCGGGCGCAGTTATTGGGTGGGGGACGTCCGGAGCTGAGGAACGAAGAGCGGCTGGGGAGCACAGGAGTAAGGGCCCTTGACGTAAACGGCAAACATGCCACCGGTCTCTACGACCAGCTCTATTCTGTGCCAGCCCTCTT
>JAADDE010000020.1 GCA_013154085.1 Thermoproteota archaeon | reverse complement strand
GCTGGCCGGAGGTGCTGATCAGTATGCACTTGTTCCTCTGCCAGAACTTTATTCGGTGGAGCTGCTGGAAGACCGCGTCCTTCTCTATGACCAGTACGTACTCGGCATTAACATCCACGAAGTCTATTAGGTCCGGCGTGGGCTCTATTGCGTAGGCCCCGTGCCCCATCTTGCTTAGATCTATTATATCGTCGCCGGACCTTATCCTCATGTCGCCTACTACCTTCCCCTTTTCCTTACTCAATATCAGCATTTCTTCCCTAAGCATTCCGGTATATACCTCTACATCGACTATCAGCGCGTCGCTCTCCTTCTGCTCGTCCCAAGTGTTCTCTTCCCTCCTCCTCCCCCTCAAGTCTCGGTAGATTATGCTGTGCTTGCCTCTGTAGTAGAGGTCACGTATCGTCGGATACTCGTCGTTCAGCAAGGCCTCATATATTAGAGAGGCCATCAGAAGTGTGTTGGCGAACTTCTTGGCCTCCCCTTTGTCCAGGAACTTCCGGAGGATGGTCTTCTCGCCGGGCTTGAGCATCCTCCTGCTGGTGTCGTAGACTACGTTCGCCCTGGTTCTGGAGAGTATCTCCAGCGAGGGCTCTTCGCCTTTCTTTATCTTATCTATTAAGACCCTAAACTTGTCGAAGAATGTCTTTATTGCTCTCCTCCTCGCTTGAACGTCAACTTGTGAGACGGACACTGCTCCAACCCTAGACCGGTGGTCGAGATAGCTTATAAAAGGAGAGGTGGGGCGGGGCGGGGTCGCCTCTGTGGAGATATCGCTCCTAGAGCTGGGCACGGAGAAGGCAGTGGAGGTGCTGGCCAACTCCGTAAACGGCGCCGAGAGGATATGCATTGTCGGCCCCTCCTCCTCGGGCAAGAGCTTCCTGGCCAAGAAGCTCGCAGAGAGGCTCGGAGGGACTGTGCTGAGCACCGACGACTTCTACCGGGCGGACGCGTGGAAGGAGGCCAGCGTGCTCTTCACCTTTGATCACCCGCGTCTGATAGACTGGAAGTTGTTGCTGGAGACGCTCGCGAGGCTCCCCGAAGGAGAGGTGGAGGTGCCCGTATACGACATGAGGGTCTCGGCTAGGAGGGGCTACCGGAGGATCGCCGCGAGGAGGCCCTACGTTCTCGAAGGGATCTTCGCGTCCTACGGTCCGCTCAGGGAGTGGTGCCAAGTCAAGATCTCCGTCGAGAGCCCGTTGCACCTGCTCCTAGCTAGGAGGATGCTGAGGGACGTGGAGAGGGCCATGGAAGCTCCCTCCCGCATACTGGACAGGGTAGTAACTACAGTACTACCTATGGCAAAGCTGTTCGTTGAGCCGCAGATGAGGGACGCAAAGATAAAGGTGTTTAATGACTGGAAGCCGGCGCTGCCGGAAAGGCTTAGGAGGTGCAAGCCATCCCCGGCGGCAGAAGGGAGCGGCGAGAGGAGGGTGGTTTCGCTGAAGTGGAAGGAAGACTACGTATACGTCATAGAGAACTTCGTGGACGGGCTCGTCGAGCACTACGTGCTGGTCTCTTGGGACGGAAAATACGTCGGCGTAATGGTGCACCCGGAGACCGCCTACGCGACCCTCTCGGCTCTGAGCGCCCACGGCTACGAGCTGTCGTCCCACTACCAGTCGGGCGCTTGGCGCGGCGAGGAGCTCGTGGGGTTGCTTAGGGACGAGCTCACTTGGACGGAGGTCGGGAGCTACTCTTGTTGCAAGCTCTGCGTGCCGTAGTTCTGTCCAGCTCTATCTGCAAGACGGCCAGCTTGTGGTCCACCGTGTAGGGGCCCGGAAAGGGGCAAGCGGACGGATCCAAGCAAGGCTCCTCGCCCGGCTCCTCGCCGGGGCACCACGGCTTGCAGCTGGGGCACTGGCCTATGCGGACCCCCGGCACCCGCTTCCCCTTCTTTATAGCCCTGAAGAGCCCCACCAAGCTCTCCGAGTCGGGATACACCCTTCTAGCCCTCGAACCGTCTATGACTATTACGGTTCCTTCGACGTTTACGTAAACGACCGTATCCTTCCTTATAGCGTTGGAAAGGAAGAGGGCCGCGTTCACTGCCAGCGCCGCGTCCCAAGGATTCATTGGATTGCAGACGACCGCGACGCGCACTTCTTCAGCTCCTCCCTCACCTCGGAGAGGACGCTCGCTATAAACATAGTCATGAGGAGGGCACTCTGCATCACAGGCTTGGAGACGTCGACCTCGTACTTCTGCGCGTAGGATATCGCTTGCGGCAACCTTCCGAAGGCCATGTTGAGGAGCTCGTTCTCCTTCTCGCTCACGCCTTCGAGCTTGAAGTTGACCAGGTCCTCCAGAGCCTCTTTGAATCCCTTCTCGTTGCACTTCTTGAGGAATTCATTTATGAAGTACTCCTTCGGCTTCTTGGCTTTCCCCTTGCAGGCCTCGTCCACCAGGGAGCGGAGCTGGGGAGGATAGTCAACCTTCCTCATCATTTCTGCCATCTCACTGCACGTCATGCTTACATTCGCCTCCAAGGTAATTGCCGCTACCCCCACCAAGGGATACGCTTCAGAGACCTCGCAGAACTTTTCGAGGAACTGATCGCCGTACTTAGTCCTCAAACTCTCAAGCATGAGGAAGGCGAAGAGTGAGGAGCACGAGTGGGCCTCTTCGTGGTTCAACCTTCCACCGTCTCAGCGGGGGGAGGGGTAGTTTAGAGGATCGCCCTTCGCGACCTTCGGTACAGAGTTTATCAAGCACTCCGGGTCAGCCCTTCCGCGCTCCTCGTAGCAGAGCTCGCCGGCCCTCCCGACGGCGTACGCCGCCGCTTTAGCGGCCCACCAAGGCTCGTCCCTAGCCAGGAAGGCCGCGGCCGTGCCGGCCAGGACGTCGCCGGTCCCGCCGACGGTCATCCACTCGTTGCCCGTCTCGTTGAGCACCCCCTTGTCGCCGCAGTGCACCACGTCCACGGGCCCCTTGAGCACCACGCAGGCCCCGTAGGTGCTGGCTATTTCCTCGGCGGCCCTGATCCTCTCCTCGAGCGTATCGGCCAAATCCTTCCCGAGCAACCTCTTGGCCTCGCCCAAGTGAGGAGTCATGATTACCTCGCCTTCGGGCACATCCGCCTTAGGCACGAGCTTCAGCGCGTCTGCGTCGAGAACCAGCTTGGCGCCGCTCTCCTCCGCGTATTCCAGCACCTCCGCCAGCGTTGCCATGTCCTCCCCCAGGCCCGGGCCGACCAGAACCACGTTCGCCCTGTCCCTCGCCAGCTGCTCCTTCAAGTCCCTCCTCTCCCTCCACAGCAACTCCGGGTAGTAGAAGCGGGATGGGGAGTAGACGAAGACCAGGTCCGCGCCGCTCTTGAAGGCCGCGAGGGCCGAGAGCCACGGGGCCCCTTGATAGAGCCCCGAGCCCCCGACGACCGCAACCCTCCCGTTCTGCCCCTTCCTCCCCCTCCTCGGGGATAGGAGGAGGTCTCCGGGACCCGTGTGGGTGACGGCCTTCTCGGGGATGCCTATGTCGGCGACAACCACGATTTCCATTATTTTAGCAAGCGCGGGCTTCGGCTTGTGCATTGTTACAATCAGATCAGCGTCGAAGCAGAGCTCGCACCGGCCCGAGTCCGGCTCCATCCCGGAAGGGATGTCTATAGCCAGCCGGCGCGCGCTGGCCGAGTTGGCCCACTCGATGAGCTCCCGCGCGGCCCCTCTCGGGACTCCCTTGGACCCCGTGCCCAGCAAGGCATCTATTATCACCTCGGCCTCCTCCGGCTCGCCGAGCACCTCGACGCCGCTGGCCTCCGCCCTCTCCAGCTGCTTCCTCGTGATTTCCTTCAGCTCGCAGCGCTTGTAGGGAAGAACCGCCTTCACCTCCTTGCCTTCCAGCGCCAGCCTCCTAGCGGCCACCAGGCCGTCGCCGCCCTTTCCTCCCTTGCCTACAAGGACTGTGAAGCTGTTCCCCATCACGGAGGCCGCCCGCGCGGCCCAGGAGCCGGCGTTCTCCATCATGAGCTCCTCTCCGAACCCCAGGGCGGCGGAGTTGAGCTCCACCGCCCTCATCTCGCGGGCTGTGTAGAGCTCTCCCCTCCCAATGATCAAAGGGCGTCAGCCCACGGGAGGCATGTAGTGGGCGATGAGAAAAGCGTAGCGTGAGCTGAGCTTCCCGTCGGCCAGCTCGTCCAGCGTGCTGTTGAGGGAGCTGAAGGAGAAGGACAGAAGCTCGCCGAGGAGCTCGTTTCTGTCCATCTTCACATCCCTGCTGGCGTTCGTTAGGGCAGAGCTGAAGTTGTTGGGCGAGAGGCCCCAGCGGACCACCTCGTCGTAGGCCAAGTTCGCCAGCGCCCTCGGAGCTTTGTTGGATACCTCTTCAGAGGCCTTCGCGAAGGCTGTGAGCGCCTCCATGGCGGCTCTCTGGTCCCACACCTTCCTCGGTCCCACAACGGAGGCTATCAAGGAGTGCAACAGGGCCGTAGCCACTTCGGAGGTGCTCGAATCGGCGTCGACCAGTACGTAAACAGTTACGTTCTTCCTCCTCTCTCCCGTCGTCAGCAGCACGAAGGGGTCCTCAAAGCCCTTGACCGGCACCACTTTGATTGTTACGGGAGCCAGGTCGAGGACCGTCCTGAAGAGCCTCCTCTCGCCGACGTGCCTCAAAATGGTCGCGAGGCTGGCCTTCAGCACCACCAGCGAGAGCTTGTTCAGAGCTCCGGCCTTGAATTCGGAGATCTTCGGCACGTGGACGTGGACGCTCCAGCCCCCGAACCTTGGGGTCTCGCCCCAGCAGTCCTCGTGGAGCGCGGCGACGAGCTGGTTCATCCTCTCTATGCCCCTCTTCAGCGCCTTTGCCTTTGATTTGTCCACCACAACTGCGTCCACCTTCGAGTCGGCTTTGTACTTGCTGTTGTATTCCCTGCTTATTTTCTTCTTTATCAGCTCCACAACGGACTCCGAGACCTTCAGCACTTCGTCCTTTTCCGCCGGACACTTTACTCCGTCTGGAGGTTCGAGCGGCCTCACTATTTTCCACTTTTCCATGGTTATGTACCTCAGCGGCGCATAGTTGCTGTAGGACTGTCCCCTAACCGTGACGCTGACCAATATACCTCCCCTCCTCGCCCTCCCCCACAATTGCACCGTGCTCTAGCGGTACAACGCTCCATGACTTAATTTTCACTAGTTTTCTGCCTACGCCCGATGGTTATAGGGAGGGGGCCGGCGCCCAGTCTCTTACGGGGGAGAAGTGTTAGGAAATCTAACAGAACGAGCGCTCAGAAGTAAGAAGGAGTGTTTTGCTCACCTAACTCGCGTTAGCAAAGTGTAATCAAAACACTTGTGGAAGCGATTACTTGTATTTAGGCTTCCGCTTCTCAAGGAACGCCGATATTCCCTCGCGAGCGTTTTCGGTGGCCAGCACCCTCGCAAAGGCCTCAGCCTCCAGCTGGAGGCCTATCTCCAAGGGCACGTCGAGCGACGCTCTGGTCACCTTCTTAACCGCTGCGAGGGCCTCCTTGGGCTTTGACGATATTTTCTTGATAAGCAACCTTATTTCA
>JAADDE010000027.1 GCA_013154085.1 Thermoproteota archaeon | reverse complement strand
CGCTCCTCATCACTTTCACCTAACCTCCGACTGACGCTAGATAAGCCTACGTTTTAAATTATACGTAGCGTTCACCTTACGGGGAGTAACACGGTGTCTCTCCTCCACTTAAAGGAATTCTTGAGTTCGGCCATAGAGATTAGGGAACTCAGATTGAGGAAGAGGAGGGAGGGCAACGGGGAGATATACGTAGTAACGTTGCCGAAGACGTGGGTAAAGAGACTCAACGCGGAGTCCGGCTGGGTGAAGGCGGTCGTGGACTTCGACGAGGGCGTGGTGCTTTTGCTCTTTAAGAACGGCGAGCCGGAGATCCCGCAAGACAGTAAATAGAGCTCAGCACGTAGTCTAGGTACCCCCTCACCACAAGCTCCATCGCAACCACTATCGCCCCGGCCACGAGGAGCGCGTAGAGGGAGCCGAAGATTAGGTGCCCCCAGACCGGCCCCACGAAGCCCTCGGCGGCGAGTATCAGCCACACCCTGACCGGGTTAAGCAGTAAGGTAAGGCCGAGCGCCACCGCGGAGGCCAGCGCCTTCCTCGCCGCGCTCGCGCTGAGGCCGAGCAACGGGACCACAAAGGTCAGCGACCTAAGCACCGAGCAAGCGCTCGTGTAGGTGGCCACTGCCTCACCATACTTGACTACGTTTCCCACTACTTCTACGCCCAGAGCGCGCAGGATGAACCCTTGGAGGGCCAGGTCGGCCCTTATCAGCGCCTCGTACAAGGGCCCGTGGAGCTCCACCAAGCGGGGGCCGAAGTAGCCTAAGTAGAGCAAGAACAATGCCTCACACTCCTTCCTCCTGGTCTTCGCGTACAGCGCGCCGCTTAGGAGTATGAGCGCCGTGGTCTCCCACAGCGGGGCCCCGTAGGGCAACATAGCCATTATCACGGCGTGTGTTGTCAAGACCGCTATGAGCGCCTTGAGCGCCTTCTCAATAAAGCCGCCCACCCGAGGCCGAACGCTAAGGCGCTAAAGGGAATTCCAGAGCTCGGGGACTGCGTGCTCAAGGTCTTTGTAGTCGTGGTCTCGGTAGCGGTCTCAGCGGTCTGGGTCTCTTGTTGCTCCTCCGTTTGTTGCTCCGTTGTTTGTTGCACGGCCTCCTGCTCCTCCGTTTGTTGCTCCTCCGCAACTTGCTGCGTGGCCTCCTGCTCCTCAGCTACTTGTTGCTCTGCTGTTTGTTGCTCCTCCGTTTGTTGCTCCTCAGTGGCTTGAACCTCCACGGAGGGACTCACGACTCCCAGCTGGGGCGCGTCGGCCACCGAGTAGCTGTAGAGAGTAACTGTAGTGGCGCTCTCAACGACAGTGGTTGTGTACGCATAGAACGCCAGCGGCGAGCTGGCGTATCCCCACTCGATCGTCCTCACGTCTGTGATCTCCGTGAGCGATTGAGTATATACGTTCTTCAGCTCGGCCCCTCCGGAGGAGCTATAGGTTATCGACACGTATATCGGAGTGATGGTGGTCGTGGTGACCGTGTCGACCACCTGTGTGCTCGTGGAAATCACAAGCATGTCGACGTTGAGCGTCACGGTCTCCTCGCTGACGTCCCAGGCCGCCCTGCCCGGGTAGAGTGAGTCTACGTCCACGTCGGAACCGACGCTCCTCGCTACCCCGTTTCCGTATATTAACACCGAGAGGGGCGTTCCGTGGACCAGCGCCAACGCTCCGCCGTACAGGCTACCGTAGGCGCACCAAGGAGCGTCTGCCCCCACACCCAGGCTCAGCACCGGGTGGGAGCCCCCGAAGACCACCTCCGAGATTTTGTCGCTACTTACCTTCAGCGCTCCGGCCTCGTCCGTCGCGTCGGGCGGGAACTCGGTGCAACTCCATTCCTTATAGGTGGGGAACTTCCCCTCAGACACGGAGGCCGAGGCCGAGAGCTCCCATTCGTAAGCCTTGCAGTCCGCGTCGTAGAACCACACGTCCACATATCCGTTGGCCACCAAGACCTCAGCGGAGTAGGTGTTGCCGCCCACGTCTACCTCCTTAGTGACCTTCTTCGATGCTATGACGTCTACCAGTGTTATGTTGTAATTATTGGTGGTATCGCCACTAGACTTCCATACCAAAACTGCGTAGTAACTGGTTCCGACGGAGTAGCAGTTCCAGTCCAGCACTTCGCTCAGGGCAACTAGGGAGTTTTTTAGTATCTTTCCGTCATTTTCGTCCGTCATCTCAATAGCCTTCGAGGCTCCGGTTCCGAAGTTCACCGCGTAGAGGTACACCTTCCCGCTCTCCTCGTTCAGTATGATGACATAAGGACCGCAAGCCTTTACTTGGTTGAACGTTGGGACTTGCGCGCCGGAGCGCGTCGGGTCGAAGTCCGAGAGCGCTCTGCTCTGGGAACTAAGACTCAGCGAGAATATGATTGTAGCTAACATTGCCAATGTCAAGACCACGCGCACGGTATGATCCCAGTATTATCCTAGTGGCGCCTATTTTAAGGCGGGGAAGCAGGCTGGAATGCCTAGTAATAATTCCCGCGAGGAACGAAGAGGAAAGCATAACACAAGTGATCTACGAGTTACTGGAGCTCGGAATTCCGCGCGAAAGGCTCGTCGTCGTTGACAGCCACAGCACAGACGACACTGCCGACGTGGCCAGATCCTTGGGCGTCCGCGTCGTCAAGCAATGGCTCGGAAGGGGGAAGGCGGGGGCGATAATGTCTGCCATAAAGTCGTTCAAGGCTTCCTGCTATATCGTCATAGACGCAGACGGTGAGCACCCAGCGGAGCTGGTACCTAAAATAGAGGGGATGTTGAGCGATTACGACCTCGTCCGGACGGAGAGGAGCGATTTCGGGAGAGGTCCGCTCTTCTCCTTCGGGAACAAGGTATTGACGGCATTCATAAACCTCCTCTTCGGAACGTCGACGAAAGACGCCCTAAGCGGGCTTATGGGATTTAGGAGGGACGTGGCCTCCGAGCAACCGCCCTTAGGGGACTGCTGGGAAGTCATGATAGTCTGGAAGTCTAAGAGGGTTAGGGCCGCCACCATCGAGTACGTCCCGAAGGCGAGGTTGGCAGGAAAGAAGAAGGTCTCAGTGCTCTCTGGCATCAAGATAGCGCTTTGCGCGATCTACTACAAGCTTAGGGAGTAAGACCGCAAGTAGCGGAAGTGGTATGGCCATACTTATAGTCCTGGTGTAAGTAGTCGTGGTGATCGTGCTCGTTTGAGTTATGACCGTCGTCGTGAGTGTTTGAATTGTGCTGGTAGTATATGTCGTCGTAAAGGTGGTCGTGACAGTAGTGTTGGTGCTGGTGTATATCGTTTCGTAGGTAGTCGTGGTCGCCGTGGTAGTTATGAGCACTGCCGGTGCGAACTCCAATACGTACTCGTAAACGCGTGACCCGTCGAGTACGTACAGCTTCCCCCACTGAGATGCGACCGAGAGGGCGTCCACCTCTTTGTCGTAAAGCAATCTAAGTTGCGGGTCAAACAGCAATAACGTGCCGCGGATGTCCGTCACTGCGATTACGTCGCAGGAGGGCTTGAGGAACGCAACGTCTGTCGGAGCAATTGATTCCTTCATTGCTATAAGACTCAAGCTCGTTCCGTCGAACCGATACAATCTTATCGAATTTGTAGTTGCAACTATAATCTGGTCGCCACAAACGTCCAGAGATATCACGCTGTCGGGAAAGGAATCTTGGTCGACGACCGTTCTGGGGTCCGAGAGCTTCAACACCAGCAAGTTGCCGCCGTAGGTGCCTACTACCGCATAGTCAACACCGTTGACACCGAGGTAAGCCGCATCGGAGGCCTTGTTTCCGTAACCGCTGAGTTCAAGTTCCGTCTCCTTCAAGTATTTCATGTCTGGCACTATTACGAGGAAGCACTTCGTCCCACAGGCTAGAGCTGCTCCGTTAACGTCTGTAGCCCAATAGGGGACTACCGGGCCAGTCACGTTGTAATAGAGGGGGGATCCTGAATGCTTCGCATTAACCACAACCCCGCTGGAAGTGATCTGGAACTGCCACACGTTCAGCTCGTCGAGGCTCCTGAAAGCTAGGACCCAAGGATTACAGGATGCGAAGTCCACTTGATTAGTTACTTGACTTTCCCACGTAGGACTCGACTCGCCTATCCCCCCGTAGCCGGCATACAAGCCGGAGGGGCCGTAAGCGATGAGGCCGTCGCCGCAAGTCACGATGTGGGTAAAGCCGTCGCCGAGCTCATACACATCCTTAAGCCCAAGGGACGGGACGAGCTCAGCATTCACATAGAACGTCATAAACAATAACAGAAGAAGCGTCCTCTGCTGCATTGCGTTCCCACCCATCTCGGCTCTCGTCCACTATTGAATACTAACAACCTAAAGCCTCACTGATATTCGGGATTTCCGGGATCCCCATGACGTGTCCGACCACCGTATTTCTTCTAAGCACCATAGCTACTATAACCACTGACGCGGGAAAGTTGCCCATAACGCTGGTGGCCACCGTAAGCTACGTAAATATGACCAGTATTACGTGGGGCACGTTAAGCGCTTTCGCCAAGGCTTTCATCATTACGGTTATGAGGGGTGAGGGCTCCTACGTTGGTAATCAAGATGTAATGACGGTGACAGCAACCATAGTGGCGCCGCCAACCACGAAAACAGTGGAGACGACGCTTACATCTGTCAGACCCCTCGATCTGCTGGAAGAATTCGGGAAAGAGGCAAACATAACTTGGCCCTCAATGACTATGCTTCTACCCTGCGAGGAGACGGACGCTTACTTAGTTACGCTATCCAACGGTACTATTGTCACTGTCTCAGAAGTCGCGAGCCCGCTCGACACGAGGACCGTCGTGCCCTCCGTGCCTCTGTTGCTCTTCCTCTCCAGCGCTTTCATGAGGATCCTCAAGAAGAGAAGGGCAGGAGGTGGATAAGATGAGGAGGAGCAGGTTTTCGTCTCCTCTAGTCCCCAAGGCTTCTTAGGACGGCATTAGTTTATAGGATGGGTAGCTCCGTATTACTACAACTTCATATTACGAAGACTTAGGCGTAGATATCCGCTTCGCTCCCGAGGAGATAAAGGACGCAACGTGCAGCTTCGGTTACCCCCCCCCCTCAAGGGGTCTGCTGGGCTGAAGATGGAGCACCGCTCTCCTGCAAAGATTAGGGACTATACTGACCTCGTTAAGGTGTTAGTTCTGGACGACATCGCCGGCATATTCCACTGGGTTTGCCTCACTCTGCGCTTCATGAGGACTGAACCGACAGCCCTTCAGCACCTCCTCGAAGGAAGCCCTCTCCCTTCTCAAGACCCCTGTGTATAGCAAGCAATACTCTCCCCTTGCTGATCCCACGTTGGTCAAGGTCTATACTGGCGAAGATGCAGACCTCAAGACCGTGATGAAGGAATTGGCCAAGAGGTGGCCTCACTTGAAGAAGAGGCTGAAGGAAGCTTTACAGCTCCTCGAGGAGGACCCCTACTCTGCTGGGGAACCGTTGACCGGTCAGTACAAGGGTTACTGGAAGCTCATCTACGAGATAAAATGAGGAGAGGAAAGAGGTGTACGTCCTCAGCCTATGTCATCGAGAAAGCTGCTACTGGTCTCCTTACAGCTCCCGTTCCTGCATATTTCAGACCTCTTTTTTAGAACCTCCACGGGGGGTAGGATTTCCTCAATTCCTCCAGCAGCTCTGCGCAACTCGTCTGCCCCTCCTATGATATATTGTT
>JAADDE010000036.1 GCA_013154085.1 Thermoproteota archaeon | reverse complement strand
GGGCCCTCATGACGCTGAAGAAGAAGCCCCGCCCGGTTCCGCTACCAGAGCTAGAGAAAGAGTTTGAAAAAGAGCTGGAGCGCTTGGTCAAGGAGTGGAAGGAGGCTGAAAAGAGATGAAGGCCGTAGTCTTCAAGGGCACGAAAGTAGTCGTTGAGGAGCTGCCACCTCCGCACGTCTCGGAGAAGTCAGTACTCATCGCGACCTCGTACTCCGCTATAAGCGCCGGCACGGAGCTGGCTTCTCTGCGCGCCAAGAAGAGCAAGGACGGATGGGTCCTCAGCAAGTTGCCCCTTCCCAGACCCGTCAGGCTGGTGCTCGAGAACCCCTACTACGCTAAGCTGGCTCTCCAGAAGCTCCGTGAAGGCGGAATAAAGGAGTTGCTGAAGTACTACAACAAGGCCAAGGAGCTTACCGTAAGAGGCAGGTTCAGCGGTTACAGCATTTCCGGTTATGTGATTGGGAAGGGGGAGGGAGTGATAGACCTCAGCGCCGGAGACGCCGTAGCGGCCGCGGGTGCAGGCTTCGCGAACCACGCGGAGCTCAACGCGGTCCCCCGGAGGCTCGTGGTGCCGGTGCCCCGCGGCCTTGACATGAAGGAGGCCTCTACCGTGGCTCTCGGGTCAATAGCGCTCCAAGGAATCCGCAGAGCTTCCCTGCAACAGGGAGACAGCGTCGTCGTGATCGGTTTGGGGCTGATAGGGAACTTGGCCGCCCAGATTGCAAAGGCGTACAACTTAAGGGTATTAGGCTTTGATATCGACGACAAGAGGGTCGAGCTAGCGCGCTCAAAGGGTATAATCGCGTACAACAGCACCCAGGTTGATCCGCATCAGAAGGTGCTCGAGCTCACCGAGGGATTCGGCGCCGATGCCGTGATCATAGCTGCCTCATCCGACAAGCCCGGCTTGATGGACTTGGCTCTGGACATGATCAGGCACAGGGGGAGGGTTGTAATACTGGGAGCCTTCCCCACCCAGTTCGACCGCACGAGAATGTACTTGAAGGACGCCGAGATACTAATTTCAGTCTCCTACGGACCTGGACGCTACGATCCCGTTTACGAGCTGGGCGGAATCGACTATCCCATAGGCTTCGTCAAGTGGACTGAGGAAAGAAATATGAAAGAGTACTTGAGGTTGTTGGCGTCGGGCTCTGTGGACCTAAGGGGCGTCGTGGGCCCCGCATATCCCATAGACGAGGCGCCCAAGGCATACCAAGACTTGCTGGAGGGTAGGGTGGAGGGCCTGACGGCGCTGATTGCGTACGAACCCGAGAAGTACCTCAAGGACAGAGGAGTTGTCGTGTTCAGCATAGAGAGGGGAGCGCCGGGAGAGGTGATCAGAAAGGGCACGCGTCCGACGGTATCGTTCATAGGATTTGGTAGCTTCGCGTCCGGCGTGCTTTATCCCTTGGTTAAGGAATACTACGAGCTCAACGGCGTTGCTGTCACAAACCCCCTCAAGGCCAAAGAGCTCCTCTCCAAAGGATTCAAGTTCGCTACTACGAACTACCAAGAAATACTGGAAAAGGAGGAAGACATAATCATAATCGCAACCCGGCACAGCCAGCACTACCCGATGCTCCGCGACGCGCTGATGAGGTCGAGGGCCCGTTTGATATACGTCGAAAAGCCTCCGGTGCTCACTCCCGAACAGCTCGAAGAAATAGACAAGCTGGTGAGGGAGACAAAGAAGGTCGTCGTGGTCGGCTTCAACCGGCGGTGCTCGCCCATAACCGCGTTGCTCAAGGAGGTCGTAGAGGGGAGGGCCTCAACGCTCGTTTACAGGGTGGCGGCCGGCAAGCTGAGGCGCGACCACTGGGTGTACGATCCGGCCGAGGGGGGCAGATACTTAGGCGAAGGGTGCCACTTCATAGACTACGCCCTCGCCCTCTTTGAGGATAGAGAGCCCCTCAAGGGCTCGGCGGTGTTTGCGGAGCCGGACAACGCTGACATCTTAGATACCGACGTGTGGTCGGCGTCGATAGCGTTTCCCAAAGCTCTGGCCACTGTAGTATATACATCTCTCAACAAGAAGGATATAGAAAAGGAGCTGATAGAGGTTCACACGGACGGAGAGGTCAGCATAAGAGTATATGACTACAAGAAGGTGGAGATATACGATAGCGGAGCGACGGAGAAGTGTTTGAAACTGTGTTCTAGATACTCGCCCAAGGTTGAGGGCAACGTGGTTACGCTGTCGGAGCAAGCGAAGGGCTGGAGGGAGGAGGTCGAGCAGTTGGGGAAGTTGCTCAAGGAGGGCGAGGTCGGGTGCCTAGCTACTTGGGAAAGGGCGTACAAGAGCATGAAAGTGCTGTTCTCTATGTACTACTAATTCTTCTTCCTCATCCTTTTGAAGAAGAAGGGAGCCAAGAGGGGCACCCCGGGCAGTCCTACGACGCTTATGGTGTTGTCGGCCTTTGTCGTGTACATGGTTACCGGCATGTACTTTGTCACGGTTTGAGGGGGCTGCGTTATAACGAGGAGCTCCGCGGAGCTGTCTTGAGTGCCGGGCAGCTGGTCGACGGACACCAGAGCGAACGCCTTCGACTGCCCGCCGAGCAGGGTAGTGTATAGGGAGACGGCGAACTCTGAAGAGGGCCACGCGCCGGCGTTGTTTATAGCGTACGACTGAAGCGCCCAGTCAACGACCTTCAGTGCGTAGGAGCCGTCCAAGTAGCCCAGCGAGGCGCAAATTAGCGCCTCTTCGCCGAGCACCTCCAGTGCCGGCGAGCTCAAGCTCACCGGCTCCATGTCCAAGTAGCTCTCGTATATCTGCTGGAAGTAGCTCTCGTCCAGAGCCTTGCACACGGGCCCCCTCATCCACTCAAATCCCAGTGAGAGGAGTGCCAACAGCGCTCGGACGTAGTCGGTCGCCAGCGGAGCGGATATCTCGCCTCTAATGTAGCTCAGCACGTATCTCCAGAACTCTTCATGAAGGGTGGAATTGAACTTGGCGAATGCAAGGTTGCCGTCCACCACTTCACTCTTCTTTGCTATCAAAAGGGCCAAGGAGGTGCTCATTAAGTCGTACGGGATTTTGCCGAAGTAGTTCTGGTAGTTCCGCGAAGGGGAGGTCTTCAGTCCATACTCATCGAAGTTCTTATCTATTATGTTCTCTACGGCAACTACCAGGTCTGTGGACTTTCCGGCAGACAGTATTGCCAGCACGTCGAAGAGAGGCCACCAAGTGTAGATAGTGGTAGAGGGGTTCAAGATGTTCCATAAGCTGTAGTAGTCTAAGTACACGTACTCCACAAATCTGACCGAGCTCTCGAAGACCAGCGGGTGCTCCGGATAGAGGAAGTAGGCGATGAACGCGTCGCGCCTCCAGTAATTGGGCGTGCAGTCGAAGAAGGCCCCGCACGGTTGCTGAGCGCTCAAGAAGTACTCGACTGTCTCGTTCAGCTTCTTCTCTACAAAGTATGGATCAAGAGCGCTTACTGCTACTGCGACCAGGGTCAACAAGACCAGAGCACGCATCCTCATCACCGTCTCTTTAGGAAGCCTTTGTGAGGGACAGAGGTGACGGCGAGACTTGCGGTGGTCTATGCGGCCAGGGGCCCCAGCTCTCCCGCACGCTTGAGAATGAGGTACTTGGCGGACGAGCTCTCCAGGCGGGGCGTCGAGGTCGAGGTGGTGGAGCTTCCGCAGACCAGGCTTGCGTATGCCAAGAGGATGCGGGTGGTTGCCGAGAAGGCGCTCTTCAGCGTGCCTCCGGCCTACGTGGCCGCGACCGTGAATTCGAGGCTCACCTTCGCCGACGTGAGGGATCCTTGGGACGTCTATGTTAAGGAGTCAAACACCTTAAAGAGGTTGCTCGCCTTACCTCTCGTCCAGAAGTACTTGGACGCCTTGCGCAGGAGCGATCTTGTGGTTGCCACGACAGAAAGCATCGCCAAGCATTATGAGAGACTCTTGAAAAAGAAGGTTTATGTAATTGAGAACGGCACGGATACCGAGCTGTTGAAGTGCGAGCGCTCCGAAAGAGAGGACCGGGTACTGGTGATTGCGGATTTCCGAAACCCGTACTTACCTCTCGACCCGCTGAGAGAGGCGTGTAGGGCGGAGGGCGTGGAGCTGAAGCTGGTGGGCCCGGGCTCCGAGCGCTTGGGGGGCATAGGGCAGGTCAGCTACGAGCGCCTCCCGAGCGTGGCCTGCGATTCCAAGGTGGGGGCGGTTCCCCGGCCTTGGGAGGGCTCGACCTACCGCATGACCGTACCGCTGAAGACCTACGACTACATGGCGCTGGGACTCTGCATATTCGCCTACGGCCCGCCTAGCTCAGAGCTCCAGAGGCTCCTCGAGAGGTACGACATAGGGGTTTACGTTTCTGAGAAGCGCTACGTAAGGGAGGGCCTGAGGGAGTGCCTGAGGGACGCGGAAGCTATGGGTAAGAGGGCGAGGGAGGTGGCGGAGCTTCACTTCGACAGGAGGGAGCTGAGCAAGCGTTACGCAGACTTGCTTGCAAAGTTCCTATAAAGGTCCTTCCAGAGCTCCGTTATCGGCCCTTCTTTGAGCTCGTATCGGCATGAGGGCTCAGTGCGGAGCACCTCTTCCAGAGCCTCTCCTAAGGAGTGCACGTCGCCGGGCTTCACGAACTTTACACAGTTCCACCCGGATTTTAGGTTCCTTTCTATGGTTTCCCTGATGCTTGGAAGATCAGACGCAATCAAGTACTTGTTCGTAGCGAGGGCGTCAACGACCTTCGTGGGGGAGCCGAAGAACGGGACCGGCGTGGTGTCTCTGTGAGGCGAAACTATGGCGAGGCATCTGGAGTATACCTCTGCCAGCTCTCGGAGGCCGAAAGCTACTGCGCTCTCAACTCCGCCGACTTTTGCCTTCCCTATTAATAGAACCTTGTCCTCTATTCCTAGCTTCTTAACAGCCCTGATGAATACGTCTAAACCTTGATAGCTGTAGTAGTAGGAAGAGGGAAAGCATATCTTGTCTCCGGCGCCCACGCTCTTCCCAAAACCGGGAAGAGGCTGGTTCGGGACAGAAATTGCATGCAGTCCTAGATCTCTCTTCAGCAACTGAGCGGCCCTCCTGCTAACGGTTACGACAGTCTTCGAGGCGTACGCGAGGGCTCTGACTATCACGTCCCTAATCAAGTTCGCTCCGTACCTAAGCGCTCCCTTAGCTCCGGAGGCCCCTTCGGCGGCCAACCATAGGGGCATGGAGTTAAGTTCAAGCACATCCACGCCCATCCTCAACAACTTAGCATCGTACTTCAGCGAGATGGCCCGGGCATACCTCAGCCCTCTCGGCTTCTCAGCCCTCTCAACTCTAACCTCAAGCCCTAAGAATTTGAGGTCAGCTATCACGTGATTTAGCATGTCCTCATCCAAGTCCACGAATACATCAAAGCCCGCGCGACTGGCGGCGATCACGTTATTCAGCAAGTGCAGGTAAGCACCGCCGAAGGGCCTCCTTATCTGGTACATTAGGGTAGCCTCCACAGTCTCACCCAATATATGAACGCCAATAACGCGCCGAACAGCACTCCGTGACTGCTGAGGGACCAAGGAACCGCAGGAATCAAAGAGATCGCAAACGCCGCCAGCCGGCCGCGGTTCCCCTCAAAAATACCATAAAACATCAGCTTGGAGTAGCCGTACCATACGGCCAAGAATGTAGCCGGTACAGCCAGAGCTGGGTGGACAATAGATGATACAGCCAGCGCTAAGCTCTCTGCCATCAGCGCCTTTCCAGCCTCACCATAACGCTTCCCTTCACCGGGTCCGGGCACCTCAGCAGACCGCCCTCATACCCCATCTCCTCCGGCTTTATGCCCTTAAGCATAGCGTACACGACGTGATGTGCTGCGGCGAGCAAGTGCATGCACACCGGTTTGGTGAAGGAAACTAGCTTGAAGCCTTCGAAGCATATTTCGTCGCCGGGCTCGTAGCCGGCCGCGCATTCTCCTTTCACCTCAACAACTTTCATGCACACCCTCATCCAGCTCCCTCCAAGACATCCACTATCCTCCTTGAAGCCTTTCCGTCTCCGAACGGCGACGTTTCCGGTAGCTGGGGTTTCTCCTCCAGAACGCGCTCAAGGGTGGAAAGAACCACGACGGGGTTCGTGCCGACCACGAACGCGAAGCCGGCTTTGACCGCCTCCGGCCGCTCTGTTGAGGTCCTAAGCACGAGGATGTGCTTCCTTATCTTAGGGTGGGTCACCTCTTCCTGGAGGCCTCCGGAGTCCGAGAGCACTATTAGCGATTCCTTGAGCACGCCTATGAATTCCAGATACCCCAAGGGCTCCATGAGCTTCACGTGCTTTATTTCCTTAACCTTCTCCCACAAGCCGAACTCAAAGAGCCTCTTCCTCGTTCGCGGGTGGACTGGATATACCAGCGGTATAGGGCTCCTCTCCAGTATGCGGACGAAGTCCTTCAGCGTCTGGGGGTCGTCCACGTTCTCAGCGCGATGAAAGGTTACGAGGCCGAACTCGTCGAAGGGAATGGATTCCAGAACCTCTCTGCTCCTCTCTTCGGCCACGCTTAGGTACCTATCCAAGGCGTCTATGATCGTATTGCCGGTAACGTAGATCTCTCCATACACATGCTCCTCTTCGAGGTTCCTCTTCGCCTCTTCTGTGGGCGCGAAGAGGTACTTAGATATGTGGTCTATCATCCTCCGGTTGTGCTCCTCCGGCATCCTCCAGTCGTAGCTCCTCAAGCCCGCCTCCACATGAGCCACGTCCGCCCCTACCTTGAGGGCCGCTATTGCAGCGGCAACCATGCTGTTGGTATCCCCTTGAACGGCGACGACGTCGGGCTTCTTGACCTTAGCAACCTTGTCCAAGTGTATTATCATCTCGCCTATCTGCTCTCCAGGGCTCTCTCCCCTGAGCACAAAGCTGTAGTGCGGTTCCGGCAAGCCCAGCTCTTCTATGAATATCTTCGACATCTCGTAGTCGTGGTGCTGGCCCGTGTGGACGAAGGTGAAGTCCAGGCCCCGCTCTTGGAGCTCGAGGATTACGGGTGCCATTTTAATTATCTCTGGCCTCGTCCCCACCACGACCGCAATCACAGTCCCACGCCCAGCGCCCTGTACTCGAAGCCGTGCTTTACTGCCTCCTCCTTATTTATGATTTTCCTCCCGTCCAAAACCTTCTTTTCCTTCACGAGTCCAGCCAGCTTCTCCCAGTCGAGCTCCTTGTAGTCTGGGTGGTCTGTGACGACAGCTATCAAGCTGGCCCCCTTGACAGCTTCCTCGAGGTCGTTGGTGAAAGGTATTGGCGACTGCTTCACGTAGGGATCGTGCACGCTTACCTCGTAGTCGTCCTTGAGGAGCTCGTATATCTTCAAGGTGGGGCTTTCCCTTATGTCGTCCACACCCCCTTTGTACGCCAAGCCCAAGAGCGCTACCTTGCTCCCCGGCTCGGCCAGCTCCCTCACGAGCTCCGCGAAGTGCTGCGGCATGCTTTCATTTATCTTCCTACCGATTATGATCAAGTCTCTCGGCAATCCCTCCATTGGGTAGGCCAGCATGTAGGGGTCCTTAGTTAGGCACGGCCCGCCCACTCCGGGGCCCGGGAGGTGTACGTTAACGCGGGGGTGCGTGTTGGCGAGTCTTATCACCTCCCACACGTCCGCCCCCAGCTTCTCTGCTAAGATGGCCAGCGCGTTCGCGAACGCTATGTTTAAGTCCCTGTAGGTGTTCTCTGCCAGCTTGCTCATCTCCGCATTTATCGCGCTTGTTGTGATTACGCCCCCGGAAGTGAGCTTCCGGTACAGCTCAGCCGCGGCCTCCGCGTCTTCGGGCGTTACGCCGCCGACGAGCTTAGTTACTGTGAACAGCTCGGTCATAGCCTTGCCCGGAGCCAGCCTCTCCGGCGCATGTGCCAGCTTGAACTCTCCGTGCCGGAGCCCGCTGACCCTCTCGAGCACCTCCTTGGCCAAGCCTTGAGTGGTGCCCGGAGGTATCGTCGACTCTATTATTACTAACTGTCCCCTTCTCAGCCTCTTCCCTATCTCTGTTAGCGCGCTCTCCAAGAAGCTGAGGTCCGCCTTTCCTTCCTTAACCGGCGTGGGGACTGCAATTATAATTGCGTCAACATTCTTGATTTCATCGTAATTCGTCGTGGCTCTCAGCTTTTTCCTCTCGACGACCTCTGCGAGCATCTCTGGTAGGCCGGGCTCCTCAATGGGCGGAACCCCTTCGTTTACCTTCTTTACCTTTTCTTCGTCTATGTCAATGCCAATCACTTCGAAGCCCTTCGACGCCAGAGCCACCGCGAGCGGAAGGCCCACGTATCCGAGTCCTACGACGGCCACCCTCAAGGCTCGGGTCCAGAGGTCGGAGCCGAGGGGAGGTAAATAGGAGCCCGGGGCTCTTGTGGCGGGCCCGCCGGGATTTGAACCCGGGACTTCCGCGGCGGAACGGGCCAAGCCCCGCCTCTACGGGTTAAGAGCCCGCCGCTCTACCATGCTGAGCTACGGGCCCAGCCTCCGCGAGTGGGGCGCTTAAGCCGTTTTAAATTTTTCCGCGCAACGGCAGACGGAGGCGTCTTGCTGTGATAGTGGTCAAAGCGGGCGGGAGGACATTAATGAACAACATGAAGAACATAGTAAAGGACATAGCGAAGAGAAACGACGTAATCTTCGTTCACGGAGGCGGCGACCTCGTGGATGAATGGGAGAAGAGAATGGGCATGGAGCCGCAGTTCAAGGTTTCCGCCTCTGGAATAAAGTTCCGTTACACGGACGAGAAGGAGCTGGAAGTGTTTGTGGCCGTGCTGGGCGGCTTGCTGAACAAGAAAATAGTATCAATGATAAGCGCAGAAGGAGGAAGAGCCGCCGGCATAACCGGCGCCGATGGTCCTACAGTAATTGCGGAAAGGAAGAAGAAAGTCATTGTCAGGGAGAAGGTCGGCGAGAGGGAAGTGAAGAGAGTCATACCCGGCGGCCTGACGGGCAAGATAAAGGAAGTGAGGCCCGAGCTCTTGAGGACGCTTCTAGACATGGGCATAACTCCAGTGGTCGCCCCCATAGCCCTCGGCACTGAAGGAGAGTTGCTCAACGTCAATGGGGACCAGATGGCGGCCGAAATAGCAAAGGCCGTAAAGGCAGAGTACTTGGTACTGCTTACCGACGTCCCTGGGGTGCTGATCGACGGCGAGGTGGTGAGGGAAATCAAGTCCTCAGAGGCTGAGGACTTCGCGAAGCGCGTGGGACCGGGAATGAACATAAAGATAATCATGGCTGGAAGGGTCGCAAAGGAGGGAACGAAGGTAATAATATGCGACGGCACGAAGGAGTCGCCCCTCTCTTGTATAAAGAAAGGAGAGGGCACGTGGATAGTGTAAGCCTCGGGCCCCGAGGTCGCACCTTCATCCGTTTTCAGCTCTAGTAGCCCACGCTCATCATCGGCGATTAATTTCTCCCCGCCCACGGCCCGCGGGAGGTCGGAAGCTTGAAAGTGCTAGGCCTTTTGGGCTCGCCGAGGAGGTACGGTAATTCGTTCAAGGGCCTCATGCTGGCCTTAAAGGCTGCTGAGAGGTACGGGGCTGAGACGGAGTGGCTCCACCTATACGAGCTGAGCCTGAAGCCCTGCCTCGGTTGCGTCTCCGAGGACGTGAAGGCTTGTAGGTACCCGTGCATAATAAAGGACGACATGAAGAAGGTCTATGACGCGATCTTAGAAGCGGACGGAATAGTGTTCGCGACTCCGGTTTATTGGTACTCGCCGAGCGCCGTGATGAAGAACGTAATTGACAGACTAACGGCACTGGAGAACATGATACACATAGACGGCAAGAGCTGGCTGGACGGGAAGGTGGTCGGAATAATAGCCACCGGAAACGACACGGGATCTATGTTTGCGGTGGCGCAGCTTATGTCTATTTTAAACTCCATGGGAACAATAATACCTCCTTGGAGCATGGCATATACGAACGACCTCAGGGACGCGCTGGAAAACAGAGCCTTCGTCACCGATGCCTTAAACGTGGGGAGGTCTGTGGTAATGATGATAAAGGCAATGAGGGGAGAGAGGGTGGAGAAGTGGTACGACCCGAGCCTCTTCAACTGGTTCGAAAAGGAACTGAGGCCGTGGCTCGAGGACGTTGCTAAGAAAGAGGAGGAGAAGGCTGAGAAGCCTTGGAAGTCCTTTACTTCCTGACCTCCGGGACGCACCGAACTCTGCCTCTGGAGGAGCTGGAGGCGCTCCACGAGGCATACTCTTGTCCTCTCCGAACGCTGTCCGTCCACTACAACTTGGTGCTCGCAGAGGGCAACTATGAATGTTCAAAAATAACGATGAAGAGGAGCGCATTCATAAAGGAGATGGGTAAGGTGTGCGCGATATGCGACGAGACCTCTTGTAGCTGGTTCGAGGAGTGTGCCGGAAGGATTAGGAAGAGGAAGCTCGGGGGCTTCGAGGTCCCCGAAGTCTCCGTCAAGTTGCCCGAGGGCGAAGACAAGATATATGCCATAGCCACAGAAGGATTTTACATAATCTCCAAAGATCCGGCTAAGAGGCTTCGCGGCAAGAGCCCGCGCGGCCCTTTCTTCTCTCCGGGGTCCATGGATCCTCTGCTGGCGAGGGCCATGGTTAACTTGGCCCGCGTGAAGGAAGGAGAAAGGCTGTTGGACCCCTTCTGCGGCACCGGCTCAATAGCCCACGAGGCGGCGCGGGTGGGAGCCGTTCCTTACTGCGCGGACTTGGACCCCAGCATGGCTTACGGCTCCAAGATAAACACCGAATACCTCAAGCTAACGTGCGAGCACGTGCTGGAGGACTCCGCCTCGTTGCCGTTCCGCTCTTCAGCCTTTCACGCGATAGCCACCGATCCTCCCTACGGAAGAAGCGTCGTCAGCTTGGCTCACGGCGCGGAGGAGCTCCTTCGGGAGTTCTTGAGCGAGGCCTCGAGAGTCCTCAAGCCAAGCTCTTGGGTGGTCTTTGCCGCGTCCACTTCCGTGGAGGTCGGGGATCTCCTCCGAGGACTCCCGTTGCGGCTGAACAAGTGCCACGTGATGAGGGTCCACAGGAGCTTGGCCCGCTACGTGTGCACCGCTTATACAGGCTCGAAAGGCTGAGCACAGGGGCAACGGTCTTGCGGGCCTCGCTGGCACTCTTAATGATGGCCGCAATAATCTTCGCGGCGTGCCAACCAGATAAGCCTCTGGGCATAGAAGTGGACGAAGGGCTGGCGCTGAGCTACGACAACTTAAACAAGGTTTACGTGGAAAAGCTTGCGACAGAAATGGTGCTTCTCAAGCCTCAGTCTGGCTACCAGAAGGTGCTCTACGAGGCAGCATCTAAGTACTTGGAGGAGGCGAGGAGGCTCTACAGAGCGGGCCACTTGCTGTACCTAAACGGGGTTTACGACACGGCGCTGGCGCACTACGTTTCGTCCCTCTACTACGTTCAGCTGGTCCAGCACCTCCTGAAGTTCTATCACTTCGAAAGCTTGAACGACTATGTGGACTACTCAAGGGCTTTGGGCAACTTCGGAGTGGCGGCGGCCTTCTCCCTTTACAAGGCATCCTGCACGACGGCTACGTGCATAAACTCAACTAGGGTCGTCTACGTCCACTCCTACAAGACCATGCTGAACCTGAGTAATACTATAAATAATACAATAAACAACTTGCCGGGCGACTTCAATGAGGAGCTGGCCAGAAGGGCCGTGACTATGGCGAATCTGGCATCAAGGCTGACTACGATGGCCTATGCGCACTACGTCCTGACGTTGCTTCCTCAGCCCTCGGACAGCCCCTTGACGGGCAAGGCTCAGTGTATACTTAAGGGAATCGGCAAGGCTGAGTGGTTGCCGTCAGCCTGTTATCACCTCTACAACCCCTTGGAGCCCTCCCCCTGCTCCTCGTTCTACGGGCTGATAGCCAGCTACGTGGGCCTTAATGACCTAGCCTCCGTCCTGTGTGGGGGGAACGTGGGTTGAGGGACGCGCTGATCATCGGCGGCGGTCCGGCCGGCTTAACGGCAGCTGCCACGCTCAAACAGTACGGCGCAAGCCCGCTCGTCTTGGAGGCAGAGAGGGTAATGGCGACTGTATACTCCTACGCTTGGAAGCCGGTCGAAAACTATCCGGGGTTCGACGGAAAAGACGCAATAGAGATTGCTAAAGCCTTCGAGCAGATGGTTGAATTCTTTGGGATAGAAGTTGAAGAGGGGAGGCGCGTTACCGAGGTGAAGAAGGAAGAGGAAAAATTTGTAGTAATAACGGAGAGCGGTAGTGTCTATGAAGGTAGGGTAATTATAATAGCAACCGGCATATTGGGCAAGCCGCGCAGGCTCGGCTTGCCGAACGAGGACGCGCCCAATGTACACTACGTGGTCAAAGATCCGAAGGAGTTCAAGGGCAAGAGGGTAGTGGTGGTGGGCGGCGGCGACACGGCCGTCGACACAGCTACAGCCTTGGCCAAGGCCGGAGCGATAGTAGTAATAGTTCACCGGAGAGACCAGTTCAGGGCCCCCAAGAGAAGCGTCGAGAAGATGCTCGAGGCCGGAGTAAAGACCGTTCTGAACAGCATTCCTCAAGAGATAATAGTGAAGGACGGGAAGGCCGTAGCGCTGAGGGTAACTCATAAGGACGGCGGCGAGACGATACTTCCCTTAGACGAGCTAATAATTTCAATAGGCTTCGAGCCCCCTAAGCTGGACTGGATCAAGAACCTCGGCGTTGAAATGAAGGGAAGGGAAATAGTCGTTGATGATAAGATGAGGACGAACGTTAAAGGAGTCTTGGCGGCCGGCGACATAACCCCCGCCCCCAAGAGGATACTCGTCGCGGCCGCCCAAGGATACATAGCCGGCTTCACGGCCTTCCGCTACCTGCGCACGGGCGTCTGGTAATTATTCCCCCACCGCCCGCGGACCTCGGTGGCTGAGATTTGGCAGGTCCCGGCGCCACCGCTGTCGGAATAAAGGTCAAGGACGGAGTCGTACTGGCGGCGGAGAAGAGAATGACCTACGGAGGATTCATAATGAGCAAGGCGGCAAGGAAGGTATTCCGGGTGGGAGAACGCATGGGCATGGCCTGCGCCGGCCTCTACGCGGACATGCAAGCCATCGCGCGCGCCCTAGAGAACGAGGTCCGCTACTACGAGCTCAGCAACAAGAGAAGGATGAAGGTAAGGTCGGCCGCCAGGCTGTTGGGCCTAATCTTGTACTCCAATAAGCTGTTCCCGTTGCTGACCGAAACCGTGTTCGGGGGCTACGACGACGAGCCTAGGATATTCGTGCTCGACCCGGTGGGCTCGGTCGTCGAGGAGAGCTACTCTGCCGTGGGCACGGGAGCCCCCCTAGCGATGGCCCTCCTCGACAAAGAGTATAATGAAGGCATGAGCTTGGAAGAGGCAGAAAAATTGGCTGTAGAGAGCATAACTGTGGCCACCTCCAGGGACAGCCTCTCGGGCGATGGAATCGACGTGCTGGTTATTCCCTTCAAGGGAACCCCCCAAGTGAAGAGTTTGCCCCTTCTCCGCTGAGCAATATTAGGCTCCTCTGCCCGAGAAGGCCCGAAGATCATGAGGGCCACGGTAACCGGAAGCGGTGCGGTGCTGCTGGGCGACCACGTCTGCGCAGACGGCTTCGCGGCGAGGAGGAAGGTTAGGGTGGTAACGCACGCCCACTCCGACCACACTCTGGACATAGGAAAGAGCTTGAGCTACCAGTCTTACGTGCTGATGACCCCCGAAACCTTTGTGTTCCTGAAGCACTTAAAATCCCTCAAGCCGAACAGGAAGATAAAGCTTATGAATCCTGGAGAGAGCTTCAAGGTGCCGCTGAACAATAAGCGGGGCGGCTATGAAAAAATTACCTTCATTAAGGCAACCCACATACCAGGATCAGTGCAAGTTCTTGTGGAGGACGATGAGGGGAACCTCTTCGGCTACACCGGCGACTTCAAAGAGCCCGGCTCCAGAACTCCCATTATGAAAGACCTAGATGCCTTAGTGGTTGACGTGACGTACGGCTGTAGCATGTGCCGGAGAACCTACAAAGGAATCATGGAGGAGGAGCTCGCGAGGCTCGTTCAGCACTTGCTCGCAGAAGGGCCGGTGCACATCTACGCGTACCACGGAAAGATCCAAGAGGTAATGGAGCTTCTCCGCCTCTACGGAATAGACGCCCCCTTCCTCGTGGACCGCAGAACATACGGAATCTTGAAGGATCTGGAAGACCTCGGGTACCGCTTTGGAGAATACTTTCGGGTGGGCGATGCCGAAGGAGCTGAGGTGGAAAGGGCCGGCTGGTACGTGAGGTTCGCCCACTTCAACAAGTTCGGGCGTGAGAGGGTAGCGGGCAACAAGGTCGTACTCGACGGCTGGAGGTTCGTCTTGAGCCAGAAGGTCGGTCCCAACGCGTGGAGGGTCGGTTTCAGCGACCACGCCGATCTCGACGATACAGAGTATTACATCTTAGAGGCCAAGCCGAAGGAGGTTGTGCTCGATGCTTTTAGATCGTCAACAGCCAGCTGGTTTGCGCAAAGGCTCACCTTTTACGGGAGGACTGCCGTTACCTACAGGCCGCTTCAGAGGATGTAATATGACAGTAGCAGTACGTTAGCAGACACCAAGTCGCTCGTGCTCGACAGTATGGGTATGGTGATTAAGTCCGGATCCCACCCCCTCAAGTAGCTTCTGGACGCTATAACGACGGCCAGGAGGGGCGTCGCGATCCTTAAGAGTAGCGTGGCCAGCGTGGCAACCTCCCAAGCTTTAATGCCGTAAACCATGACTGCGGGCACGAGAGATATCCACGTTGCCACGATCACCTCTGCGCTAATTCTAATCGCTACGAGCAACACCTTCTTATTGAACGGCTTTGACGCGTCAACCTCACCCAGCGCCAGCGCCGTGCCCAGCCATGAGGCAAAGTTCATGGAGGCGGAGCCGTTCAATGCCATAACCAAGGGAGCGACAGAGAGCAAGAGCGGTATTCCCTGAGCTCCGCCGCCGACCAAGCTCAAGCCCGCAAGCGTGGAAATGGTCGAGGCCAGAAGAGTCGAGGTCGTGTATTCCTTTTTCATTTTGAGGGCATTCTTAATGCCGACGACCGATATGGCGTGGAGTGTTATGATTGTCATGGCAATTATAAAAGGCACTCCCAGCACGTCGAAGCTTAGGAATATAGCTATCGCACTGAGCAGGTCGGCGACCACAGTAACTACTGATACTACTGTCAGATCTACGTCGAGGCCGCGCAGGAAAGCAAAGTAGCAGAGATAGGCAGTAATCGGCAAGAGAACGACCAATATTATTCCGCGGGATACCAAGAAGTAGAGGAAGGGCTCGAGCGGGTTTGAAACGATAGAGCTCAACGCTATCACGTACAAGCCGCCCAGCACGCCCAAGACTATGGCCGCATACGTTATCTTGGACCTTAGCAAGTCCTTGGCATTGGAGGCCTCACCCACGTACAGCATCGTAGAGTACTTGGCCGCCAGCGACCCGTATATCGCTCCCCTGTCCTCCGCGAGCCCCGGCATAGCAGCCAGCACGGCGGGGTGTTCCTTAAGGATAGGCGAGGCGAGGGACCACAGGTAGCCGACGAGGGCCTCCACCAGCCCTTGCAACGTCAGCACGGCGGTCTCTATGAGAAACTTCTTCACGCCCTCGCCCTTGGACGGTTAAACGGGGGGTTAAAGTTAGGAAAAACTACTTGAGCTTTTCGTAATAATCCCTTATCTTTATGTTCCTCTCTATAGGAATGACCACTATCCTCCCGTCGCCGGGCTTGCCGGTATACGCGGCCTTAACGATGGCTCTTATTGCCTTTTCCACTTCTTCGTCCTCCAAAATAAGCTCCAACTGCACCTTAGGTATTAGATCTATCTTCACCGGAACGCCGCGGTACTTTATCTCGATGCCCTTCTGGGTACCCCTTCCCTTGACTTCCACCACAGTCATTGGATATATACCAACCTTTTCGAGCTCTGCCTTTACATCCTCAAGCTTCTCGGGCCTAATGAATGCTATAACCATCTTCACTTCCCATCACCCCTCACAAGTTGTATGCCTCTTCATTGAGCTCGGGCAAGTCCAGGCCCACCTTTTCCACCTCCTCCGGCACCCTCCATCCTATCAGCGCGTCAACAATCTTCGCCAGCACGTAGGTGACGATCACAGCGTAGACTATGCTCGCCACAGTCCCGACCACTTGGGGCACCATCTGCCACAGGTTTCCGTATAGGAGGCCGGAAGCGCTGGAGACGTCGGGGTTGGCGAATATTCCGGTCGCGATGGAGCCCCAGACGCCGCTCATCCCGTGCACCGCCCAAGCGTCAAGCGTCTCGTCCCAGCCCTTCTTTATCCTGAAGTTGACCATATAGTAGCTCAGCACGCCGGCTACTGCGCCTATAACTATCGCCGAAAGGGGGTCTACGAAGCCGGAGGCCGGAGTGATCGCGACCAAGCCAGCAACCACTCCGGAGGCGAAGGCGACGGTGCTGTGCCTGCCCGTGTCCTTGAGGCTCACCAGGTCCCACGCAAGCCCTCCGGCGGCAGCCGCGACTGCGGTGACCAGCCAAGCCAGCGCTGCATCAGCGTTGGCCGCGACGGCGCTGCCGCCGTTGAACGCCAGCCAGCCGAACCACAGTATGCCGGTGCCCACGAGCACCAAGGGGATGTTGTGGGGTATCACCTCCACATTCTTTACGAATTTTCTCTTTCCTACTACAAAGCTCAGTACTAATGCAGAGAAGCCGGAGCTTATGTGCACTACCATGCCGCCGGCGAAGTCCAGAGCTCCCAGGGCGCTCAGCCATCCTCCGCCCCACACCCAGTGGGCTATTACGCTGTAGACCAGCAACACCCAGAGCAACGAGAACAGCATCCACGCGTCGGCCCTTCCTCTCTCGGCCAGTGCCGAGGCTATGATCGCTGTGGCTATGGCGGCGAAGACCCCTTGGAAGCCCACGTAGATTAGGCTGGGCACGCTCGTTCCGGGCCAGACTTCTGGAAACCGCGTCGGATAGCTTCCGAAGAACTGGAAGGGATTACCCAGAAGTCCTCCTAAGCTGTCGCCGAAGGCTATGCTGAAGCCCACTATCACCCACGCGAGGAAGGCTATGCTGAACGCCGCAAACACGTGGAACATTGTACTGAGCACGTTTCTTGACCTCACCAGCCCTCCGTAGAACAGCGCGAGGCCGGGTACGCTCATGAACAGTACCATAGATGATGCCGTCAGCAACCACGCGGTGTCGCCGGGGTTCACGCCACCCGCCACTTACCGTTCACCGAACTCCCGCTTAGACCGAACAAACTTTCACTATTTCTCACGAAGTCTGCAAACAATGTTCAGAAGGAATAATTGAAAATTGTACAACTTTGCGGTCAGATAAGGCCGCCCTCCTCCTCCCTGCGCTCGCTGAACTCTTCACGCAATACGAAGGCGGGACAGGCCCTCGATTCGGGGTGTATAGTTACAGTATGGAATTTGCAGTATATCAGCTCTATGTACTTGCAGTACTTGCACTTCCTCAAGTAGCTCGGTATCCTCTCCCCTCTGACCCTTCTTCGGGTCCCGCGGGTAGCGACGGCTTTCTCCAAGTTCTCTCTAATTTTATTTACGTCCAGCTTGAAGTTTATTTTCAAGTCGTTTCCCCGTTTACAACTTCGAAGAAAGTAATTTGTTAAGCGCCTCTGCAAGCGTTGAGAGGAGGGAAGAGTAGTACTTACCCCCCTCGTCCCACACGCTGTCCCTTTCAACTCCCTTGCTTAAGTTAGAGTCCACCACGTCCAGAACCACACATTCCATCTTCCCTTGGCAGACTTCGTAGAGGAGTGCTGAGTTCTTGTCTATTACGTCGAACCCCTTCTTCTTTATCACGTCTATCATCAAGACGTCTTGATAAGGGAGACGCGTGGTGAATGCCAGCACCTCGCGCTCCGGACTCAACAGCTCCACGATTCTGTTTAGGAGGGATATGCTGGGTACGGGGGGCACGGAGACGCCCTCACAGGCCCTCGACGCGGATGCATAGACCGGGTATATCTTAGCAATCTTAACGCCCGGTTTCAACGCCGTGGCCACGTCGAGTAATATTATCTTCCTCAAGCCTCTGACCTTCAGCTCTATGACGCTCTCGCTGAGGTACTGCGCGTCCGAGAGGACCACGAGCCCCCGGTCCTCTTCTCCTTGAAGTATGGTGGAGTAGGTCAGAGAGAGGGTAGTGGCTCCCTTGAACCCTTCGATGGCATTCTCCTTGGTCAGCTCATCTAAACTGCGCCTCAAGAAAGGGTCTACTACCAGCACTGCGTGCTTCGTATCGTGACGTTGTGAGTCCGTACTCATGCCTTGAGGCCCGTCTGCCCTTTGAGGAGTTTCAGATATAAGGTCTCACGGTCCCCCCCTTCCCGAATGGGGTTATGCCATGATGGCCACAAGGGAGGCAACTAAAACCGTAGCTAAGAACGCCGAGAAGAGGAAGGTATTCGGCAAGCACTACTACGGAAACCTCTACGGATGCAACCCAGAGAAGTTGCGCGACGAGGAGTACTTGAGGAGGCTGGTGATCAAGGCTGCAGAGATAGGAAACATGACGCTCCTCGACGTTAAGTCGTGGAAGATGGGTGAGGGCGTGAGCGTCGTCGCGATAGTGCTGGAGAGCCACATAACGATACACACGTGGCCGGAGTTCGCCTTCGCTACGGTAGACGTGTACTCGTGTGGCCATCACACAGACCCCAAGAAGGCCTTCGATTTCATTGTTAAGGAGCTGGAGGCGCAGAAAGTAATAATGGGATCTGCCGACAGATCCATGTATGAAGTATAGGTTTTTATAAGGCTTGTGGGGCCACCACGTACTCCGCCTCTCCTCCCGCCAGTATGCTAAACTTCAGCAACAGCGGCATGTCTGTTCCAAACCTCAGCTCTACGTTATCGGAAACCTTGGTCAGCCCAGCTATGTGCTTCAAGTAATTCAGATCATACGCTGCCTTTGAAGGTTCTTGGACCTCCAGCTCGAGCAACGCTGAGGACGCGGTGGTGACCCGCGTCACAGTCTCGGCCGCGCCGAGGCCTTTGAACTCCAGTGTGTCGGTGTTAGGCGCTTCTATTATTATCGTGTCACTCACCACTTCGATATCTTTTATTGCGTCCTTTATAACTGAGGCCAAGAGGAGGGCCCTAACCTTAAAGTCTAAGTTGCTCAAATCTGGCAAGTCCTCAGCCAAAACGTCCAAGTTCGGTATGACGTACCTCTTAATGAGGGCTCCTTCAAGTACTATCTCTATCTTAGAGCCGCCTTCCTCTGTTCCGAGCTCCAGCTTGTAGCCTTTCTTCGCCCTTCGAAAGAACTTGAGCACGTCTCCTATGTTGAAGCCCAGCTTTTCCTCCTCCTCTACCTCGTACTCGCTGAAGGCCTCTGAGGGTATCCACACCTTTACCATTACCACTTGTGCCGGATCCATAGCTTTCATCTCGACTCCTTCCGGCGTCGCGGTCATGGCTACCTCGTCAACTATTTTTCCTATGGCATCGATCAGACTTTGAAATATCTTCGCCTCTGGATACACTATTTTCAAGGCTCTTTCCGCCAACCGATAGCTAGCTACAAAGTTATGAGCGTGGCGGGACAAGCTCAGTCTTTATAAAATGAATTCCTCGTGGCGAGATAGGGAGAAGTGACGTGAGCATCAAAGCAGCGCTGTTTCCAGACAGGATGTACAAAGTAAGGATGCTGGTTCCTAAAGACAAGGCAGACAAGCTCGTCGAGCAGATAGTGAAGCTGGGTAGCTACGAGCCCGCAGACATAAAGGTCGAGTTCGGCAAGCCCATCGAGTGGGCCCGCCGCGACCTGCTCGTGATAAACGACCACTTGAGCAAGCTTGAACATTACTTCGACTTCTTCGAGCTGAGCATAGAGCCGGAGTTCGCGGAGCCGCTTAAGGCCAAGAGCTGGGAAGAAGCAGCTAAGAAGGCCATCGAGAGGGCAAAGAAGATCGAGCAAGAGTTCGAGCGGTTCGCCAACAAGATAAAGGAAATTGAGGCGAAGATATTCGACGTGAGCACGATAATAAGCAAGCCTCTGGCTCTGCCCAAGGACGTGATAGAGAAGCTCAAGGAGGCCTTCGGTCTCATAGTCAGCCAAGAGATACCGGACGAGGTCAAGAAGGATATGGCAGTTGTTGACTTGGCTACGAAGGAAGCACTGAAGCTGAGCGCCGAGGTGGTCAGAAAGCTTGCTATCGAAATAATAAAGCTCTTAGAGGAAGAGAAAAAGATGGTCTTTGAGGAAGCCAGGGCTTGGGCCAGCGACTACGAGCTGGAAATAAGTAGCACCTACGGCCTACTGCTGACGGTCAAGAACGCCCTCCAAGTGTTCGCTAAGGGCAGAGAGAGCGAGTACTTCATCTATCTTGAGGGATACGTTCCCGAGAGCTTCTTCAAGAGGACACTGAAAGTGATTAAGGAATACGTGGCCGAGGTGGGCTTCGCCCTGGTACACGTGGTGGACTACGACACAGAGAAGCCGCCCACCTACGTGAGGGTCGAGGGTAGCGCGGCCAAGACGGCCTACGACGTAGAGAACATATACGGCCCGCCCGATCCCCGCGAGTTCGTGCCGGCCGCGATAATGGCGTTCACGCTCCCCTTCATCTATATGTTCATGTTCCCCGACTGGGGCCACGCGCTGGTCCTAGTGATCTTCGGCTGGGGCCTGCTACACAGAAAGGGCTGGGCCCTAGCCGTGTTCAAGCCCTTCGGCGTGAAGAGGTTCACCAAGGGCACCGAGTTCCTAGGCCGCGTAATGATGCTGGTGGGCACGGCGTCGATAATAACGGGCTTCCTCTCGGCGGAGTTCTTCGGGCCGCTGATAGGCGAGAGCTACATCGACCCGGCCATGTGGCTGTGGCATTCGCTGGGCATGGTGCCGCCGCTCAGCTTCGGACTGGAGCACTTGGGCGACACCGTAATCAAGTACGTACTGCTGAGCATAACAATAGGCTACTTCCACATCTTGATAGGATTCATAATAGGGCTCATCAATGAGGTGAGGTTCGGCCGGACGTGGAAGGCCATACACTACGTCTTCCCGTTCATGCTGATGTACCTCACAGCAGGCGCGCCGTTCGCCGCGGGCTTCATTGCCAGCGGCTTCGGAAGCAACATTGAGCAAATGATGTACCTTACCGGCGAGTTCTTCAACACGTGGATGTTCAACTTGCGCACCGGTTACATAGGACCGCTCTTCATAATATTCATCCTCGCGCTACTGTGGAGGGGCTACGGCATAAAGCTGGAGCTTGAGCACGAGCACGGAAAGGCAGAGGCCAGCATAATAGGCATGGAAATGTTCGACAACTTCCTGCTTGTGGTAAGCAACATAATATCATACGTCAGGATTATGGCGCTGGCGCTGGCGCACTGGGGTCTCGTCTTCGCGTTCCAAGTGATAGGCGAGATCGGAGGACCGGTGCTGTTGGCCATACTCTACGTGCTGGCGAACATTATGGTAATAATGCTGGAGGGTCTGGTGAGCTTCATACACAACTTAAGGCTCCACTTCTACGAGTGGTTCACGAAGTTCTACAACGACCGCGGAAAGCTCTTCGAGCCCGCAGTTCAGCACGCACCAGTGATCATTGAGTAAAGTTTTTGTTTCTTCACGAGGGTCCAACCTTAGGGTAAAGTCATGGACAGAGAAGTGCTTAAAATTCTGGTATACCTTCAGCTCTTTGCTGCGCTCATTATAACGCTCTACGCACTGTACTATGTTTACACAATAGCTTCCGGGGCCGGAATAATATGAAAAATTACTCCAAGCCCATAAGCCTTCTGAGCTCTGCGCCCACCTTTTCGGCTTGGTGCTCCTTCACTTGCTCCATCAGCTTCTTCAAGTTGGGCATTCCCTTCTTGTACTCTTCCACCCATTCCTTAGCAAACTCCCCGCTTATTACTCTCTCAGCGGCCTTCTTCATGTTCTCCTTAACATGCTCGTCTATTACCTTCGGTCCTACGGTCAAGCCGCCGTACTTCGCCGTGTCGCTCACCCTCTGGAGCATTCCGTAGAAGCCGTACTGCCAGATTAAGTCCATTATGAGCTTGGCCTCGTTTATGGCCTCGAAGTAGGCCAGCTCGGGCTGGTAGCCCAGCTCCACCAAGTTTTCAAAGCCCTTGAGTAGTAGTTCCATCAATCCCCCCACCAAGACCGTCTGCTCTCCTATCAAGTCGGTCTCGGTCTCCTCTTTGAAAGTGGTCTTCAGAACGCCGGCCCTCGTGCTCCCCAAGGCCTTCGCCAGCGCGAGTACGGTGTCCCAAGCCTTGCCGGTGTAGTCTTGGTGTACCGCAACCAAGGCGGGCACGCCCTTGCCCTGCAAGTAGGCCTCCCGGACCTTCGGACCCGGGCTCTTCGGAGCTACCATAACTACGTCAACAGTCTTCGGAGGTTTGATGAGTCCGTAATGAATGTTAAAGCCGTGGGCGAACACTAAGGTGTCTCCCTCCTTCAAGTTGGGCTCCACGTACTTCTCGTACACCTCCGGCTGGGCCATGTCTGGGATTAGGAGCGCTATAACGTCGCCCTCTCTGGCGGCTTCCGGTATGGGCTTGGGTTCGAACCCGTCCTTCTGCGCTTGCTCCCAGCTCTTTCCGCCGGGCCTCAGGCCGACCACGACCTCCACGCCGCTGTCCCTAATGTTCAGTGCCCAAGCCCTTCCCTGCGAGCCGTAGCCTATTATGGCAACTTTCTTGCCTCTCAGAGGCTCTAGGGACACCTCTTCGTCCCTCCATATGCGTGCCATAGGCACACCTCGCTCTTTGAGCCCACGACGGGGGACTAAATTTTTCGGTCAACTGCCTTTGTGCGGTCTTGGGAACCGTTGTTGAGGCTGGTGGAGATAGGGCTCAAGGAGCTGGAGAAGCTGGTGGCGGAGGCCGCGGACAAGAGCATGGATGCATTCAAGCTCTCGGTGGAAGCAATAGAAGAAAAGAAGGCAAGCGCCATGAGGGAAGAAGTCAAGAGAAGGGTAGTTGAACTCCGCAAGATAAGGGAAGAGATAGACGAGCTGGCTCTCGAAATAATTGCCCGATATCAGCCCGTCGCTCAAGATCTGAGGAAGGTCAAGGCCTTCATGGAGCTGGGCTACGCCTTCCTGCGCTTCGGCCGCTACGCCTACGACGCGCTTGCCGCCTTTGCGAGGGTGGAAGCTTTGGACATAAACTGCGACGCCCGGTACTTCCGGGAGCTGGCCCCTCTGGTCAAGCAAATGATGGAGGACAGCATAGAATCAATAAAGACCTTAGATGTTATAAAGGCCATGAAGGTCATCTCGAGGGACGATGATGTTGACGAGCTCTACCACAAGTTCTTAAGCGAAATAATGAAGAGCTACGAGAGCGTGCCCTGCGCCGTGGTTGAGGCGCTCTCCATAAAGTTCCTGGAGAGGGCGGCCGACCACAGCGTGCACGTGGCCAGCCAGACGGTCTTCGTCGTCGAGGGGAAGTACCCGGAGTAGCCTCCCTACCTGCGCGGGCTCCTCACCAGTTTCAGCCGACGGCCTCCAGTCATCGGCTACCTAACACATAGCCCCCTTCTGCGGCACCGCCTTCGGTGGGCGGAGTGATAATTCGTTTGGACGAGCTTACCCAAGAAGACGGCGAGTTCCTCGTGAGGCTGGCTAGGGAAACTATCGAGACCTTCTTGAGGACCGGCCGCGTGCCGGAGGTTCGAGCACCTCCGAAGCTCATGAAGAAAGGAGCCGCTTTCGTCACGCTTCTCACCTATCCTGAAAGAGAGCTGAGGGGATGCATTGGATACGTGGAGCCAATCAAGCCCTTGGCGGAGACCGTAAGGGACGTGGCCATATCCGCCGCCACGCAAGATCCGAGGTTTCCGCCGGTCAGGCCGGAGGAGCTCGATTCCATAGTCGTGGAGGTCAGCGTCTTGGGCGACCACACGCTGTACAAGCCCGCTAGGGAGGCGCTACCGCACATAAGGATAGGCGAGACCGGGATTATCATAAGGAGAGGTCCCTTCTCGGGGGTACTGCTTCCGGAGGTGCCGGTGGAGTACTGCTGGGACCCGGAGACGTTCATATCAGAGACGTGCGTGAAAGCTGGACTACCCCCCGACTGCTGGCTCTACGACGACACGGAGGCGATCTTGTACCGGGGGCGGACGTGGACAGAGGTGGAGCCCCGCGGTCCCGTAGTGGAGAGGGACTTGAAGAGGGAGTTCGTGGAGAGGTGTTCGAGAAGGCTTTAACTTCCCTGACGCTCCCGCGACCGGGGAAGCGCAGTGCCGGTGCTCTTGAAGGACTACCAAGAGCTCGAGAGCAGAGTTCTGGACAAGACTAAGAATGTGAGGAAGATAAAAGTTACCAAGGCTCCGGACTACAGTAAGGTAAAAGTCATCACTAGGAGGATGTACGTTATAATAGTCAAAACCGAGGAGCTGGACCAAGTGCTCTCAAACATAAAGGAAAAGCTCGGGGCCGAGGAGCTCAACGTGGAGCTCTACGAGGTAAAGAAGCCGCTCTACAAAAACGCTTAGATCTCTATTTTTATCGTCTCCAGCGGCTTCGGAACTATCACGTCTAAGCCCGTCTCCTCTCTAACCCTCTCGGCGAAGCTCAGCGCCGTTTTCTCTTCGGAGTGCACTACCACTACCTTCTTCAGCCCCCTCACGGAGCGCACTATCTCAAGTAGCTCTCCAGCGCCGGCGTGGCTGGAGAAGTCGAACCACTGGACCCGGGCGCTCACAAGCGGCCCTCCCTGCTCAACCCTTCCCTCCTCGACGAGCCTTCTGCCGGGAGTTCCGGGCGCTTGGAAGGAGACCAGAAATATTGCGTCCCTCTCTATGCTCTGCATTTTTCTAGCGTAATACAGCGCCGGCCCTCCTCTTAGCATGCCGGCTGAGGCGATTATTACGCCCTTCCTCCTCCACACGCGCCTCCTGTCTTGCCAGCCCTTGACCACCCTAGCTTCTTCGTAGGCCTTCTCGAGCATCTCCGGATTTTTGAGGAACTTCTTGTTTTCGCCTTGAATAAGAAGCTCAGCCACGTTCCTGACCATCCCGTCCAAGTAGACGTCTCCGTCGATCTCGTGATCGGCAAGCACGGCAAGTATCTCTTGGCCCCTTCCGACTCCGAAGGCGGGGACCAGCACCGTGCCGCCGCTCTGGATTACCTCTCTGACGTCGCTTACGAACAGCGCTTCGACGTTTTCCCGCGGCGGGTGATCCGTCTTCCCGTAGGTGGCCTCTATCAAGAGGACGTCGGCCTCCAAACCGCTGACGTCGGCTCCGGCTAGAAGTTGGGTCTCGCTGAGCCTCACGTCGCCGGTGTAGAGCAACCTCACCCCGCTGGGAAGCTCCAGCTTAACCATCGCGCTGCCCGGTATGTGCCCGGCATCGTAGAACGTCAAGTTCGTGCCCCCAGCCTCGGGAATCTCCACGGTCCTCCGGTACTCCAGAGTCCTCACGGACTCCATCATCTCCTTAACCTCGGTGTCGCCGTACGTCACGTAGTATCCGGAAAGCTTTAGGAAGTCGTTAATGAGTATGGACGTCAGCTCCTTAGTAAGCTTAGTCATGTAGAGAGGCTTCCTTATTGCTGTGTACAGCATAGGAAGGGCTCCAGAGTGATCCAGGTGGGCGTGGCTCAGCACCACCGCTCCCAGCTCCTTTGGCGACACGTACTCCGGGAAGATCGGCCGGTCCTCCTCGTCGAAGCTGACGCCGTAGTCTAGGAGCAGGCTCGCCTTTCCGTCCTTCACCCAGTACGCGGCTCTTCCGACCTCCCTAGCTCCGCCTAAGAACGTTATCTCTACGCTCATGTCTCATCACCGCTTATCTATACCCTCCCGGGTCTGAGACCGAAGATAATTAAACGGGGTGGTCGTGGTGCTCCCGTTCGGGCTCAGCGGCAAAGCGCTCGAAAAATTGCTGAAGAAGACCGGCCTCAAGGTCTACCAGCTGGAGGGGGTAGAGAGGGTAATAATAGAGGGAAGTGAGGAGAGGATAATCCTCATCGAACCGACAGTCTTGGAGCTGGAAGTTCCCGGCCAGCCCAAGGCCTACCAAATAATTGCTCCTAAGGACGTAATTAAGGAGAAGAAGGAGGCTGAGAAGAAGGAAGAGCTGGAGCTCACCGAAGAGGACGTGAAGATGGTGGCAGAGGAGACCGGTTGCAGCGAGGAGAAGGCGAGGGAGGCTTTGAAGAGCACGGGAGGCGACATTGCAGAGGCCATATTGAAGCTTCAAGAGAACGGTTGCTGAACGTCCAGCATTCTCAGCTTCTCCGCCAGCTCCTCTGGGCTGTCCAGCATGGATACGATGAGCGCTATGCCCTCTTTTTCAGCTATCCTCAAGGCCAGCCTGTCGAGCTTCACCGGCCTGTGCAGGACCACCGTGGCAGGCTTAATCTGGGATATCCTTATGGCCACTAAGGAGGGGCGCCCAGTGCCGACCTTTGTAAAAACTAAGGCCTTTTTATATGACATGGCCATAAGCGTCATAAAGTCCTTAGAGTCCAGCTCCTCGATGCTCTTCAAGCTGTCTAATATTATGAACCCATAGATGGATTCGTGCGGGTCGAAGAACGAATTGACCACGTAGCCGTGGCTCGCGTGCACCACGTCCTCCAGCTTCACGCTTCTCTTGTACTCGTAGATGTCGAGAGCCTTGCTCTTTATTCCAAACATTATCTGGGCAAGCGAGTTGACCACCTTCCACCCTCTGGTCCTGTCTATTTCGATAAGTGCCTTAACGTACTTTCTGATGTACTTGCTGCCGGGAACTCTCTTGTTCTTTTCATAATCGCTTATGACGCTTGGGGAAACCTTCATGTTCTTCGCCAGCTCTCGAACACCCACGTCGAAGAGCTCCCTCCACTTCTTCAAGGTGGAGCCCGGGTCCTCGGAGAGGGCGATTTCCCCGGCTATCTTCTTCGCTATCTCGTCCACAACAAAACGGGGTGGTTCCAAAGGTATGGGCCCGTGAAGGGAACGGGACGGGGCTTTTGAGTGGTGGGCCCGCCGGGATTTGAACCCGGGGCCACGGGGACCCGAGTCGGGCGCCGTTCCCTCGCGGGGACGTCCGGCGTACCCCGCATCCTAGTCCAGGCTAGACGACGGGCCCTCTCAGTCCCGTGGCGGGAGCTTCGAAGGGCTTTTAAATCTTTAGGGTCCTACCGAATATTAGCGGCGCCTTCGCCCACGCCGCGAGCGCAGATGGTTGAGGTTCTGCTGCTCGAAGAGAGGGACACGCTGTTCTCCAACTACCCCAAGCTTAAGGGGGATTTGAAGGAGGCCTTGAAGAGGGGCAGCGTCGTCGTTGTGGGGCCTCCGGAGAAGCTCGTGGAGGCGGCCCGCGAGGCAGCAGAGGGCTTCTGGTACCGGCTCTTCTTGTGCCACAAGGGCTGTCCGGAGGAGGTGGTCAAGACCTTAGCGGAGCTGGCCGAGCACTGGACTCCCTACTACGCGATAAAGTTCGAGAGGCCCTCCGGGAAGGTAACCCGAAGGGAGGCGATCCAAGCAATAGTCAAGAGGGGGATAAGGGGCAGGTGGGTCGCCCTGCCGGAGAACACCTTTGCTTGCGCGTCTCCGAAGTGCGTTCAGTGCAAGCTGGTCTGCCCTACCGATGCCATAAGGCTCAAGGCGGGCCGCGTCTCGATAGACCCGGACAAGTGCATATCGTGCGGCCTCTGCGTGGCCGCTTGCCCCCTCTACAGCTTGGACATGCCCGGCCTGGCGCCGAACGAGCTCCTCGGCGCAATACCCCCCTCTAAGGCGGAGGTCGCCGAGAGGGTCGTCTGGAAAGCTCCGCTACAGCTCACCCCCGAGGACTTCACCGACAGAACGCTTGTGCTCCTCGGAATACCAATTAGGGCCCAGATAGTAGTCGACTACTTCACGAAGGTACTGGGCTGGGAGTTCTGCGACGCTAAGGGATGCATCTCGCCATCAAAGAAGGAACCCGCTCCTTGCCAGCACTCTCTTCCGGACGACCTGTCGCCGCTGGTAGCGATAAAGATGTCCTATTCCTTGGATCCCAAGTTTGAGGTATATGTGGACCCGCGCCTCTGCGACGCGTGCACTGCTTGCTCTGAGGCTTGTCCGACGAGGTCCTTAATGCTCAAGTCTCCAACTATGACTACCTCTATGTTGCTTCACTTGCCGGCAGCTTGTGTGGGGTGCAACGCGTGCGTCCGCGCGTGCCCCGTCCAGAGGAAGATCGACTCTCTAGGACTCGGGATCAGGATGATAAGGGTCGTGGAGAAGGAAGAAAGCGAATGCAAGTGGAAGGAGCTCGTAAAGAAGTCCCACTTCCGGCCCCAGTGCGCCGTCTGCGGAAGGCATCTGAGGATCGACCCAGAGACGTACTTGAAGAGGATAGACGAGTTCCTGAGCAAGAACCTGCTTGAGCTGGAGGAGATATACACTCCGGAGTCGTTCTTGGAAAAGTCGGAGGAGCTCCTAAGGATCATGCTGTGCGAGGACTGCTACAAGCGCTACAAGGCGGGCTTGTTGCCCCCGGCCACGGTAGCCAAGCTGGTGCTTCTGACCTTAGGATGCTTGTACGAGCAGGAGGGAGCTAGGAGGGGGTGGATCGACCCACTGCGCGTGCTCTGGGCGCTGAGGGACCAGCTTGAGATCGGCGGCTTCAACGCTTGCTCCGAGCTGGCCGGCTACCGCGCGATATTCTCCCTCAGCAAGGACTGAAATTTAAGCTCCTCGGAGCGGAGGGGGTCGGGGCAAGGAAGTGGCCGGAGTTGCCGGAGCGCTGGCGTTCGACCCAGCCTGGAGCGTCGCGAGGTTTGCCTACTACTCGTTGCTCGCCCTTCAGCACAGAGGGCAAGAGGAGGCTTGCCTCTACGTCTCCGACGGCGAGAGGATAGAGTGGGTGTGCGGGAAGGGCTTCGTTGACGAGGTACTGCCGCAGGCCACCAAGCTCGGAGGCTGGGCCGCCATAGGCGGAGTGTGGAGCACCTCTCCGGGCTACCACGCGTACGTGGAGGAGCCGTCGGAGGTCGCGGTGGTCCTAGACGGAAGGCTGTTCAACGCTGACCCTCGGGAAGTGGCCGCTCGGCTGGCCGAGCTCAAGTCCCAAGGCCTCGAAGGGGGCGAGCTCCTCAAAGAGCTGCTGAAGGGCATAAAAGGAGCCTTCAGCATGCTGGCGCTCACGGCTTCGGGGGAGCTCTTGGCCTACCGCTCCCCGCCGGGCCTGAGACCCCTGCAACTGGGAGGCTTCGGCTTCGACATGGCGGTGTTCGCGTCCGAGAGTAGCGCCTTCGACGTCATAGGAGCTGACTTGAAAAAGGACCTAGACCCTGGGAAGGGCTTCTACGCATCCCAGCTTCTCTTCGAAGAGGTCGAGGTAGCCCCCAGCAATAAGGTAGTTTGCGCGTTCGAGTACATCTACAACGCCAGGCCGGACTCGGTGATAGACGGCGTCGAGGTATATCAAATAAGGGAGGAGATAGGCAAGAGGTTAGCTCAGCTCTACCCCAAGGACGTTGACGTCGTGGTCGGCGTACCCGAGACCGCAATACCCTTTGCTATAGGCTACGCTAAGGAGGCCAAGAAGGACTACCGGCTGGGCTTCGTGGCGACCGGGAGGAAGGCGAGGACGGCAATCAAGCCGGACTTGATGGAGAGGGTGGTGGGAGTGCAGCTCAAGCTCAACCCGATAAGGAGCACCTTCCGGAGGAAGAGGGCATTGATAATAGATGACAGCGTGGTTAGGGGCCTGACGCTGAAGACGGTGATCCAAACCTTGAAGAACAAGGTAGGTGCAGTCAGCGTAGACGTGCTGATAGGTAGCCCGAAGCTCGTGAGCCACTGCCCCTACGGCGTCGAGGTGCCTCCGGCGGACCAGCTGATAGCGGCTCAGATGAGCAACGAGGAGATAGCAAAGTACATAGGCGCTAAGAGCATAGACTGGCTCCCTCCCGAGGAGCTGGAAAAGATGTTGCCCTTGAAGGTCTGCATGGGGTGCTTCACCGGCCGATACCCGCTTTGATCAGCTCAGTCTTGTTGTCCAGCTTGCCCAGCAATCTCCCTCCAGTCGTTGTGTAGACTTCCGTGTGAACGAAGGACCTTTGGAGTAGCATTTCTTTCAAGTTATAGGTGTTCTCTGTATACACCTTCATAGTGAGTCCGTTGGCTAGAGGAAGGGTATTGTTGAGCTTCGCCGTACATATGTAGCCAACGCACGTGAGGTTTGCCTCCCGCTTTAGCGTGTTCAAACTCTCATTGGTTAAGAAGATGAACGATTTGTCACGCGGTATAGGCGTGACCATGCTCTTGACGAAGTCCTTCTGCCTCCCGTTGAGCATTGTCACCTTTGCCTTTATTGTAATATTAATATATATCTTATCTTCGGTTATGTTGAGTATCTCGTAGATAGCTATGCCCTTGGTGTGCTTCGCTTGTAGCGCCAGCATGCCGGTGGCGTTGGCCTCGTACTCGTAAACGGCCTTGAATCCCGGCACGGCCCAAGGCTGGGCCAGCGCAACCAAGGATATTAACAACAAAGAGAAGGCTTCTCTTCTCAAGGCGGCGTTCCCTATGCTTTACCGGGAGGTAGCTGATAACTCGATCGGCCGTCCACCAAATAACCTTGTCCGCGCCAACGGGAGCGGGAAGGGGCCGATGAGGCGTAGGAGGAAGATCCCACTAACCGTGGACGACATAATGACCACGCCGCCGTTGGTGGTAGACCCGGACGAGGACGTGGTGAGCGTCGCTAAGAAGATGCTCGAGCACGGCTACGGCTCAGCGCTCGTGATAGAGGACGACAAGCTGGTCGGAATAGTAACTGAGAGGGATCTGCTTTACGCCCTCAGCCAAGGCGAGGAGGGAGTTAAGCTGAAGGCTAGGGACGTAATGACTGAAGATCCAATAAGCGTGAAGGCAAAAACTGACATAATGGAAGCTATAAAGATAATGAAAGATGCGAACGTAAGACATTTGCCGGTAGTTGACGACAAGGGAAGGCCCGTTGGAGTGGTGGCCTTCCGGGATATACTGGAGAGCTTGATGCTCCTCCTGCACTTCTTCTACTGCTGATAAACCTCATGCGGAGCTTTTTCGTGAGTGGCGTGCTTGATAAAGATGGGCAAGCTCCGGGCCCTCCTGTTGCCGGTGGACCTACCCGTGTTGCTGTACGACAAAATGAGCAAGAGGATAGACGAAATAACGGCGTCGCTCGTGCTCTACGAGGTCGGCTGGGAGGTGGGCGCTAGGGTATCCAGAAACGCCTTTATGAAGCACTTCGAGCCGCCGGAGGCCATCCAGAAGGTGCCGGAGCTGCTGAAGTGGATAGGCCTCGAGGGCGAGGTGCTGGACGGAGCAGTGCTGATCAAGGACGCCCCGGGCTTCAGCACCGGTTGCCAGTTCGAGAGGGGGCTGGTGGCGGGAATGATGAGCGGCCTCTGCAGGGCTCCGTGGGACGCGGTGGCCAAGGTTGATGGAACTAACTGCGTTATCAAGCCCCGCGTTAGGGGGGTCAGCCCGGAAGAGGCCGGTGACGTCGCGGAGTCCGTGCGGGACAGGGTACAAGGGGACGATCTTCTATAAGGGAGAGCTGACGGAGGCCACGCTCCTCTCCAGAGGAGAGGTCCTAGAGGTCCGCGGCCCCGCCGCGCCGTGCGACTGCGAGGTGTGTCTGGAGATGGGGGGAACCGTCGCCCTGCCGGGAATGGTCGACATCCACGTCCACTTGAGGGGCTTGCTCCTCTCCCACAAGGAGGACCCGCGCACCGGCTCGCGGGCGGCCCTCCGCGGCGGGGTCGTGGCGGTCGCGGACATGCCCAACACGTTGCCGAAGGTCAACACTCCAGAGAACTTGAAGCTTAAGGTGGAGGAGCTCGGGAAGAAGTGCTTGGTGGACTGCTACGCCTACGCCGGAGTTCCCGGCTCCCCGGAAGAGGTGAAGCTGATGTCGCGGCTCGCCGTAGGCTTCAAGGTGTATCCGGAGGACTACGACAAGCTCCACGTGCTCGAGGGATACGAGGGCCTCGTGGTGGTTCACCCGGAGCACCCGGACTACGTGAAGGAGAGCCCCGAGCCCGGGGAGAGGGCATTCTCCCGCTCCCCCGAAGCGGAGCCAAAGGCCATGGAGCTTTTCAGAAGCTTCAAGAAGGTCCACTTCACACACGTCAGCACCCCGGAAGGGGTCCGCAAGGCGAAGGATCTCGGCTTCTCCTACGACGTAACCCCCCACCACCTGCTCCTCACAAACGAGGTCGAGAGGAGGAAGAAGTGCAAGGCCAAGGTGAATCCCCCCTTGAGGGACGAAGCGCGGAGGGCCGAGCTACTAGAGCTGTTCTTGGAAGACGAAGCTATTGTGGCGACCGACCATGCTCCCCACGCCATCTGGGAGAAGGAGCTTCCCTTCCCCGAATGCCCTCCGGGCTTCCCGGGGCTGGAGACCGCCCTGCCGTCGTTGCTCACCCTCTACAAGAGGGGTGTGATGAGTTTGGAGAAGGTAGTAAAGGCGTACTCCGAGCTTCCTGCGGATCTCTTGGGCTTAAGGCTGGGGAGGCTGGAGAGCGGCTTTCTGGCGTCCTTTACCGTGGTCGACTTAAACTCCAGGTGGAGGGTGGAGCCTTGGGAGTTCGAGACTAAGGCGAAGTACAGTCCGTTCGAGGGCATGGAGCTCTGGGGGGAGGTGGTGGCTACGGTGGTGAGGGGAAAAATGAGGTACTTCGCCGGCGAGTTCTACTGAGACTTCTTCTTCCTCTCCGGCTTTTCCTCTGGATTTATGCCGGCCAGCCTCAATGCCACGTCCTCCATCTCTTCCAACGGGTAGAACCTCCTCATCCAGATCCTCTGCGCCTCCGGGCTTCCGGCTCCGTGCACGCTCTCTATTAGGAACTCCACGCTGAGCGTTAGGTTCTCCAATAGCCTGAGCACGCGGAACCTCCACTCGGCTGGGTAGTCCGGGAGGCACTGGAGGTACTCTTGCAGATACTTGCCTATCTTCTCGCTTATGAAGTCCTTGTAGGGGGGCAAGGTGCCTATTATCCCGCCGGCTATGTCGTGTGCGAGGCGCGCTATCTCGTACGGGAATCTGGTTACCATCTGCTTTGTTACGTTTGCCATCATCTGGTCAACGTAGTATGTGCCCGAAGGGGCCTTCTTGCCCTCCCAAGCCGCCGCGAGGCCTCCGGCGTGCATGGCCTCTGCTAGGAAGATCATTTCCGTCAGCTTCTCCTTTATATGGCATTTGTTAGCCACGTCCATCTGCTTCGCCAAGTGGTATGCTCCGCCTATTATGACGTCCGCTAGGCCGGGCTTGCATCCGCCGTAAGCCTGGCGGTGGTAGCTGGAGAATATCTCCACGAGCTGGGCGGCGAACTGGTACTCTCTGAACATGAACACCCTCTCCCAAGGAACGAAGACGTCGTCGAAGATTACTATGGCCTCGGCCGGGAACACGCCCGGGAGGATGTCTACCTTGGGCTCTTCGAAGCGGCGGGCGTCGTTGGTGTACCTCCCAACCACCATAGTAACCCCCTCCGCGTCTACGGGGACGGCGAAGGCGACCGCGAAGTCCTTGTCGGCCTCAGTCATGGCCCTCGTAGGCATTACTATCATTTCTTCTGTTGCTATGACTCCAGTTATGTTTGCCTTTGCTCCCCTTACAACTATGCCCTCGTCGGTGACCTCCTTAACGTGGACGTAGACGTCTTTGTTGGGTTGCTGGTGCGGCCTCAAGGACCTGACTCCCTTGGCGTCCGTCATGACCCCGGCCAGCGCTATGTCTTCCTTCTGGACGTACTTCAAGAACTTCAAGAACCTCTCGTAGTACGTCCCGAAGTGCTCGAAGTGCTCCGGCCTCTCTCCTTTCTTCTCGTACCACTTGTCTATGTCATAAGAGACTATGCTTATGGTGTTTATCGCGTCCCAGCCGACGCATCTCTGGAAGCACGATCCGGCCTTGTGCGAGAGCTTGCGGAAGTACTTAACTTTGATGGCTAAGTCCTTAGTGCTCTGATGAATGTGATTGAACCGGTTAACCTCTTCGTTTATGAAAGGAGAGTACGCCTTGGCTAGGTGGACTCCCATCTCTTCGTCGTAGAAGTCCGGGTCCCAAGGGGCCTTGTAGGTCCACTCGAACGCCTTTACAGCCGGCATAGTGAAGGGATGCTTTGTGACGTCCTCAACCCTCTCGCCGAAGACGTAGATCTGGGCTCTTCTGCTCTTTTCTCTGATCGCCTCTATGTACTGCTCCGGTCTGCGCAGTCCCACAGGAGTCTCACCGGCCGGAAAACGAGTGACGGGTATAAAGAGAATTTGTTTGACTCCGGAGCGGCGGTGAAGAGACTCCTCTCAGCACCGAGGGGTGAGGTGCCTCACGGTAGCTGAGCCGGCTCGGCAAGGCCAATCCTCCTCACCGACTCAGCCTGACGTGCGCTCCTCACAGCCTTGAGGCGTACGCCACGACCGGGAGGGCCCGCCAAGGATCTACTCTGCCTAAGTATATCATCTCACCGCCGTCCACGAGAAGGTCGGAGCCCCCGCACGCGGCCAGAGGCACTCCCTCGCCTCTTCCGCCCTCGCACGGCTCCCCCTCTTCCAGCGCCCTCGCCGCCGGGTGCCACGGCCTCAGCAGCTCGACCTCGCCAGCCGCGCCGGAGATCGGTACTACGAACCTTCCCTTCCCTACCCGGAAACCGGCCTTTAGGCTGTCCTCCCGGAGCCACTCGGGCACGCGGCCCACTTCCCACCCCAGCCTCCAGCCCTCGAACCAGAAGTACTCGTCGGCTATGCAAGCCCCTACTTCGATCGCTTCCTCCTCGTAGGTCACCAAGCTGCCCGGAGGCACGGAGAGCAAGAGAGGTTCGGCTCGGCAAAAGGCCTTCACGATGAACGGTGACGCGACGAGGTATGCCTCCTTTCCGCTTACTATCGAGTAGAACTCGTGCTTAAGCGAGAAGAACAAATTGAAAGGAAGTATTAGCGCGCTGGGGAGGCCCTTCAAGGCTCTCACTTCGGCAACACTTTGTACATGCACACGTCCTTAGTACACTTCAGCTCGACCTTTACTGTGCAAGGGCATGAGAGGTAGAGCGTGGAGGAGTCTCCAACCCTCTTGCTCTCTATAGGCTTACACCCCACTTTTTCCAGAGTGTCCAGTATCTCGCCTATCCGTACTCCGGGCTTCAGCGGTATCACTCGGCTGAGCACCGCTATGTCGTGGATGCACAGCTCGCCGAGCAGCGTGTCCCTGTCGAGCCTCTTGTAAATGAAGTAGCCCTTGGGCTTGCACGGTGGAAGCTTCGGATCTTCTATCTTCTTCTTGAACTTTAAGCAGTACTTGAGTATTTCCGAATAGTAGACGCACTCCGTGCAGTCCTTTGCTTCGGAAGGGAACTTGAGGGAGCGCTTCAACTCGTAGCCCCAAGGGCTTCGCGCCTTAGGGGATTTGTGCTCACGCTTTCAAGAACCTCTTCAAGCGCTCCTCCGGCCTCCCCCTTATGGCCTCACTGCTGACAACGACCTTCCTTCCATCCGGTAAGGTGAATTCGAAGTACCCGAGCTTCTGAACCTTCTTGACGCTCCCTTCAGCGTCAACAAAAAGGAAATTCTTGGTTTCTCCCACGACCTTTCCTTCGAGGCCCTCGATGCCCGCGTCGGGGTGGACTTTTACCTTGATCCGAAGCCCGACGAGGTTGTGGTAAATTAAGTTCTTCGGCGTTATTTTCAAGAATCCTCACTCCTTCTTGGCGGGTCTCCTAATACCCAGCTCTTCTTCCCTAATCACGGTCAGTATCCTAGCGATGGTCCTCCTTATTATCCTGATCCGGGCGGGGTTGTCTATGTGGCCCATCTTTGCTTGGTACCTCAGTTTTATCAATTCCCTCTTGAGCTCTTGGAGCTTCTTCAGCCTCTCTTCGGGGCTCATCTTCCTTATGTCCTCAGCCTTCAGCATTGGCACGGCTACTCACCTCCTTGTACCTCCTGCTCTCCCTCTTGAGCTTGCGCCATTTCCTCCCTAATCTTGCTTATTACTTCTGCCACTTCCTCCGGCTCCTTAATCCTTACCGCGTCGTCCGGCTTCTCTTCGGGGCTAACCTTGGATATTATGACCTCCACGCCCTCAACGCCGACCTTTAGGAGCACGTGCGCGATTGCGCGCTCGGTTAAGCGCACCACTTGGTTGCCGCTCTTGTACACCTTTCCGGCGATGTACTTTTCGAACCGCGCCCTCTCTCCCCTCAGCTTGCCGGCCACCCTGACTTGAGCGCCAACCGCTCCGGCGCCCATTATTCTGCGGAGCGTGGTGTAAGCGGCTCTGCGGAAGTGGAAGCCCCTCTGCAACGCGTTTGCCAGCCTGAAGGCCATCACTCTGGCGTCCAGCTCAGGTTCGTCGACCTTTACGACCGTTATCTGTGGGTTGGGTATGCCGAACCACTCCTCCAAGACCTTTGTGATCTGCCTTATCGTCTGCCCCCTTCTGCCTATTATCGCGCCGGACCTCTCTGCATAGATGATAACCCTAGTTCCCATCGGGGTTCTCTGGAGCTCCACCTTGCTGTAGCCTACGCTGTGGAACTTGTATGCCAAGTACTCGTCAACCTTTACTTGAGTAAGCGCCTGCTCGAGGAAGTACCTCCTTATGTTCTTCTTTGCCACGCTCACGTCACTCCACCTCCATGACAATTACCTCTAAGTGTGTTCTCTTCTCGAACTCCGGCGTAGCCCTCCCGTATGCCCTCGGCATCCACCTCTTTATGGTCATTCCCTTGTGAGACGCTATGTGGACTATTTTGAGCTTCTCCACCTCCAGCCCCTTTCCTTCAGCGTTTGCCCTGACGTTGGTTAACAGCTTCAAGAAGTACTTAGCGGTCTTGACCGGATAGCGGCCCGAGGCCACCTTGGCCTTCGCGCCGAGCCCCCTCTTGTGGGCCACCTTCCGGTTGTACCTCCTGAGCGGCACGGGTTCTTCCATTTTTATTACCTTCTTCAAGTACTTAATTGCGTCTTCCAGCCCCTTGCCGCGTAGCTCTCTGGCCACCTCGGTCGCCTCCTTGGGCGAGATCGGAGCGTCCCAGATCATCGCTTTAGCAGTCTTCTCGGGATACTTCTCAGCTATGTCGGTGGAATAATGCCACGTAGGCATGACAAACCACCTCACTTGGCGGCCACGAAGAGGCTGCTCCTAGTTGCCTTCAGGCCGGGCTCGCCGTGCTTGACTATAGCCGTCGTGTGGCTGAACTCGCCGAGGTAGTGGCCGATCATCTCCGGCACTATCTTTACGGGCACGAATTCCTTGCCGTTGTAGACCTCTATGGTGAGCCCTACCATTATTGGCAGGATTACCATGTCCCTTACGTGGGTCCTTATTTTGACTTTCTTTCCTTTTTCCATCTCTTTCCTTGCCTTAAGCACCTTCTCCAGCAGCCTCCTCTGAGGGTCGGTGAAGCCCCTCTTCAGGCTCCTCCTCTGACGGGCGGGCAGTAGCTCTATGAACTCGTCTAGCGGCATCTCAAGCAACTCCTCGAGAGTTTTACCTCTATATCGGAACTTCTTCCACGCCGCCGGGATTTCCACTTCGCGTAACCCCGGGGGCGCGGTGCCAGAAGGTTCTAATAAAGCTCCTTTGGGAGCGGCGGCGGGGTACTCTTTTCGTCATCCGGAGCTCCCATACTTAAGCCCTCTCTCCGGCCTACAGTGACGACGGGAACTGGAAGTGTCCGCGTTCAACGTGGATGACAGACACCACGAAGAAGTCGACGAGATAGAGCTCCTCCGGAGGAAGATAAACAGGCTCAACAAAGAGCTGAGGAGGGTAAAGTCGGAGCTGGAATACTGGAGGAGCGAGGTGAACAAGCTCACGAATCCTCCGCTCATCGAGGCGACGCTCCTGGACGTCCTCCCCGACGGGAGGGCCGTAGTCAAGTCCAGCGCCGGCCCGGTCTTGGTAGTTGAGGTAAGCTCCAAGATTCCGAAGGAATCGCTCCGGCCCGGCATAAGCGTGGCGGTGAACCAGCGCGGCTCTAGCATAGTTGAGGTATTGAGAGGTATGGAAGACCCATACGTAAAGGCAATGGAAGTTGTTGAAAGACCCAAGACCCGGTACAGCGACGTGGGCGGCTTGAAGGAGCAGCTGGAAGAGGTCAGGGAGGTGGTCGAGCTCCCCCTCAAGAATCCTAAGCTGTTCGAGGAGATGGGCGTCGAGCCGCTCAAGGGAGTTCTGCTGTACGGTCCCCCCGGCTGCGGTAAGACCCTCATAGCCAGAGCCGTGGCCGGCGAGGTCGGAGCTACCTTCATAAGGGTCGTCGGCAGCGAGCTGGTCAACAAGTTCATCGGCGAGGGAGCTAGGATAGTGAGGGAAGTGTTCAACCTCGCCAGGAAGAAGGCTCCCAGCATAATATTCATTGACGAAATAGACGCGATAGCAGCAAAGAGGATAGAGATGGGCACCTCCGGCGAGAGGGAGGTCCAGAGGACGCTCATGCAGCTCCTAGCGGAGCTCGATGGCTTCAACCCCCTTCAAGGGGTAGCCGTAATAGCCGCTACGAACCGCTTAGACATTCTCGACCCTGCCATACTGAGGCCCGGAAGGTTCGACAGGATAGTCTACATTCCGCCGCCGGATAAGAAGGGGAGGCTGGAGATCCTCCAAATACACACGAGGAACATGAAGCTGGCCGAGGATGTTGACCTAGAGAAGATAGCGGAGATGACTGAGGGCGCTACCGGCGCGGACTTAAAGGCCATAGTTACAGAAGCCGGTTACAACGCAATAAGGTCGGGAAGAAAGAAGATAACGATGGAGGACTTCATAAAGGCAGTAGACAAAGTCATGTGGGAGAGGGCCGGGACGAGCTACCGCGCCAAGCAGGAGAGGACGGTCCAGATGCACACTATTTAACATCCTTAGCCCTCCTCCTCAAGGGCCCAGATAGTGAAGGGCATATCCCCCATAGTATCAGAGCTCATATTGATCGCGATTTCTGTGCTCTTGACTGCCGTACTCTATGTATGGACCGCCAACTTGATGGCCTCTCTGGCCGAGTTCCAGTTCACGAAGCCCCTCATGCCTTCCTCGGTTCAAACGTTCTGGGCCGACTGCTACGGCGGGCGGTGCAGCGGATTAGGGGTCTTCGTTGCGTTGCAGTACACCACCCAAGGCGGCGCTTCCGTGAGCTCCGTGGTGGTGAAGGGAGGTGGCGCGGCGCTCTGCTCGATAACGTCCTTCGTCCCCTATGCTTTGGAGGAACCCGGGATGTGTGCCTTCGGCTATTACGGCAACGCGAGGGCCATCGCGGACGACGCTGATGCCCCGCCGCCGGGAGCGCTCTTCCTAGGCCGGTGCAACGCGCTACCGGGAACCGGCAGCGTGGACCTAGCGACGTCCCTCAACTTGGGGGTCGGAAGATACGGCAACGCGGCCGCTGACCCGTGGGCGACCGTGCTCCCGGGTTACGTGACGGTCTTCCAGCCAGCGCCGACCTTGGTGGAGACCGAGGTGCAGTATACCTCTACCAACGCCGCTTTCAGAAACCTAAAGGGAGACGTGGCCGCGATATACTATCCGATAAACGGCACCTTCGCCCGGCTCCCGGCCTACGGGACGGTCACGATATCCTCCGGCACGTGGACCCTCTTGGTGTGGTGCCCCAACGTAAACGCTCTGGTGCTCGATTCTCTAGCTGTCGAGGTAACCGTAGGAGGGGTCGTAACCAGGGTGCTCGTCCCGATAGGCGTTATGTGATAAATTTATTAGGCCCGTGCGGTGACGGAACTGCGGCGGGGAGACCTAGCGGGGTAGGGCAGCCTGGTAGCCCGCGGGGCTCATAACCCCGAGGTCGGTGGTTCAAATCCACCCCCCGCTACCAAGCGGGGCCCCGCCACCACGCACCTTCCTACCAGCGACCTGCGTTGACTCCCGTTCATTACCTTATCACTATTTAATCTGCGTAAGACTACGAGCGGAGACGGGAGCCAATGCGTTGCCAGCTAGAGCCGCGCCGATGTCGCTGAGGCTGTGGCGAGCCTTCTCGACGGCCGCCAAACCGCTGTACAGCTTGTACGAGAAAAAGCTGGAAGCAGAAATACTGAGCTCCAGAGAGCACCTCCCCCGTCACGTTGGCATAATTCCGGATGGAAACCGGCGCTGGGCCCGCATGAAGGGGCTGAAGGAGTGGCTCGGCCACAAGGAAGGTTACAAGAAGATGAGGGAGGTCCTCACATGGCTCCTCGATCTGGGAATAGAAGTAGTTACTGTATTTGCAATGTCTACGGAGAACTGCATTAGGCGGAGCCCGGAGGAGCGGGAGAAGCTCTACGAGCTAATAGCCGGGGGCCTCTTGGAGCTGGCGAAGGAACCCATAGTCCACAAAAACAGGGTGAAGGTGAGGGTGATAGGGAGGTGCAATCTGTGGCCGGAGCACTTGAGGAAAGCGGCCGAGGAAGTCATGGAAGTTACGAAGGATTACGGCGACAGAGTCATTAACATAGCAGTATGCTACGGCGGGAGGCAGGAGATAGTGGACGCCGTGAGGGAAATAGCGAGGAAGGTGAAGCGCGGAGAGCTGGAGCCGGACGAGATAGACGAAGAAACCATAACTAAGCACTTGTACACCCAAGACCTCCCCGACCCGGACTTGATAATTAGGACCAGCGGGGAGGAAAGGATAAGCAACTTCTTGCTCTGGCAGTCCGCTTACAGCGAGCTCTACTTCGCGAACATATACTGGCCCGAGATAAGGAGGATAGACATCTTACGCGCGATTAGGGACTATCAGAGGAGGCAGAGGAGGTTCGGCAAGTAAGGGCCGTCGGCTAGGGGGGCCAAAAGGCCCGCTCACCCCTCGCGACCCGGACCACCTCCTCACCCGGTCGAGCCGAAGCCTCCCCTCCTCCCGTCGTTTGGGGGAAGCTCTTCAACTTCAGCCGGCTCTAAGTAAGCCACTGGGACGATCAAGAGCTGTGCGAACCTCTCGCCCTTCTTTATAAGAACTTCCTTGTTGCTTAAGTTGGCAACAACTACCTTGAGCTCGTCCCTATATCCCGGATCGATGACGCCGGCCAGCGTGTGGAGGCCCTTGAGGGCCCGCGACGACCTATCCTTAATTATTCCCACGAAGCCGCGCGGTATCGCCACGGCTATTCCGGTCGGGACCGCCTTTATCTCCCCCGGGCGCACCGACACCTCCTCGGCGGCGTGTAGGTCAAGCCCGGCGTCCCACGGGTTAGCCCTCTCCGGGATCTTCGCGTCCTTCCTCACCCTCTTTACGGGCAGCAAGCCTCCCCCTCCTCCAAGAGGCTAGGCCCAGCAGAGCTAAAGGGACGGGTGCCAGCGAGTCCACGCTTATAGGCACCACCTCAGAGCTGTGGACGTACAATCCCTCGCCGCTAACGACGGACTCCAAGGTTGCTAAGAGCGGAGGGGAGCGGTAGAGGGGCTCCCTGCCCTCGGAGAGCGGAGGGTAGCCTGCCTTGGCCACGTGCCAAGCCATGTTGCCTATAAACTGAGTCTCAAAGGCCAGCATAATCCCGCTGAAGACGTAAACTCCATCTTTCATTATTGGCTCAGAAATTACCAGCACGTTTCCCCTTGCTCTGAGGGTCCCCAAGACCTCTGCGCTCTTTCCGGGAAAGAGCATCGGAGCTATAGCTACATCGCCCTTCATTTGATATCCGAAGGGGAAGTACGTGGACGCCAATGCCTTTTTGGCTGGTATAACCTCCAAGTAGCTCATTATTCCCTCTCTGACCACTTTGTCCGCCGTGCTCGGGGCCAGTATGCCGGCCACCAGCGGCCGTCGGAGGCGGACGTACTTGGTCGTTAGGCCGGAGAGCACCTAGACCCCCCTTTCTAACCATTGTGCGAGCTTATTTTTCGGTGGAGACGGTGAGGGTAGCTGTCGTGGGCGCGGGCTTCGCGGGCCTTGCGACCTCCATAAAGCTCTCGAGAGCTGCGAAGGTGACGCTGTTCGAGGAACATGAGGAGGTCGGCGTTCCGGAGCACTGCACCGGCATAGTTTCCGGCAGGGTGTGGGAGGAGCTTGGGAGCTACGTCAGCAAGTCGGTTAAGGAAGGAGACTTGAGCGAATTCTTCATAGGCCTTCCTTCCGGCAAGGGGGTAACGCTCAAGGGACCCAAGGACTTCGCCGTCAGGCTGGACCGGAAGAGGCTAGAAGAGGAGATGCTCGAGACAGCCCTATCTATGGGAGTTGAGTGGAGGGTGAAGCTGATCACGGATGTCACGCCGAAGGGCTCTGTGCACGGTCAGAGCTTCGACAGAGTCTTCCTCGCAGAGGGCTGGAGGGCCGAGCTCTCCTCGAGGCTGGGGATAGCTGCTAGGCCGAGGAGGTTGTACGGCCTCAACGTTGAGGTGAGGGGAAGGGCGGCGCACCCGGGAAGGGTGGAGGTATGGTTCGACAAGGCGCTGGCTCCGGGCTTCTTCGCGTGGGTCGTGATGCTGGAGGAGAAAGCTGTGGTGGGCACTGCCGCGGTCAGAGGGTATAACGTGGAGAAGCTGCTCTCCTCTACGCTGGAGGTCGCCAGGAGGAGGGGGCTGGTGGAGGGAGAGGCGGTTAAGCGGTACGGGGGAGTAATACAGACTGGTCCTCCAGTCTTGGCCCCGTGCTTGAGGGCCGTCTGTAGCGCCGGCGACGCGGCCGGGCTGAACAAGCCCGTCACCGGCGGAGGCCTTTATCCCTCCCTCGACGTGGCGAAGAAGCTCCCGGGGAACTTGAATAGGCCCATCAAGGCGTACAAAATAGTGCCGAGGCTCTATGCCGAGACGGCCGTGGCTAGGTTGCTCCACGGGGCGCCTCAGAGGTTTTACGAGAGGCTCTTCTCGGAGCTCGACGGGGAGGAGTGGAGGATAAGCGAGTACGACAACCACTTGAGGAGCGTTAGGGAAATAATTGGCGAGATGAGAGTCAAGAAGTTCGCGCTCTTGTTCTTGAAGGCCTTGAGGTACTTGTTGCCCTAACCCTTGTAGTGTATCTCCACCACGTCCCCGTCCGCCACCTCGTGCTCCAGCCCTACCCTCTCCCCCGGGTACTTGGCGGAGGGTCCCCAAACCTTGGCGAACTTGAACCCTTCAACCATTCTCGAATGAATAGATCTTGCCACGTCCTCCACGGTGGCCCCCTTCTTCAGTATCAGCGGCTTGTCCGCCTTGGGTCCGTTGGGCCTCTTCGTGTACACCCTCACCAACTCCAGAACCTTAAAGAAGGTCGGCCCGAGCTCCTCCAGCCCCCTCCTCTCCTTAGCTGAGACCACCAGAACAGGGGCCTCGCCCCCGTACTCTTTTAAGAACTCTTTTACCTTCTCCTCCGCTCCCGGCACGTCTGCCTTGTTCAGTATTATGACAGACGGCTTGTACTGGTGGGTGCCCAGTATAGCCTTCTCCACGTCGTCCATGCTCACTTTGCCGAAGATCTTAACCGTAGCACTGTGTATCCTGTAAGCCCTCAGCATGTTCTTCACTTCATCGACGTCTCCGTCCACCAGCTCGCCCATTATTACGACCTTTATGCCGCCGGCCCTCTCTCTGTTTATCTCGACCCTTCCCTCGGGCTTCTTCAAAACCACTCCGCTTTCTTCCAGCAGTTCCTTCAAGTACTTGTACTGCTTGATTGGATTCAAGCTCAAGTCCAGCACCAGCGCTACGAGGTCCGCGTTCCTAACGAGCCCGACGCTCCGGTGGAGCCATCCAACTCCGGGCGCCACTCCCGGAGCCTCCACGAGCTGGAAGTGGATGTCCTCATATGGCATCATCCCCACAGCGGGCACGAGGGTGGTGTAGGGCCTGGGCGAAATTTCCACCTTAGCTCTCGTGGTGGCGGCAATTATGCTGCTCTTTCCCGAGTTGGGGATTCCGAAGAGCACCACTTGGGCTGCTCCCTCCTTCTCTACTACGAACGGGTTGCGCCCTCCCTTCTTCTTCCTCCTCTCCGTCTCCAGCTGCTCCTTGAGCTCGGCCAGCCTCCTCCGGGCCCAGTAGAGCAAGTTCTCAGCGCCCTTGTGCTTCGGGGCGACCTTCAAGAACTCCTCTAAGGCCTTTATCTTGGCCTCTACGGTTTTCGCCTCTGAGTACTCTGCCAGCTTCGCTTGGGCTTCGGGAGTCAAGTTGGCCGGCATGGCTTCCTACCCTCCCCGACGGAGGAGGAAATTAAGTGGTCCAGCGCCCCCTCGCCCTCAAAGCTAAAAAGCTGATCCGGTCACCGTGCAGAAAAATTTAAATATACGTGTTTGTGGACCCTCACGGGTTAAGAACATGTCCGAGGTTGTTAAAAATATGAACATCAGCATTACAGATCTTAAACGCATAGAGAAAGAATTGGAAAAGGGAATTATAATGGCTGATAGAAAGATGGTTGTCGCGCTCTACGAGGGCCTCGAGAAGGTTATAGGGACAGCCAACGCATTCATTTATAACATAATCAAGAAGGTGGCGAAGGAGCGCGCCAAGGAGCTGAGGAGAGAGGGGATCTTGAAGGCTGAGGAGGCGCTGGACGCGGCACTTAAGATGCTCAAGGACTACGGCTACGCCGAGGAGTTGCAAGTGGTTAGAGAGGGAGAGAAGCTCCTAGTGCGCGGAAGGGGCTTGTTATTTGGATCTTCCTTGAAAGGTAAGAGGAAGCCCGTAGACTCGGCGGTGGCGGGCTTCTTGGCCGGCTGGCTGGAGGGGTCTTGGGAGAGGAGGGTGGACGTGAAGGAGCTGAGGTGCGAGGCCAAAGGGGATCCGCACTGCGAGTTCGAGGTCAGAGCCGGTCCAAGTACCTAATGGCGCCGTCGGGCGCGACTGTGGCGACCCTCAGACCCTCCTCGGCCAGCTTCAGAGCGCCGGCCACGTTCGCCCCGGCGCTCAGGCCCACCAGAAGCCCCTCTTCGGCCGCCAGCCTCTTGGCGAGCTCGAAGGCGCTGTCGTCGTCAACTTCTATGACTTCGTCAATGACGTCCTTATGCTTCTGAACCAGCGTGCTCACGGGCATTGCCGTCAGCCCCTCTATCGCGTGCTTCAAGCGCGATCCCTCTATTCCGAAGACCTCGCCTATTTTCGTTCCCTTAGGAATTACAGCTACTATTTTCACGTCGCCGAGCCTCTCCTTCAAGTACCTGCCCACGCCTATTATCGTGCCCCCCGTCCCTATTCCGGCCACAAAGGCATCTATTCCGCCCATAAGCTCCTTAGCCTGCCTCAGCACCTCCGGCCCCGTCGTGGTGTAATGGGCTTTTATGTTGGCTTCATTCTTGTACTGGTCCAGCATCACCCACCCGTTCTCTTTTGCAAGCCTCTGGGCCAAGGTGTAGTGGTGGTCCGGGTGGCCCAAGGGAACGCCGGCCTTCGAGAAGATCACCTCTGCGCCCAAGAGCTTCATGAGCTTAACCTTCTGGTCGCTCGTTCCTTCGGGCACCACCGCCACCATCTTGTAGCCCCTGGCAGCGGCGAGCATTGCCAGCGAGAGCGCCGTGTTGCCCGAGGAGGGCTCCACTATGGTGGAGCCGGGCTTAAGAAGGCCCGCCCTCTCCGCCTCGAGAATCATGAAGAGGGCGGGGCGGTCCTTTATGCTTCCGCTCGGATTCATGAACTCGAGCTTCAACATGACCTTACCGGGACCTTTCAAAACCTTTCTTAACAGAACGGCCGGCGTGTTGCCTATAGCGTCGCCCACCCACACAATAGGCATCAGCCGCGCGCACCTACCGTGGGAGCATTATAAGGAACTCTGAGGCCTTCCGCGCGGAGCTTGAGGATGCTGGGCCCTAGGGTGCTCGCTTGCAAGGCAGAGCCCGGAGAAATAATCGAAATAATGAAAAAGTACCTAGAGTTCGTGGACTTCCTAGAAGGCGGCGGAGTGAAGGCGATCCAAGCGCTGGACGCGGAGGGCCCCCTGGCCGAGGTGAGGTGCACCGAGAAGGTTACCGAGGTTTACTTGACCACCCGCGCGCCCGAGGAGCTCTGGAGGGAGATGTTCGGGGAAGGTGCCTTGAAGCTTAGGAAGTGCATAGGCGAAGGCTTCCTCAGCGTGGCCCGCTCCCACGTCAGCCCCCGCCTCTTCGTGGAGGCGGGAGGGACCTCTGGGAGCTTCGAGGCGGAGGTCAGGCCGGAGGGGGTTAAGGCCAAGGGATCTTGCCCGTTCCCCGGCTTGACGAGGATAGCTGAGGAGGCGGGCATTAAGATATCTTCTTGACCATAACTATGGCGTTCTTGCCCCAGGGGTAGTACTCCTTAATTCTTCCCTTTTCAACGTAGCCCAGCTTCTTGTACAAGCTCTTGGCAACCTCGTTGTCTTCCTCAACCTCTAAGTATATTTCCTTCAAGCCCTTCCTTTTAGCCAGCTTCTCCAAGGACTGAAGGAGTAACTTGCCTATTCCCATTCTCCGGTAGTCCGGGTGAACAGCCAAGTTGAGTAGGTGGAGCTTCCTCCCCACCTCCTTCGCGGCCAAGGCGTAGCCCACGACCCTGCCTCCCACCTCCGCCACCAAGCTGGTGTCGCTGTGCAAGGTAACCTCGCTCAGTATCACCAAGAACGGGTGCGGGTGCTCGAACGAGCGCCTCTCTATCTCGTATATCTGGCGCGCGTCCACAAATGTAGGATTCCTCAGCTTCACCTTCATGCTCCCAGTCCCCTTATTTCGTTGCCGCAGGCCGCCCTTAGGGGGCCCGAGATGCCGTTTGTGAAGAACGGGGATAAGGTAGTCCCCGGCGACCCGCTGTGCGTGATAGAGGAGCTGGCGCCGGGACCGGGGACTTACGAGGACGACGGGCTGGTGAGGGCCAGCATCCCGGGGACGGTCAAGATAGACATGCTGAACTACCTCGTAGAGGTTAGAGGACCGAACGCCGAGAAGAAGCTCCTTCAGCCTAAGGAGATAGTCTACGGCGAGGTGGTTGCAATGAGGAACGAGCTGGCTCAGCTGAGAGTTGCCAGGAACATGGAAGAGGTCTTGAGTGCCCGGGCGTACAGCGCAGTCCTCCACATAAGCCAAGTGGGCAAGCCGGTAAACAGCTTGTACGACGCCGTTAGACCTGGAGACTTGGTAAAGGTGAAGGTGCTGGCCGGACCGCCGTACCAGCTCACATTGAAGGGGCCTAGGCTGGGAGTGATCTTGGCATACTGCGGGAACTGCGGCCATCCGTTGTACAAGATAGAGAACCAGCTCCAGTGCCCCTACTGCGGGCGCGTGGAGGAGAGGCTCGTCTCGCCGGACTACGTGCTTAAGGCGAAGAGACCCAAGAAGAGGGATCAGAAACATGAAGATAAGAAGGTTCGTCATTAAGTGCGTTAACGAGGAGGCGTGCTATGAGCTCCTCAACAAAATAACGGAAGAGGTCAGCGTCAGGTGGCTCAAGGGCGAGGTCGAGGGGAACAAGCTGATAATAGAAGCGCTGGGCTTCCCGTACGAGCTGAAGTCCCTAAGGTATGAGATAGAGGAGCTGAAGAGGGAAATAGAGAGCGCAGCAATGCCCTACACGAAGGTATCAATAGAGGAGCTCCCGAAGCTGGCCAAGGTCACGGTGCCGGTAGATGCTCTCGTGGAGGCTTTGAGGCTCTTGGGCTACTCCGCGAGGCTGGAGGACAACACCTTAATCTCAGACGCGCCGTTTTCTGAGGTCGTTGAAGTAATGAAAAAGATGAGGGAAGCTATGGAAGATGAGGTGGTTCGGTTCCGCCTTCCCCACTCCGCCAAGAAGGCCGTGGCGGTCTTGAGCGCGGCCTACTCGCTGCCGCCCGGAGCTGTCGTAGAAGCGATGGAGCGGGAGGGCTTCATTGAGCCCGGCGACTTTAAGTATGAGGTGAGAGAGGAATGGAGGAGAATAATAAAGCGCCTATCGGAGACGCTGAGGGAGGCCGAAGGGACATGGTAGAGGTGCTGGCGAAGCCTGAGATCGAAGTTAGGGGAGAGAGGGAGGTGAGGGTAAAGATACCGGGCGAGAGCCATACCCTCGGGAACCTCATAACAAAAATAGCGGCCCAGAAGAAGGGCGTCACTGCGCTGTACCTCGTGGAGCACCCGCTCAGACAAGTGCTGTGGATAACCATAAGGACCGACGGCAAGGAGGACCCCTACAAGGTGTTGCTTGAGGCGATAGATGAGGCAATAAAGTATTTGGAGAAGTTCGTGAGGGAGCTTGAGGAAGCGCGGGAGTAGCGTGGCCGTGTGTTGCGGGCGCCGCCCGCTGGTGGTCCTCTCGTTTAAGGACGGCCTCCTGGAGCACGCGTTCGTGGCGAACTCTGAGGAGGAGCTGTTTGAGGACAAGAGGTTCTGGGAAGTTATGTACCAAGACGAGTCGTGCCCGGACTTAGGCCTCAAGAGGACGGAGGTGGAAGAAGACCTCAGAAAGCTTGCGTGCTTGCTCCGCCTCGCCCTCAGCCTCTTATTTGAGCCCTCGCCCTCATCTCCCTCCCAGTAACCTTCCTATAGAGCCACTCGAACACCACCGCGCCCCCGAGGAAGAGGGCGGCCACGGTGAACGCTTTAGCGTTCGTGGCCAGCGAATAGCTCATTATTATCAGGAACGAAAGCATCAAGATGGCAATTGAGGCGACGATTATCCGGGCGTCTCCTTTAGTCATTTCTCTAAGCTTCCAGTGAGCCAGCGCCACTGCTAAGTATATCAGTATGAACGCCAGCGTAGTCACTTCTGCTATCCCGCTGAGGTTGAGGAAGAGTGCTAAGAACAAGCCTAGGCCAGCCGTTATGTAGAGCCCCTCCGGCTCCCCGAACCAGGTCCTCCGGTCGAACGCCTTCGGCAGCACGCCCTTCTTCGCCAGCGCGTAAGCCACGTTGGCCCCTCCGTAGAGGGCCGAGTTCAGGGCTGATGAGGTCGAGACCAAGGCGCCGAGCGTTACAAGCGCGAAGCCCCACTCGTGGAGGAAGGGCTTGGCCGCCACCGCCAGAGCGTACTCCTCGGCCTTAATCACGAGGGATCTAGGCACAGCACCTATTACTACTACCGACACAAGGACATAAATAATTGCGGATATCAGCAAGCTCAAGTATATAGCCCTAGGGACGTTCTTCTCCGGGTCCTCTATGTCTTCGGAAGCGTTGGTTATGACGCCGAAGCCCGCGTAGCTCAGCAAATACAAAGCCGATGCAATTAGAATGCCCTCAATTCCCCTTATGCTGAGGTCCGGCATCAAGCGCTCGGGATTTACGAAGAAGAGGCCGCCCGCAATGAACACCAGCAGAACGAATAGCTTGAATGCCACAAGCAAGGTCTCAGCTGCTCCAACAGCCTGCGAGCCCTTGAAGTTCAAGGCTACGAAGAACGCTATCAATGCCGACTCGACAATTCCGTACAGCAAGTAGCTCGCAGTCAGACCTAAGGCTCCTAACAAGTACCCGGCAAAGGTGTATGCGAATAGGGATATTGAAACCACGTAGCTGAACCAGTATATGAAGGCAAGGGCCCCCACCCAGACGCTGTCGCCGAACGCGTGCAGGACTTACTGGGGCCGGCGTTGGAGACGAGGACCCTCGAGAGCTTGGCATAGGAATAGGCTACTGTAAGCGCGTACGCTGCAGAGAGGAAGAATTCAGCAGATCTGAGCCGGCTATTTTCGCCCCCACGCCTACGAGCGAGAATATGCTTGCCCCTATTATTATTCCTATTCCTAAGGCAGTCGCTTCTGCCAGAGAGAGCTTCCTCACTGCGTTCCCAAGGGGAGAAAGGCGCGGCCCTTTATTGCTCAAGCGCGGCCTCGAACTCCTTGTCCAAGGTTTCCAGCACTTGCTTCCATATCTCGTACGTCTGCCTCCACTGCTCCTCGTCCATCTTAGCTATTATCGCGCCGGCGTGGACTATCACCTTGTCTCCGGGCTTTACGTCGGGGACGAGAGTGGTATCTACCACGGCGTCGTTGCCAAACACGTCGACAACTGCGGTGCCGTCTTCACGGACCTCTTTAACGGACGCGGGAATGCCCAAGCACACGGGCCCCAGACCCGGAACTCAGGGACCCCACAGCGTTAATTCAGCTTTTCGCGGAGGCCGCTGGGTACCCGGACTTGTTTGAGGACCTAAGGGAGTACTTGAGCTTCTTGGATGATAAGGGCTTGCTGGCCAGGGTGAAGGCTGAGGTCGATCCAGTGGAGGAAGTGCCGGAGATCTTAAGGAAGCTCATGTGGAGGAGGTACGGCAAGGCCGTGCTCTTCGAGAAGCTCAAGGGGTACCCGGAGTGGAGGGTCGCCGGGAACATCTTCGGCTCCATGGAGCTCGTCAAGCTGGCCCTCGGCGCCGAGAGGCTCGAAGAGCTGGGAGAGAGGTTCATCGCTCCGTTTAAGGCGAGGCCGAAGAGCCTCGGAGAAAAGATAAAGGTCCTCGGAGACATGATAGGGATGAGCAAGTACTTACCGAAGAGGGTTAGGAAGGGCCCGGTGATGGAAGTTGAGAGGGAGCCGGACTTCTTCTCGTTGCCTTCCTTCAAGACATGGCCGAAGGACGCATCCCGCTACTTGACCTATGCCTTAACCATAACTAAGGACCCAGAGACCGAGGTCCACACGTTCGGCGTTTACCGGATAATGCTCTACTCGCCCAAGAGGGCAGTTGTGCACTGGCAGGTGCACAAGAGGGGAGCGGAGAACTACAGGAAGTATAAAAAATTGGGAATTAAGAAGATGCCCGTAGCAATTGCGATAGGCGGGGATCCCGCGACCTTGCTCACCGGCGCCCTCCCCGTGCCGGGCAACCTAGATAAGTACACCTTCGCCGGCTTCCTCAAAGGCTCCCCCGTGAAGGTGGTCGAAGCGAACGGCTTGCTCGTGCCGGCAAACGCGGAGGCGCTCATGATAGGCTACGTGGACACGGAGGAGCTTGCTTGGGAGGGCCCCTTTGGGGACCACACGGGCTACTACACTCCGAGGGACTTGTATCCGGTATTCCACATGGAGGAAATGTACACCCGGAAGGATCCCATATATTACGGCACCGTGGTCGGAAGGCCGCCGATGGAAGATGCCAACATCGGGAAGGCCACTGAAAGGATATTCTTGCCAATAATAAAATGGCTCGTCCCCGAGATAGTCGATATGAATCTGCCTCCGGAGGGCCTCTTCCACGGAATAGCGATAGTCTCAATCAAGAAGCAGTACCCCGGACACGCCCGGAAGGCCGCTCACGCCCTACTGGGGCTGGGGCAGATGAGCTTCACCAAGATATTGATAGTGGTCGATCACGACGTAAACGTCCACGACTGGGGTGAGGTGGCCTACGCGATAGCCTCGACTGTCGATCCGGCTAGAGACGTAGAAATAATTACAAACGACGTGACCGACGCGCTGGATCACACGGTCCCCTTCCCGCCCGCCGGGAGCAAAATGATCGTGGATGCAACTAGGAAGCTGAAGGAGGAGTGCGGCTACGAGTGGCCGGAGAGGAGCGAGCCCGACCCGAGGATATCGGAGATGGTCGAGAGGAGGTGGCGCGAGTACGGACTCTGAGCTACTTGGTTATTAAATAACCTTCCAGCCACAAACCGCTGAGGCCGAACATGAAGGCGTAGCTCAGCACCGCTTGGACCGGCGTCTCCACCAACGGCTCACCGCCCATGTTAAAGCTGGTATTCATTATCAAGCCTATACCAGTAAGCCTCTTGAACTCCTTTATCAAACCGTACCACTGAGCGTCTATCTCCCGGGTCACGGTCTGCGGCCTGGCGGTCATGTCAACGTGGCAAGTAGCGGGGACCTCTCTGCACTTGTTCTCGTCTTTGTACTTCAGCATGAGTATCATAAACGGAGCTTCGACGGGGTCCTTGAAGAAGTAGTCGGCGTCCTCCAGAAGCAAGGAGGGGGCCAGAGGCCTCCACCACTCCCTCCCCTTCACTTCGTTCATCCTCTCCCAGTGCTCCCTCTTCCGCGGGTCGGCCACTAAGGATCGGTGGCCCAATGCTCTCGGACCGAACTCTGCCCTTCCTTGGTATATTGCGTAGAACTTGCCCTTGACCAAGTCTTCTGCCAAGACAGCGGCATCTCCCACTTCCTCTACCTTGAATCCTAAATCCTTTGCCAGCTTGAGGGCGCTCCTTACCTCTTCCTCACCGTAGGGAAAGCCCCAGTACGCGCTCCGGATCCTCACGTTTTTCATCTTCTTGCCCAAGACGTGCTCGTAGGCCCAAGCGGCGGCTCCTATCGATATGCCGGCGTCGTTGGCCCCGGGGAAGATGAATACGTCGCTGAATATCTTTGAGTAGTGTATAACCATATTGCCCTTTCCGTTGAGGGCCACGCCGCCGGAGAGCCCCAAGTAGGGCGAGCCCACGTGCTTCTTGGCCCACATGCTCAAGGTTAGGTACGCCTCCTCGAAGCGGCGCTGAAGCTCGTAGGCCAGATCTGCAGCCTCCTCGTTCATGGGCCTCTCCCTCGGGTTCCAGAATATGCAGCAGCCGGCCTTCTCGAGGTAGGGGATGTAGTAGCCCTCGAGGAGCTTCGCCGGCGCGAGCTCGAACGGCCGGTCCGCGCCTTCGTCGTAAACCTTCAGCAAGCTCTCCATAACTTTCCGGTACCTCTCGTTCGGCTTGCCGTAGGGCGCCAGCCCCATCGCCTTTCCCGGCCCCTCGGCGTACTCGGTGAAGCCTATGCAGTACGACACCCCTTCGTAGAAGATGCCGAGGCTTCCGTCCCTCACGTGCAGCTCGAGCACCTTCTCAAACTCTCCGTCTCTTACGCTCCAGACCACGGTCGACTGGTACTCACCGGCTCCGTCGGCCGTCACCACGGTCATTGTGCTGTGTCCGGAGAAGTAGTATGCAGTGGCGGCGTGGGCTAAGTGGTGCTCCACCACGACGAACTTCTCACGCGGGAGCTCGTAGCCCAAGAAGGCCTTCATGAGCTTCCTGGCATGATCTACGTGCACCCAGTCGGTCTCCGCAACGCCCGGGAAGAACGCCTCCCAGTAGCCCCTTCCGAGAATCCCAAGGAGCGGGGAGAGGGTGGAGACGGCCGAGGAGAGCTTCCTCAAGTATTTCTTTACGCCCTTCTTTTCGTCTTCGAGCACGTCGGCCGAGCCGGGATCCGCCTCAGCCAAGCTCACCTCCCTAGCAAAGCTGTTCATCTTCCTCAGCAGTGCAGTTTCCTTTTTGATCATCTTCTCCGTCTCGTAGATGTACCTTACCGGCGAGACCTTTCTGGCGGTGTAGCTCAGGCCTACTGTATAGGTAGCCTTCCACTTCCACGGCCTCCTCCTAACTATGTCCAGGACGTACCACTTCCTCCTGATTCCAGTAACCGCTATGACGTCTGCATCCTTTACTCTCAGCCCATATTCCTTCTCTAAGAACCTTTCTAGCAGTACCAAGGAGTATCCCGGCAAGGAGCGGCTTGCCACGACCGGGAAGTTCGGCCTCCCCGGAGGGACCAGCGCCGGCGTGCGCATGGAGTGCTTGTACCTATTCACCCTCTCGTCCTCAAGGGCAAACACAAGCTCTCCGTCCACCACTGCTGCCACTGAGGGGTCGTGAGCCCCGTGGAGACCCACAACGAGCGTCATTAGGACCCCACGCTCCCCGGCCGGCGGGATACAAATGCCTCAGCCTTTGGGTTCCCGGCCACCGCTCGCCAGACCCACTGTTCTTCATCGGCCCCGCGCCTTCCCGGAAGGGGCGGCGAGCTTGATCGTGCTCAAGCTCGGGGGCAGCGTTATAAGCGACAAGAGGAGGCCTTACAGTTTGAGGACAGAACTGTTGAAGGAGATAGGGAAAGTGCTGAAGAAGAAGAGCGGCGAGCTCGTGGTGGTGCACGGCGGGGGAAGCTTCGGGCACCCGAAGGTTAGAGAGCTACTGGAAAGCGGGTATAGCTTGAAAGATAAGGGATATGAAGTAATAAGGGTGATGAACGAGATGACCAACAGAGTTACGGAAGCCCTCGGCGATCCCTTCGCCCCCTACTCCACGCCTTCCATGTGGGCTGGAGAGCTCCTCGTGGAGCCCATAAGGGAGGCGCTGAAGATCGGCTGGATACCGGTCATACAAGGAAACGTAGTCCCGCCCGGGAAGGTGGTCTCGGGCGACGAGCTGGTCGTGGAGCTCGCGAAGAAGCTGGGTGCGGAAGCGGTGGGGCTTGCTACGGACGTGGAAGGCGTGTACCGGAGCTGGCCGCCTTCGGGACCCCCGCTCAGGGAGGCCAGCCCGTGCTCAGTAGAGCTGAAGGGAAGCGAAGGAATAGACGTCACAGGCGGGATGAGGAAGAAGCTCGAGGAGCTGGCTAAAATAGCGGGTGAGGTAAAGGTTTACGTGTTCAACGGCTTCAAGGTTGAGAATTATGCAACTCTGCTCGAGGGAGGCGAAGTGGGCACTCGAGTGGTCCCTTGTTAAGTGTTCCTCGTCCTCCGAGAAGCTTAAAGCATAACGCTTGCAAGTGAATTCCGAAGGAGTGTAGCGAGGTGAACGGCCGGTGGTGAACCTGCTGAAGTTGCTGAAACTGCTATTCCTACGGCGAAGATCTAAGGAGGGAGGGGTTGACGTAACCAAGCTCAAGTTGCCGGATAGGGTGAAGGCTCCAAACGCCATAGGAAACTCGTCTCCCAAGGGAGGCATAGGCAAGACCACCATCCAGCTCGAGAGCGGCGTACAGCTGGTGCTCCGCGGGAAGAACGTTATCTTTATCGACTGGGACATAATGAGCCCGCGCCTCTCTCTGAGGCTCTTGAAGGAGCTCAAGAGCGGTCCAAGCTTGGTAAAAGTGCTCATAGGTTTAATCGACATAACCGAGGCAGTGCAAGAGACGGTGATAACCGGCAAGAGGGGATCGGTGACCGTTTACGTCGTGCCGGCGGTTACGGAAGAGGACATTCCGGACAACATAAACAGACTGCTGGAGGAAATGAACGAACCCTCAAAGGTGATTAAGATAGTAACAAAGATGAAGGGGTCCGTGGAAAAGCTGGCGAAGGAGTACGACGTAGTATTCAACGACTACCCCGTGCCCTCCTGGGCAACCTACTACACCTACCAGCACTTGCTGTCCACGACCAGCTCTTGGATTAACCTGCTCTCCGACAGCAACCCCAACATGATCCAGCTCATAGCGCAGTTGCACCAGCGCTACACGAAGAACATACCGGTCTTGGGCACCATAATAAACATGGTAAGGCCCACGCCGGAGGAGCTCAACCGCGCCAAGGAGTACGCGCTGGGCCTGTGTAAGGAGGTGAACGGCAGGGTTGCTATGGCGATACCGTTCGACGGGAAGCTATACGACGTCTTCGCGGAGGGATTGGCCTCGCCGGCCTCCTTGAACTACCCTCCGGAGTCCAGTCCGGCCTTAATGCTGATAAAGAAGTTCGTGGACGTGCTCGAAGAGGTGGTGGAGGGAGGGTCCCCTCCCCAAAAGTGCGAAGTCTTCAGCCCCACGCACTAGCCGGGAGGAGGAGGGAGGTGATCTGGCTAATGGTGGCCGGAAAGAAGTCCTTCCGACCGGGCGCGACGCTGGCAGAGGTTGCCCTCCTCGTGCTGGCCCTGATCTCGCTCGTGCTGAGCGTGGTCGGGGCGATGTACTTGCTGGAGAGGCCCTTCGGCTGAGGCGCCCCCTACCCAAAAACCATTTCTGCAAAGCTCCCCGGGTGGTTTAGGGCTTGAGGAAGGCCCTGGTCGCGGTGGACGGTTCGGAGTACAGCAAGTACGCCGTAGAGTACGTCGCCGACGTGCTGGATAAGGAGAAGTGGGAGGTGGTGGTGCTCCACGTCATTCCGAGCTTGGCGGAGCTGGGCTTAGAGAGCGTGGCCCCGCCGGCACTGATCGAGCAGCTCCTCCAAGAGCTTCGCGAGAACGCGAAGAAGATAGTGGATGAAGCCGTGGAGTACTTCAAGAAACGCGGCTTTAAGGCAGAGGGAGTGGTCAAAGAAGGCCACGTGGGCAAGACAATAGTTGAGACGGCGAAAGATCTGGACGTTGACCTAATAGCGATGGGCACCAGGGGGCTCAGCGGGCTCAAGGCTCTGATACTGGGAAGCGTGGCTAGGTACGTGGTCAACCACGCCCACTGCCCGGTCCTAGTGGTTAGGAGGAAGGGTGGTAAGTGATGGAGGATTTGGCCAAGAAGTGGCTGGGCAAGCCTTGGGTCAGAGAGGCAGACCCGGACCTAACTAAGCAGCTGGACAACGGCTGGGTTCAGTGCGACCTGTGCTGGAGGCGCTGTAAGCTCCCTCCAAACACCTACGGGGTCTGCGGAGTAAGGGCCAACATAAACGGAAAGCTCTACACGCTCGTATACGGCTACGTGACGGCCGCCAACGTCGATCCCATAGAGAAGAAGCCGCTAATGCACTTCCATCCGGGGGCGAAGGTCTTCAGCATCTCAACCGCAGGTTGCAACTTCTTCTGCCGGTTCTGCCAGAACTGGGAGATAAGCCAAGCGCGGAGGGAGCAGATCTACGGCAAGTACTTGGAGCCCGAGAGGGTGGTGGAGCTCGCTCTGGATTTAGGGGCAGACGGCATAAGCTACACCTACAACGAGCCCACGATATATTTCGAATTCATGTACGACGTCGCGAGGATAGCCAAGAAGCACGGACTCTTCAACACTATGGTTACCAACGGCTACATGACGCCGGAGGCAATAAAGAAGCTGGGACAGTACATGGACGCGGCCACGGTGGACTTCAAGGGGAACGCCAACAAGGAGTTCTACCGGAGGTTTATGGGCGTGCCGGATCCAGAGCCCATATTCGAAAGCTTGAAGGCGATGAAAGAGGCCGGATGGTTCGTCGAGGTGACGGACCTCGTGGTCCCGAAGTACGGCGACAAGCTGGAAGATGCGGAGAAGCTGGTCAAGAAGGTAAAGGAAATCTTGGGCCCCGAAACTCCGATGCACTTCCTCCGCTTCCACCCGGACTACCTCATGAGGGACGTCCCGCCCACGCCGGTGGAGACGCTGGAGAAGCACGTTGAGCTGGCCAAAAAGCTCGGAATGCACTACGTCTACATAGGCAACGTGCCGGGGCATCCGTACGAGAACACGTACTGCCCCAACTGCGGGGAGCTGGTGGTGGAGCGCTACGGCTTCTACATAGTTGCTTGGAAGCTCACGGAGGACTTCCGCTGTCCCAAGTGCGGCTACAGGCTGAACTTCAAGGGCAAGTTCCACGGGACCACCGCACCGTGGTGAGGGAAGTGATAGAGCTGGCGGCGGCCTTCATAATAATCCTCTTCCTCACGTACTTCATGTTCCAGCACAACTGCCTCTTGGCCAAGCTCACCGCGCCGGTGGCCCTCGCCTCGCTGGTGGCACTCTACCTATACCTAATCGGCTACTGATACTTGGGCTCCTCGACCTCGATCCCGTCCTCCTCCACCTTATAATGGAAGCACGAGTGGTAGCCTTCGTGGCAGGCCATTAGGGAAGCCTGCCTAACTACGAGGAGCACCGAGTCGGAGTCGCAGTCGTGGTAGAACCTCTCGAGGACTTGTATGTGCCCGCTGGTTGCCCCCTTGACCCAGAGCTCCTTCCTCGACTTGCTCCAATAATGGACTATACCGGTCGTCAAGGTTTTTATTACTGCCTCCTTATTCATGGAGGCTACCATCAGAACCCTCCCGCTCTTGTACTCCTGCACTACCGCCACTACCGTCCCGTCCGGCCATCTGTAGTTCAGCTTCTCCGCTACCTCCCGGGCCCTCTCCTCGCTAAGCCTCATCAACTACCTCCACCTCCACCTCACCGTCGTACGGCGAAAATATGTACAAGAAGTTTCCTTTTACCACCTTTACTCCCATCTCCTCCCCGTTCACCCTAACCACCTTAGGCTTGCCGAGCAGTAAGTAGAGGGCTTCAGACATCTCAGCGAAGCCTAAGTTGTCCGGCTTCGTTAAGCTTATGGTCTTGAAGCGCTTGAGGGACGGCAAGGAGTGCGGCAAGCACTGGAAGGTTCTGTACACCTCCACCCTCCCTTCTCCTCCGACGGCGAGCACGGCGCTGTTCCACGAGAGGTCTTCCACCGGGAAGAGGTCTGCTGAGAAGACTTCCCTCCCGTCTTGAGCAAATACCTTGAATGCTTTGCCGCTCGAGCCGGCGGCTAGGTAGTTGCACGCGTCTTCAAACTCCAGCCCCCACACGCTGCCCCAAACGCTCTTCTCCCACAGCTTCTGGGGCGAGGCCGGGTTTCCGGCCTCGTACACCACGACTTTTCCGGGCTCCCACGTGCCGGCCGCCAAGCGCTCCCCGCACCAGCTCACCCTGTTCACCGGACTGCCCAGATCTTCTTTCCACACCTCCTTCGGCTTCGTCAAAATGTACACGTTGCCGTCGTGGCTGGCGGCGGCGACGTACCTCTCGTCCGGGGACCAGCTCAAGCCCCACACGTTGTCCTCCGTCAAGTACTCCCACAGGGGCTCGAAGTTCGAATCCCGCACGCTGACCTTCCCGCCCTCGGTGCCCAAGGCTAAGTAGGAGCCCGAGCGGGAGAAGGCGCACGAGTATACCGGCGAGTCAACCTCAACGGCGCTCAGCAGATCCCCGTCGTACGTGAACACGTACAGCTTCCCATCGTCGTTTCCAAATATCACGAAGTCCTTGCTGGGGCTGAAAGCCGCGCAGTTGAAGCCCTTCTCCGCGTCAAACCTCCAGCTGAGGACTACCTTCCCCTTCTTCTTGACTACGTAGGCGTGGCCCCCCTCCTCGCCGCTTCTCGGGAAGCGCGGCGAAAGCTTGGAGGTCCCTATCGCCACGTGCTCCCCGTCGCTGTCCAGAGCTACTGCGCCGCCGTCCGTGTAGAACGTGAAGTCCCTTTCCAGCTGGAAGATTGAAGACACCAGCTCCAGCCCCGTTCGCCCCTCAAACGAGCCCTATTTTTTGAAGCTACGAGGAGGCTCGGGAAACAAGAAATATCTAGCTCCCAGACTCCCTGGGGGACCCGCTGTGCTCGACGAGGCAATTATGACCTCGATAATTCTGCGCAAGAGCGTTGACGAGCTGAACGAATACACCGAGAGCGATGTGATAATAGTAGGGGCCGGGCCTGCGGGCCTCACCGCGGCCTACTACTTAGCCAAGGCCGGATTCAAGACCTTAGTGTTCGAGAGAAAGATATCCTACGGAGGAGGCATGAACGGGGGAGGCTCCCTATTTCACAAGGTAGTTGTCGAGGAGCTGGAGGTCGAAGGTCTCAACGTGAAGGAGGTAGTAAAGGATCTGGATATACCTCTCGAGGAGACCGAGTATGAGGGCATCTACGTAACCGACGCAGTGGCGCTGACCTCAAGCATGGCGAGGAAAGCGGTTGAGGCCGGAGCGAAGGTTCTGCTGGGCTGGCACGTGGAGGATCTGATATACAGAGAAATAAACGGCAAGAAGAAGGTCGTGGGTGCGGTGGCGCTCTGGTCTCCCATACACGTGGCGAAGCTGCACGTGGACCCAATCTTCTTCAAGTCGAGGGCACTGATCGACGCGACCGGCCACGGAGCCGAAATACTGAAGGTCGCCGACGAGAAGCTCGGACTAAATCTCAACGTGAGCAGGGAAAGCGGGGCTTGGGCAGAGAGGGCCGAGGTGCTCGTAGTAAAGGAAACTGGCAAGGTGATAGACGGCCTATACGCGGCCGGCATGGCTGTGGCCAGCTGGAAGAAGCTGCCCAGAATGGGACCTGCAGTCTCCGGCATGTTGCTGTCGGGACTGAAGGTGGCACGGGTAGTGGAGGGTGACTTGAAGTCTTGATCCACTTCTGGAAGGCTGGAGTAGTAATTATAGGAAATGAGATACTCATCGGTAGGGTCCTAGATACGAACTCCCAAAAGGTGGCGAGAGCTCTGACAATGATGGGCTATGAGGTGCTGGAGATAAGGAAGGTTAAGGACGACGTGGACGCCATAGCTAAGGCGCTGAAGGAGCTCTTGTACGAGGCAAACGTCGTGGTGACCACCGGAGGCCTCGGCCCCACGTACGATGACGTCACCGCTGAAGCGCTGGCCTACGCGCTGGGCCTCCCTCTCGAAATAAACCAGAAGGCTAGGGATATGATAGAAAGGAAGGTGAGGGAAATGAGACTCGAGATGACTAAGGAAAGGCTTAAAATGGCAGTAATGCCCTCGACCTCCAAGCCCATACCCAACCCCGTGGGAGTTGCTCCGGGAATCTACATAAAGTTCGGCAACAAGAAAATCTTCGCCCTTCCGGGCGTCCCGGCGGAGGCCGAGGCCATGCTCGACTATGTAATAAGCGAGCTCGAGAACGACAGCTTGTTGAGGAGGGCCGAAGCGTGTGAGAGGCTGGAAAACGTGAGGGAGGCCGATATAGCTGATATTATAAGGAAAGTCGCGAAGATGTACCCCGACTCTTACATCAAGACCCATCCGGGGCTCGAGGGCAACAGGCCGTATGTGAAGGTCTGTGTGCTGGCCTCCGACGAGAGCTCGGAAATGGCCCACCGGAAAGCGAAGAACATCCTCAACCTAATAATCAGCGAGGTGATGGGAGCTTGAGGGAGCACGTTCCAAAGGAGCTCGCCAAGAAGCTTAGGGAGAAGGGCCTCTACGTCTCCAGGCACGCGAACTGGCTGATAGTCATGAAAGATGGAAAGATGGCTGCCTTGGTGTACGTTTACCCCCTCTACGGAGACGTCGAGGTAGTCGACATGGGCGCGGCTCCGGAGGTCTTGGACGCGCTGAAGGAAGTCGCTCCGGGCTTTTCCGCAAGGGTGAGGAGGCCTAAGTACGAAGTTTCTTGACCCCCGGGCCCCCGGGAGCCCCCCGGTCGAAAGCTTGGCTAAGTTGCTAACCCACTGGGACGCGGACGGGATAGTGTCGGGCAGCAAGCTCCTCCAGCGCCTCGATCTGCCAGTATACGTCCCGAGGATAGGGAGCTGGTCGTTCGAGGCGGTGCCCAGGGAGGCTTTGGGTGATAAGCTGTACGTGCTGGACTACTCCATGCCCGCGGAGGACTGGGCCAGGCTGTGCGCCTCCGTGAAGGACTTGGTCGTGATAGACCACCACGTGGCACCCAAACCCCCTTGCGGAACGGTGGTGAACCCGGCCCTAGAGGGGGACTCGCCCCCCAGCGCGTCCGTGGTGGTCTCGGACTACCTCGGCCTCCCTTACGACTGGAGGGACGCCGTGGCCATTGCCGGAGATCTACACGACCCCCGCGGAAACCCGCTTTGGGAGGAGATAGTGAGGAAGGAGGGCATAAGGGGCGAGGACGCCATCGAGGCGGCGGCTCTCCTAAACTCCTGCTATAAGCTCATGGACTATGAGTGCATAAAGGAGTACACCCGCAAGCTGATATCCCTCACGCTCGAGGACCTGCTCAGCGACAGGAGGCTTATAGAGGCGCGGGAGAGGGCTAGGAAACTCCTGGACGAGTTGGAAGCCTCGGCGGAGTGCCGCGAGCTGGGGGACAAGAAGGTCTGTATAGTGAAGGGGGATGAAGCCCTCATAATGACGTCTTCCTTGTGGAAGCGCTTGAGAGGCAAAGGCGAGACCATAATAATAGCCTTGGGTAGGGACAAGGCAAGGGTCTACTGCAGAGGCGGTAGCTTCGACCACTCCTACCTGATAGAGAAGATCCGGGAGCTGGGCGTGAAGGAGGTCGGAGGCAAGAAGCAAGTGTGTTCGGCCATAATGAGGCCGGAGCAGCTTCGAACCGTTCTGGAGGCGCTGGGAATAGCTTTTTAATCCGGCTTAGGGACCGAGACCGGAGCCGGGTCGTCTAGCGGCCAAGGATGCGGGGCTCTGGCCCCCGTGACCGGGGTTCGAATCCCCGCCCGGCTACCACACAAAAATTACGCCGTCCAGATGAGGTACAAGGTCGCTATCGACACTATGAGTGTCAGCACGGGCACCACTTGGAGCATCATTATGGTTCCCAGAGTCCCCTCCAAGGCCCTCTGCCTGGCTTCGAGCGCACTGACCCGGTCTTGGAGCTCAGCCACGCCGGCCCGGAGCTCTCTGAGGAGGTCTGCTTTAGCCCTTTCTACTTGTACCTTTACCGTTTCGTTGAGTTGCCGCTTGAGGCTCTTTATTTCGCTGTTCAGCAGCTCTATCTGAGCCCTCGTTTCATTCTTCAGAGCTTCCAAGCTCCTCAGCTTGGCCCTCAGCTCCTCTAAGGCAGCGCGGACGTCCAGCAGCGTCGCGTTGAGGGAGCTGTTAACGCCCTTCAGCTCTAAGTACACAGCCTCTATGCGGCGGGTCATCTCCAGCGTCATGTTCTTATACATATCTACCTTCCTGCTTATGTTCAGCAGAATCATGTTGTTTTCGAGGGTTATGTTGGACAGGTTCTTAATGTCGTTGCCGAGCGCTTCCAGCCGCGAACCGACGGCTTGCAGGGCCTTCTTCGTTTCGTTCAGCCCGGCGAGGACGGCCGAGGTTGCGTTGGCGAGCAGTCCCTTGATTTCCTCAGAGTTCTGCTCCAGCTTCGCGCTGAGCGCGTTCAGCTTGCTCGAGATGGTGCTGTTTATTATATTAATTTTTGATATGAGCAGATCGATGCGGTTGCTCAGAGACGCCGCGAGCCTCCGCGCGCTTTGGACGGTCGCGTGGGTCTGGTTGAGGACATCATAGATCTTCGGCAAGTACCGCGCGCTCAGCTCTGTGTTGTTGATTACGACAGAGTTTAGGCGCTCTAGGTTGGTGTTTGTGGCGTTCAGCTGGAGCGCTATCGTGTTGAGCTTTTCGTTGGTAGATATCATCGTGTTATTTAAATAGTCCAGAGCGGTTGCTATATCATTGAACTTTGCCAGGGCGGGCAAGACGCTCAGCGTCAGGTAGGCCACCAGTATCAGCGTTACTGCCGCGACTCCTAGGGTAACGAGAGTTACGTCCACCACCGCCCTTCCCCTCTATAGAGTTTATTCTCAGAGGAGATTAGTTTGTTCGCTCGGCGCCCGTGACCTGCTCTTCATCGAGTCTGCCGGCCAAGTGACCTCATCGCAATTAACTAAGGACGGCGCAGTAAGCCGGGAGCCCGTGTGCGCGTTTGGAAGGAAGTTAAAGAGGTGCTCCCCAACCTCTACCTCCTAAAGCTGTATGACAAGAGGACGCGCTACTTTGAAG